>JBBQTM010000007.1:0-46672 GCA_038234545.1 Sphingomonadales bacterium
CATCGCCGAAGACATCCGGGCGCGAATCAAGGCCGATACCGGGCTGACCGCCTCGGCCGGGGTGAGTTACTGCAAATTCATTGCCAAGCTGGCGTCCGACCAGAACAAGCCCGACGGCATTTGCGTGATAGCACCGCCCCACGGCGCGGCGTTCGTCGCGACCTTGCCGGTCAAGCGCTTTCACGGGGTCGGGCCGGTCACCGCGGCGAAGATGGAGCGTCTTGGAATCCACCTTGGCGCCGACCTCGCGGCCTGGTCGCTGACCGAGCTGGAAGCGCATTTCGGAAGCTCTGGCGGCTGGTACTGGCGCATCGCCCGCGGCATCGACGAGCGCGAGGTGAGATCAGACCGGCCGTATAAATCAGTCAGCGCCGAGCGCACTTTCGACAGTGATCTGAGCGACCCCGCCGCGCTCGCCGCCGAGCTGGAGCGGGTCGCGGGCTATGCTTGGGCGCGGGTCGAACGCGCCGATGTCAGGGGGCGGACGGTGACACTCAAGGTCAAATTTTCCGATTTCACCATGATCACCCGGTCGAAGAGCATGGCGATTTCGATTGGCGATCAGGCAACGTTCACGGCGACAGGTCAGGAGTTGCTGGCGCGGCTGATGCCGGTGCCGAGGGGCATCCGCCTGCTCGGGCTGGGACTGCATTCGCTACAAAATGATGACACCGGCACGCCGATCCAGCTTGGACTGGAAATTTGAGCAATTTGCTGCTATATAATCATCGGTGAAGGCGGCGCATTCTGCGGCGGCCTCGAGTTTTGCAGGAAATCCGGACGTAGGGCACCTCGACCGCGGGTCGTTTTGGGGGACGATGCGGCAGATTGGTGCACTCCCGTCCTGGTCAACAGAAAGGTCAAATAATGGCAGCGAAGGCACTGAGCTTCGATGTGGGTGATTTTGTCGTGTATCCCAAGCATGGCGTCGGCCGCGTGGTCGAACTGCAAAACACCGAAATCGCCGGCACCAGCCTCGACCTGTACGTCTTGCGCTTCGAGAAAGAGCGGATGACGCTCCGTGTCCCGGTCGGCAAGGCCGATGCGGTCGGAATGCGCAAGCTGTCGAGCGACAAGACGATGAAGGACGCGCTCGAGACGCTGACCGGCAAGCCCAAGGTCAAGCGCACCATGTGGTCGCGCCGCGCGCAGGAATATGAGGCCAAGATCAATTCGGGCGACCTGACCTCGATCGCCGAAGTGACCCGCGACCTCTTCCGCGCCGACGACCAGCCAGAGCAGAGCTATTCGGAACGGCAGATCTTCGAAGCCGCCTCGTCGCGCCTGGCGCGCGAGCTTGGCGCGATGGAAGAGACCGACGAGAAAACCGCGCTGGTCCAGATTCTCGAGATCCTGAACAAGGCCGCCGCGATCCACAACAAGGCGAAGGCTGAAGCGGCGTAACGCGCCCATCTTTCGTCACCAATCAGGGCGCTCCTTCGGGGCGCCCTTTTTGTTTTGGGTTGCGTGCGACCATCGTATTGCTGTATTAGGCTTGTAATACGCCGATAGGAGGATGAGATGATTCGCACGTTTGCCATTGCCGTCGCCGCGCTTGCCGCTTCGGCTTGTCATTCCGGGGCCGATGCCGAGGAGCGCGATGCGGGATCGTCCGTGAGCCGGACCTACCAGGTCGGCGCATTCGACAAGATCGTGGTCGCGGGGTCGTATGACGTTACGGTCACCACCGGCGGAGCGCCCGGTGTGAGCGCCACCGGTGGCGAGAAACTGCTCGATCAGACCGAGGTGGTGGTCGAGAATGGTACGCTCAAGATCATGCCGAAGAAGAACGAACGGTGGCGCTGGGGCAAGCGGGACAAGGCGCAATTCACCGTCACCACGGCAATGCTGCACGGCGCGGTGATAGCCGGATCGGGCGAGATCACGATCAACCGGGTCGAGGGCGATTTCCAGGGGAAGGTTGCCGGATCAGGCGAGCTCCATCTCGCAGCGGTCGATGGAGGGGTGATCGACCTCACGATTGCTGGATCCGGCAAGGTCGGGGCGGCCGGAAAAGCCCGATCCACCAAGATCGTGATTGCCGGATCCGGCAATGTCGATGCCTCCGGACTCGTGGCCGAGACCACCGATGTGGCGATTGCCGGATCCGGCAATGTCAACGCCAGTGCGAGCGACAGCGGCAAGATCCAGATCAAGGGATCGGGCAACGTCGCGATCAGCGGCGGGGCCAAATGCGAAATCAGCAAGGCCGGATCGGGCAACGTCACTTGCGGGTGACGCGCTGGCGGGTGACGCGATGGCGGTAACCGGTCCTTAACCATAAGGCGGCGAGAGTGAGGCTATGAAACAGCTCATCCTCGCCGCGTTACTTTTGTCCGCCGCGCCGGCCGCCGCCGCCGAACGCAATTTCGGCGTGTCCGGGTTCGACCGGGTGCGGGTCGATGGCGATTACAAGGTCATGCTGACGGTCGGCGCGCCACCGTTCGCCAGGGCCAGGGGATCGATGCGCGCGCTCGATCCGGTCGACATCGTGGTTGAAGGGCGGACCCTGATCGTTCGAACCAAGAAATCGGCGTCATGGGGCGGCTATCCGGGCGAATCGGCGGGCCCGGTCGAAGTGCTGATCGGCACCCACGAACTGACCGCGGTGTTCGTCAACGGCGCAGGCAGCCTTAACATCAACCAGGTGCGCGGGCTGAAATTCGAGGCATCGGCGCAAGGCGCGGGATCGATCGCGATTACCCAAGTCGAGGTCGACCAGTTCCACCTGGCACTGGCGGGCGCGGCGAGCGCGCGGCTGGCGGGCAAGGCGCTCAAGCTGACCGCGATCGTGCGCGGCAGCTCGGCGCTCGACGGCGAAGACCTGATCGTGAAAGATGCGGTGATCGGCGCGCAAGGACCGGCAATCGTCAAGCTGACCGCGACCGGCACCGCCAAGGTCGACGCGCTCGGGGTTGCCGCCGTGAGCCTGTCGGGCAAGCCGTCGTGCATCGTTACCACCAAGGGATCGGCCAGCGTCTCGGGCTGCCGTTAGTTCGCTGGTGTCGACTCGGTCGGTGACCGCGCCGCTTCCTCCTGTTCGGCATCCAATTCGGCAGCCGTTTTATCGAGCGCGAGTGGAAGCGAAGTCGCGTCGCGCCCGCGCGACCACGGATTCATCGCGAAGCAAATTCCGCTATGATCACCGCACTGGCGGACCTCGCCCGAGCGATTATCGACGACCACGATGACATGCTCATCATCGGACAGACCTGCTTTTCCAGCTGGCTGCGTGGCCGGATCGAGTTTGATTTGCGCCCAGAGACGCCCCGCCTCATAGATGCCGATGCCAGAATAACGACCTCGTCCCTCCTGACCCGAACCGCCGGATGACGACGGACCCTGATCGCAACTAGCGAGCAGCGGAAGAGCCGCCAATCCGACCAATGCAATTGTCTTCATGCCAGTCTCCAGTCTTGCGGTTTAACCGGGCCCGGGAAGCCTACTAGACCAACCCCAGTCCCGCCAGCTTGGCGTACATGCGCGGGGGGAGTTCGCTCATTCCGGACTCGTCGGCGTCGGTGCCGGGGGCGGCGTCATGCTCGAGGTAGCGCCAGCCCTGGTGGGCGCGCTTGGGACTCGCGGCGACGATCACCAATTGATCCGAGCAGACGATGTCGATGCGGCCGTCCTTGCGATCCTCGAGCCGCAAGATCTCCTGCCGGGCGACGATGCGGTGCTTGACGATCCAGTGGAGCGCGCCGCCGACCAGTTCGTCGGCGCGCTTGGGGCGCATTCGGGTGGGCACGCGCATCTCGCCGCCGCTCGACCGCGCGATCACGCGGCGTTCGAGCGTCTCGACGCTGGCGCAGGAGAAAGCGACCTTGGAGAGATGGAGCGGCACGGGGCTGGACTGGGCGGAAAGTCGCGCTGTTTCAACCCTTACGGCACCAGCCCGACCCATGTCGCGAGGCCGAGGAAGGCGAGGAAGCCCATCGAGTCGGTGACCATCGTCACGAACACGGAGGAGGCGACCGCCGGATCGGCACCGGCGCGCTCCATGCCCAGCGGCACGAGCACCCCGGCGAGCCCGGCGACGACGATATTGGCCAGCATTGCGGCGGCGATCACCATCCCCAACTGGGCCGAGCCGAGCAGCAAAGTGACGGCGGTGCCGACCAGCAGTGCGATGGTCAGCCCGTTCATTGCGGCAACCCGCATCTCGCGCCCGACCGCGCGCCAGCGGTTGGAACCGGTCAGCTGGTTGGTGGCGATGGCGCGGACGGTGACCGCCAGCGTCTGGGTGCCGGCATTGCCACCGACCCCGGCAACGATCGGCATCAGCACCGCCAGCACCGCCAGCCGCTCGATCGAATCCTCGAACATGCGGATAATCGACGAGGCGACCAAGGCGGTCATCAAATTCGCCGCAAGCCAGCGGACGCGCGACTTGTAGGTTTCGAACACCGGCTCGTTGATGTCGCCGTCACCCGCGCCGGACAGCAACAGCACATCCTCGCCGGCTTCCTCCTGGATGATGTGGACGATGTCGTCGACCGTGATCATGCCGACCAGCCGCCCCGACGGATCGATCACCGCCGCCGAAATGAGCGCATATTTCTGAAACTTGAGCGCGACTTCCTCCTGGTCGAGATCGACCGGGATCAGGGTCTGATCGCGCAGCATGATGTCGCTGACGCGGATCGTGCGGGGCGAGCGGAGGATAGTCGAGAGCCGGCACGTGCCGACCGGGTGATGGGCCGGCGAGACCACGAACACTTCCCAGAATTCATCGGCCAGATCGTCGCCCGAGCGAAGATAGTCGATGACGTGGCCGACGCTCCAATGCTCGGGCACCGCGATCAGGTCGCGCTGCATCAGTCGGCCGGCGGTCTCCTCCGGGTAAGTCAGCGCCTCCTCGACCGCGGCGCGATCGTCGGGCTCCATCGCCGACAGCACCGCCTGCTGCTCGGCGCGGTCCATGTCCTCGATGATCGCGACGGCATCGTCGGTGTCGAGCTGTCCGGCGAGGTCGGCGACCTGGGCGGCGTCCATCTCGTCGATCAATGTCTCGCGGACATGCTCGTTCAATTCGGCATAGACGTCGGCGTCGACGATCCCGGCGAGCGCGGCGACCAGCCCCTCGCGTTCGTCGCCAGCGGCAAGCTCGATCAGATCGGCGACATCGGCCGGGTGGAGCGGCTCGACCATTTGGCGGGCGGTTTCATTGTCGCCGGCCTCGACCGCGTCGAGCACCTTGGCAACGAAGTCGGGACGCAGCCGGTCGTCCTCGTCCATCACCGCGGCACGCTGCATTTCGGGCGGGGCGGGCTCAAGCACGGCCGGATCGAGCGTCGGGGCGGCGATGTCGTCGCGTTCGCTCATCTGCCACTCCCCTGCTAGCGCTCGCGCGTCCTCCTATGGCCGCGCCGCCTCTGGCGCAACCCGCGCTTGGGCCTTAAAGGCCGCCGCTGACCCCTTTTTCGGAGACGCTTCATGGCCGATGCCAACACCCTGACCCTCACCCTTTCGACCGGCGGCGACGTCGTGATCAAGCTTCGCCCCGACCTCGCGCCGGGCCATGTCGAGCGGATCGCGGCGCTTGCCACCGAAGGTTTCTATGACGGCGTGGTGTTCCATCGCGTGATCCCCGGCTTCATGGCGCAGGGCGGCGATCCCACCGGCACCGGCATGGGCGGCAGCCAGCAGCCCGACCTGAAGGCCGAATTCTCAAGTGAGCGGCACGTTCGCGGCACCTGCTCGATGGCGCGTTCGTCGAGCCCCAACAGCGCCAACAGCCAGTTCTTCATCTGCTTCACCGACGCCGGCTTCCTCGACAATCAATACACCGTGTGGGGTGAGGTCGAGAGCGGCATGGAGCATGTCGACGCGCTCCCGACCGGCGAGCCGGTCCGCAATCCGGGCAGCATCGTCAAGGCGACCGTCGCCTGACCAGCGCAGTAACCCTGATCACCGGCGCGTCGGCCGGGCTGGGCGTGGACTTTGCGCGGCAATGCGCCGCACGGGGCGAGCGACTGGTGCTCGTCGCGCGGCGGCGGGACAAGCTGGAGGCGCTCGCCAAGGAGCTTGGCAATGCTCGCGCGGTGGCCATGGACCTCGGCCAGCCCGGAGCCGCGGCGGCGCTTGCGGCGGACTTGGCGTCGCATGACGAGCATTGCCAAGTCCTTGTAAACAATGCCGGATTTGGCCTGTGGGGAAAGTTCGCCGCGCTCGAAGGTCCCCGCCAGCGCAGCATGATCGACCTCAATTGCGGCGCCCTGGTCGATCTGTGCCACATGATGCTCGCACCGATGCTCGAACGAGGATCAGGCGCGATCCTCAACGTCGCCAGCACCGCCGCCTTCCAGCCCGGCCCCGGCATGGCGACCTATTTCGCGACCAAGGCGTTCGTGCTGAGCTTCACCGAGGCCTTGCATGAGGAGGTCCGGTCCACGGGCATCAAGGTCACCGCCTTGTGCCCCGGCCCGACCAGGACCGAATTCGGCGAAGTCGCGGGGTTCACCAGCAACGGCACCTTCGACAAAATGAGCGCGCGGTCGGAAGATGTCGTCGCATTCGGGCTGATGGCGCTCGACAAGAATCGCGCGGTGGCGATCCCCGGGCTGGTCAACAAGGCCGGCGCGCAGGGCCACCGTCTGCTGCCCCGCTGGCTGCTGCGCAAGGTAACCGCGTCGATCAAATATTGAGTTGCGGCCGATCAGGCGGTGGCGCGGGCGCTTTCCAGCCGCGCCATCAGCGTGGCAAAGCGCGGGTCATCGCGAAGCGAGTCAATGTCGGCATCGCTTTCGATCCACATCTTCTGCTCGCTGCCGGTAATGCTGGCCCATTTTTCGAGCGCACCGAAGGCAAGGTCGGATTCGTTGAGCAAGGCATAGGTGCAAGCGGCGTTGTAGGTGACGATCGGATCATCGGGGTCGAGGAACAGCGTCCGTTCAAGCCATTCGAGCGCCTTGTCGCGTTCGCCCAGCCGCGCCAGCGTCGGCGCCCCCAATTGCGCGGGGCGCGAATTCTCTGGGTGAAGGCGCATTTCCTCCTCGGCGCGTTTGATGCCGAGCCGAGAATATTCATCCGCTTCCTGGTTGCGGCCGAGCGCGAGGAGAACGTTGTCGATCAGCATCGGGCTCTGCCAATCCTCTGCATTGAGCTTGATCGCTTGCTCGAACAAAGGCGCGGCGCGCTGGAAATCGCCGTGGGTGACGAGGTAGCGGGCGAATGCGACATGGGCGTCATGGTTGTTGGGATCGGTCGCTAGTGCACGCTCGAACGCGGCAATCGCCTGCTCGCCATGCCCGTCATTGCCCAGCGCCAGCCCGCGCGCGACATGCGCCTCGGCGATATTGGGATCGAGCGATAGCGCCTTGTCGGCGACCGCGAGTATTTCGTCAGTGGGAATTTCGGCGCGATACCAATTGACCAGCCGTGTGTCGCAAATGGCGATCCCGGCATAGGCGCGCGCATAGAGCGGGTCGATCTCGGTAGCCTTGGTAAACATCTGCCGCGCCAGGCGCAGCAGCACGCGGGTCGAATTGTGAAAGAACTGCCGGCCCTTGAGGTAGTAAGTATAGGCTTCGACGTTGCCGGTTGGGACCTGGCCGATGGCTTTCTTTTCCTGCGGCAGCAGCTTGATCTTGAGCTCCTCGACGATCGCCTGGGTGATTTCGTCCTGGATCGCGAAGATGTCGGTCAGGTCGCGGTCGTAGCGGTCGGCCCACAGATGGCCGCCGCTGGAACCGTCGATCAGCTGCGCATTGACCCGCACCCTCTGCCCGGCCTTGCGGACGCTTCCCTCGAGCACGCATTTGACCCCGAGATCGGCCGCCACTTGCTGAAGCTGGACCGCTTTGCCCTTGTAGGTGAAACTGGTGTTGCGCCCGACCACGAACAGGCCGCTGACCTTGCTGAGGTCCGTAATGATGTCCTCGGTAATGCCGTCGGAAAAGAATTCCTGGCCCGGATCGTCGCTCATATTGTTGAACGGCAGGACGGCAATCGACGGCTTGTCGGCCTCGACCGGCTCGGCAACGGCTTTGGCCGGGCCGTCGGCGATGACGACATTATAGGCGCGGACCGGAAATTCGATATTCTTGAGGTCCTGCTCGCCCATATCTTCAAAGACAAGATCCAGCTTGTTGCCGATATTGTCGCGCACGGCGCCCGAAACGGCCAGGCCGCCGGGCTTGGCCACCCCTTCCAGCCGCGAGGCGACATTGACCCCGTCACCGAAAATATCATCCTCGTCGACGATCACGTCGCCGAGATTGACCCCGATGCGAAACTCGATCCGCCGGTCCTGCGGCACATCGGCGTTGCGGTCGCGCATGTCGCGCTGCACCGAACTGGCGCATTCGACCGCACTGACCACGCTTGGAAATTCGACCAGCATGCCGTCGCCGCTCAGCTTGACGATCCGTCCCTGGAATTTGCTGATGCACGGATCGATCATTTCGGCGCGATGCTGTTTTAGCGCGGTCAGGGTGCCGACCTCATTGCCGCCCATCAAGCGGCTGTACCCAACCACATCGGCGGCCATAATCGCTGAAAGCCGACGCTCCACCCCGCACGAATCCCCTCTAAAGCCGACCGTCACCTAGCATATTGATTGAGGTTTCGATGGGAAAAGCATGCTGCACTGCGATTTTGCACTTGCGAAGGTGATGGTGCAGTGCAATATTGATCTTGCCTTTCGAGGCATCCTCTCCAAAACTCAAGGCCGGGCGGCAACGTCCGGCCCTTTTTTATCGCCGCGCGGGGTCCATATTGCCCCTCGTGTCCGCTACCCTGTTCGTGCCAAGCACGGCCTGCCGGCGTGATGCGGACGAGTTTCAAGCGACAAGAGGATGATCGATGGCGGACGCCAAGACCCCAAGCCAACGCCTGCAAGTGGCGATCCTGACCCCGGCCGAGGGCGGCCGTGGCATCGCGCGCGTGCCGCAGGCGGTAATGCAGGCGCTTGGTCTCAACGAAGGCGATGTGATCGAGATCATCGGCAAACGATCGACCGCGGCGCGCGCGATCCGGCCATATGACGACGATCACGGGCTCGACATCATTCGGCTCGACGGTCTGCAGCGCGCCAATGCCGGCGTCGGAAGCTCCGATTTCGTGCAGGTGCGCAAGGCGGTTTCCAAGCCCGCCACCCGCGTTGTGTTCGCACCGGCCAAGGACAATGTCCGGCTGCAAGGGTCGTCTGAAGCATTGAAGCGCAGCTTTCTCGGCCGGCCGCTGACCGCGGGCGACACGGTGGCAACGCTCGGTCATCAGCGCTCGACCGCCGACATGCCCGAGAATATCCGGCAGATGCTCAACGCCCCGGCCTTCTCGCTGCAGGAAGTGCGGATGACGATCGTCTCCGCCACCCCGCGCGGGATTGTCCAGATCGGGCCCGACACATTGGTCGAACTGCTGCCCGAATATACCGAGAAAGCCGGCGAGCGTCGCGCCGACGTCACCTATGACGATCTCGGCGGGATGCGCGAGACGGTCGATGCGTTGCGCGAAATGGTAGAGCTCCCACTGCGCCATCCCGAACTGTTCCAGCGGCTCGGCGTCGATCCGCCCAAGGGCGTGCTGCTGCACGGCCCGCCCGGTACCGGCAAGACCCGGCTGGCCAAGGCCGTAGCCAACGAGAGCGACGCGCAATTCTTCCATATCGCCGGGCCCGAAATCATGGGATCGGCCTATGGCGAGAGCGAAAAAAGGCTGCGCGACATCTTCGAGGAAGCGGCCAAATCCGCGCCGTCGATCATCTTCATCGACGAGATCGATTCAATCGCGCCCAAGCGCGGCCAAGTCACCGGCGAGGCCGAGAAACGGCTCGTCGCGCAACTGCTGACCCTGATGGACGGGATCGAGGCGCGGCAGAATTTGGTGGTGATCGCCGCCACCAATCGCCCCGAGGCGATCGACGAGGCGCTTCGTCGCCCCGGCCGGTTCGACCGCGAAATCGTGGTCGGCGTGCCCGATGAAACTGGGCGGCGCGAAATACTCGGTATCCACACGCGTGGCATGCCCCTTGCCGACGGTGTCGACCTCGATGCCCTGGCACGGCGAACCTACGGCTTCGTCGGGGCCGATCTTGCCGCATTGGTGCGCGAGGCGGCGCTCGAAGCGGTGCGGCGGATCCTTCCCAAGATCAACCTTGAGGAGGCGACGATTCCGACCGAGGTGCTCGACGCCCTGTCGGTCGACAACGCCGACTTCGACAATGCGCTGAAGCGAGTCCAGCCAAGCGCGATGCGCGAAGTGATGGTCGAGGTGCCCAACATCAGCTGGGACGACGTCGGCGGGCTCGACGAGGCGCGCGACAAGTTGCGCGAGGGGATCGAATTGCCGTTGAAGCATCCCGATGCCTTCCGGAGGCTGGGGATCCGACCGGCCAAGGGCTTCCTGCTCTACGGCCCGCCGGGCACCGGCAAGACGTTGCTGGCCAAGGCCACCGCGCGCGAATCGGAGGCCAATTTCATCGCCACCAAGTCGAGCGACCTGCTGAGCAAATGGTATGGCGAGAGCGAACAGCAGATCGCCCGCCTGTTTGCCCGGGCTCGTCAGGTCGCGCCGACGGTGATTTTCATCGACGAGCTCGACAGCCTGGTCCCGGCACGCGGCGGCGGAATGGGCGAGCCGCAGGTGACCGAACGGGTGGTCAACACCATCCTGGCCGAAATGGACGGGCTGGAGGAGCTCAACAATGTCGTGTTGATCGGTGCGACCAACCGGCCCAATCTGATCGACCCGGCGCTGCTTCGCCCGGGGCGGTTCGACGAGCTGATCTATGTCGGCACCCCCGACACAGGCGGTCGGCGGCGAATCCTTGCGATCCACACCAAGAGCATGCCGCTGGCCAAGGACGTCGATCTGGAGGCGCTGGCGCAGCGGACCGGGAATTTCACCGGCGCCGATCTGGAGGATCTGACCCGCCGCGCGGGCCTGTCGGCGCTTCGTCGCGGGCTCGATTCGGCCGAGGTCACCATGGCCGACTTCGAGGATGCGCTGAAGGAAACACGCGCCTCGGTGACAGAGGAGATGGTCGCCGATTATGCCAAGATCCGCGACACGCTGAAGAGCGACGCGGTGCGGCCGACCGGCGGAATCGGCTTCGTCCTGCCCGGCATGCTCCAGCCGCGCGGACCCAAGCCGGCCGACGGCTAGAGCCGCGAGCGGACCCACAAGGCGAGCAGGACGAGCAATGCCGCCGAAAGGGCGAACGGCAGTCGGGGGTCGAGACCGTAGAGCAGCATTCCGATCGCCGGGGCGGCGACGAAGCTGATACCGTTGGCGGCGGTGATCACCCCGGCGACACTGCCTTGTTCGGCCAGCGAGACGGCGAGTGACGAACCGGCGGTGAACCCCGGGCGGGTGAAGCCGAACCCGAGCGACGACACCGCGAACCCGAGCACCAGCCCGTACAGGTCGTCGGCCACGACCATCGTTCCGAGCCCGACGGCGGCGATCAACGTGCCCCACAATAGCAGGGCGCGGGGGCCGAGTGCGAGCTTGGGGATCAGACCCCATTGCGCGGCGAGTCCGGCCGCGGCACCGGCCATCATCACGATCGAGATCGGCCCTTCCGACCCCGACGGCGCAATCGCCAGCCGGTCGATCACGTAAAAGCCGACGCAGGTCAGCGACGCGGCCTGGGCGTGGCCCGACACTACTCCCGCGATCACCCAGCGGCGAATCCGCGAATCGCGCCATTTGACCGGCGCGGCGCTATGCGGCGAGGTTGCGGCGATCACGCTCGCACCTGTCACCGGCGAGGCGATGGAGGGATAGGACATCGCCGCGCCGCGCCCGGCGCGGCGGCCATGGCGGGGTTTACTGTCGTCGGGCAGCCAGGCGAGGATTGCTATAAAGGTCGCGGCGCCGATCAGGGCGAAGGCGAACAACGGCCCCGGAAGGCCAATCCCCGGAATAACGAACAACGGAGCAATCGCCGGGCCGAGGATCGTCCCCAGTCCGAATGACGAGGCCAAAGCCGACAGCGCCGTAACCCGCGCCGAGCGGCGGGTGCGTGACGCGAGATAGGCCTGCGTCGCCGACGGCGTTGCGCAGCCGAGCGAACCGTAAATGGCACGGAACAGTGCGAAGATGGCGAAGGTCGCGGCGCCGCCGATGACACCGTTGAGGCCCGCGACGAGCGCGAATCCGCACAGGGTCATCGATACGATGAACCCGCCTAGTCCGAGCAGGATCAGCCGTTTTCTGCCGTGGCGATCGCTTTTGGCGGCCCAGAATGGGGCAAATGCGACCCACAATACCGCCGACCATGTGTAGGCCAGGGCGACCAACAAATCGGCAATCCCGATCTCCCGCCCGATGGCCGGCATCACCGACTGTAGCGCAGTGTTGCCAGCGGCAGCGACCAGCATAGCCGCGAACAACAGCACGAAGTTGGGGGTGCTCATCGCCGTCCCGGCGACTTTCGGTTTGGTGGCAAGCAGGTTCATCAGAGCCCCTTAGTCCGCACCCGGCACACCGCAAAGCCGTGCATCAATCCTTGCCAAGGGGGCGCGCTTTTGCCAACGCGAGGGTCGCTCTTTCCTCCCCGTCGGAGACTTCATGACCATTTCGTCCGCGCGTACGCTCAAAGGCCCGCGCCGTTTCGTGTCCCGGGTCGCCCATCGGGCGATCAGTCCCAAGTGGCAATTCCTGCGTGGCTTCATCAAAAATCCGGTGATGGTCGGGTCGGTAATCCCATCGAGCAAGGTGCTGATCGACCGGATGCTCGAGCCGGTCGAATGGGACAAGGTCAAATTGTTCGTTGAATATGGGCCGGGGGTCGGCACGTTCACGCGCCCGATCCTCGAGCGGATGTCGCCCGACGCCAAGCTGCTTGCGATCGACACCAATGAGGACTTCATCAAGTATCTCACCAAGGTCATTGACGATCCGCGGCTAATCGCGATTCACGGCTCGGCCGCCGATGTCGAGCAGATCGTCGCCGACGCGGGCTTTGCTCATGCCGATTATGTCGTCTCGGGCCTGCCCTTCTCAACCCTTCCGCCAGGTGTCGGCCAGGCGATTGGCGCGGCAACGTCGCGCGTGATCCGCACCGGAGGAGCATTCCTGGTCTATCAGTTCAGCCCCAAGGTGCGCGACTTCATCGCCCCCCATTTCGAACGTATCGATCGCGGCTTCGAATGGATCAACGTGCCGCCCGCGACCCTGTTCTGGGCCTATCGCGAACCGGCCACAGCCTGACGCCTATTCCCCGCCAAAGTTCAAACGGCGGGTGACGGTGTAGTCGGCCAGGCTGACGAGGAAGAAGGACAAGGCCCATTTTGCGCGGTTGAGCAGGCTTGACCGTTGGGCGTGGAGCGCGGGGGTGATTTCGACGCAGGCTTCGAGCTCGCCTTCGAAATAAAGCCGCATCAGCGAGGCGAATTCGGGGTCCTCGACGCGCAGCATCATCTCCAGGTTGAGGTAGATGCTGCGATAGTCGAAGTTGGACGAGCCGACGTGGGCGATATCGTCGAGCAATAGCAGTTTCGAATGCAGCTTGGATCGCTGATACTCGAACACGCGCACCCCGCGTTTCAGCAGTCGGGCATACGTGAAGCGTGCGGCCGCAATCGTGGCGACATTGTCGGTCTTGGCCGCGGTGATGATCCGCGCGCTGCCGTTCCAGCCGACCCGGCCGATCCGCCGCAACATCCCGCCGGGCGGCGCGAAATAGGCGGCAATCATTTCGACATCCGACCCGCGAGCGAGATCGCGGCAGGTCGAGCTGGCCCACGGGCTGAGCCGCATCGGCCCGCCATATTGCCACTGCAGCCTGCCACGAGTCTCACTATGCAGGTGGATGATCGCACGCAACTCGCGGATCTTGCTCCGCTTGGCCATGGCCCAGCCCATCAGGGCGTCATAATAAGGGGCCAGTCGCGCCGCCGCCGGCCCTTCGACCAGCAGGCCGGTGTCGCGCCAGCCGCCCTCGTCGGCGGTCTTGAAATAATCATCCTCGATATTGAAACCGCCGATCAGCACGCGCTTGTCGTCGGCCAGGGCGAGCTTCTGATGGTTGCGGATCAGGTAGCGGCGGCCGAAGCTTGGCAGGAAGCGACAGAAGCGCGCACCGGCCTCGCTCAATTCGGTGAAATAGTCCTGTGGCGTGCCCGAGCTTCCGAAGCCGTCGATCAGCAACGCCACCTCGACCCCGCGATTGACGGCATCGATCAACGCCTCGCGCACCTGCCGGCCCGCGGCGTCGTCGGCATAGATGTAATAGAGCAAGCGGAGGCTCTTCCGCGCCGATCCAATGAGTTCCAACAATGCCGCCAGCCGGTCCGGGCCATCGGGCAGGAAGGTCAGTCGGTCGTCATCGATGGTGACGGTGCGGCTGAAGGCTGGGGCCGGTGGTCGGTTCATTCCCCCGCTGTGCAGCGGCAGGCGAAGTGGCGCAAGCGGGCCTTTTTGTTGACTATCGGGAGCATTGCCCCTATTTCGCCCGCTCTCCCAAATGGGCCAAGCAAGATGCGGAGCGACCAATGGCGCGCGTGACGGTTGAAGATTGTGTCGACAAGATCCCGAACCGGTTCGACCTGGTGTTGTCTGCGGCGCAACGCGCGCGGCAGATCAGCGGCGGTGCCGACCTGACGATCGATCGCGACCGCGACAAGAATCCGGTCGTCGCGCTGCGTGAGATCGCCGAGGAAACGGTCAAGCCGAAGCATCTTCAGGAAGCGATCGTCGGAAATCTGCAAAAGGTCCGGGTCGACGAGGAAGACGAGACGGATGAGTTGGCGAGCTTGAGCGAATCGGCCGAGGCGCTTCGCCTGACCGCCGCCGCGCCGCCACGTCCCACTCCTTCGGGCGGCGATTACGAATAGTCTTTAGCTAGATTAAGCGTGCACAAAAGGGCGGTCCGGATGGGCCGCCTTTTTAGATTCAGGCCGTGCGCGGCCGCTTGAGGCTGGCCCCGTTGGCGCGCTCGACCCACATCAATTCGTGTAAGCCTAGCTGGCGTCCGTCCTGAGCATGGATCGCGATTCGCTGGATCGGGGCGCCGTCGCGCTGGTCGGCGAGCATGATGTCCTGCTGGCCGTGGCCCCAATCCTCGCCCCACTGACGGAGCGCCAGGACGACCGGGAGCAGCGCCTCGCCCTTGGGGCTCAGCGAGTAGACCACCTTGCGCCGGTCGTCGGGATCGGCGCGGCGCTCCAGAATTCCGCCCTCGACCAATTTGCCGAGCCGGTTGGAAAGGATGTTGCGGGCAATCCCGAGTCCGGCCTGGAATTGCTCGAAATGCTGGAGGCCGTTGAGCGCGCCGCGAAGGATCAGGAACGCCCATTTTTCGCCGATCAGCTCGACCGCGGGCGGCAACGGGCAACGCAAGGCGGCGGCGCGGAAAGCCTCCATGTCGGGAATGTCCGTCAGCACCGGTCGATTCAACGCGTCACCCTCCAGGACAATGATGATTGCATAGCTGGTTTCAAAATAACAGATGCGATGTGCAACCGACATAGCTTAATGAGTTGCATCTCAAAACGCAATTTTCCAGGAACAATGTTATGACCCGGATCGCCACCCTGTTCGCCGCGGCCTTCGCCCTCGTTGGCACGCCCGCTGCCGCCGCGACCTACTCCGCCAAGCCAGCCATCCAGCCCGAGACCGCGCGCATCATCGCCCGCGACATCAGCTGGAATTGCGGCCCTGCGGCCTGCCTCGGCAGCACGCTCGAGAGCCGCCCCGCGATCCTATGCGAAGGTCTCGCTAGGCGCGCTGGCCGTCTTGAGAGTTTTGTTGCGAACGGCCGGTCGTTCGGCGCAGTCGAAATGGCCAAGTGCAATGCCTCGGCCAAGGCCGTGACCGGCGGTGCGAACGCAGCTGCCAGCGCCAACTAATTTCCCCGACCACGCGATTTACCGCGGTTCAAGACTGGCCCGGACCGCGCCCCCTTCCGCGGCCCGGGCCTTTTTCGCACTTGCGAAGGTGAGCCCTCTCCCCCCACATGGGCACATGCTGCGTCAATATGAGCTGATCGAGAAGGTCCGGGCGTATGACCCCGACGCCGACGAGGCGCTGCTCAACCGCGCCTATGTCTTCTCGATGAAGGCCCATGGTGCCCAGGTGCGCGCGTCGGGCGACCCTTATTTCAGCCACCCGATCGAGGTTGCGGGTATTCTCACCGACCTCAAACTGGACGACGAGACGATCGTCACCGCGATCCTCCACGACACGATCGAGGATACTGTCGCGACCCACGAACAGATTGAGAAATTGTTCGGTGCGAATGTCGCGCGGCTGGTCGACGGAGTGACCAAGCTCAGCAAGATCGAAGCGCAATCCGAAAATGAGCGAGCCGCCGAAAACCTCCGCAAGTTCCTGCTCGCTTTGAGTGGTGACATCCGTGTGCTGTTGGTCAAGTTGGCCGACCGCCTGCACAACATGCGCACGCTCCACCACATCAAGAATGAGGACAAGCGCCGCCGGATCGCCAAGGAGACGATGGATATCTACGCCCCGCTGGCGGAGCGGATCGGCATGTACGAGATGATGACCGAAATGCAGACGCTGGCATTTCGCGAGATCGAGCCTGACGCCTACGCCTCGATCCAACGGCGGCTAGCCCAGCTTCATGCCAGCGGCGGCGACTTGGTCAGCCGGATCGGGCTCGGGCTCCAGCTCCACTTGGCCGACCATGGGCTGGAAGCGGACGTCATGGGACGCGAGAAGCATCCCTATTCGATCTGGAAGAAGATGGCCGAGCGCCACATCAGCTTCGAACAACTGTCCGACGTGATGGCGTTCCGGGTGATCGTCGACAAGGTCGAGGATATTTACCAGGCGCTCGGCCTGATCCACGAGCGCTGGCCGATGGTCCCGGGGCGGTTCAAGGATTTCATCTCGACTCCCAAGCGCAACGGCTATCGAAGCCTGCACACGTCGGTGATCCACGACAGCAAGATGCGCATCGAGATCCAGATTCGCGACAAGGCGATGCACGCCCAAGCCGAGCGCGGGCTGGCGGCGCATTGGGCCTATAAGGAAGGCCGACCGGTCGATGACGTCAAGGTGCCGTGGATCGAAGATCTTGTCGAAATCCTCGATCACGCCGACAGCCCCGAGGAATTGCTCGAGCATACCCGGATGGCGATGTACCAGGACCGGATCTTCGCGTTCACCCCCAAGGGCGAACTGATCCAGCTGCCCAAGGGCGCGACCCCGGTCGATTTTGCCTATGCGGTGCATACCGCGCTCGGCGACAAGACCGTAGGCGCCAAGGTCAACGGGCGCGTGGTGCCGCTACGCACTCTGCTCGATAATGGCGACCAGGTCGAAATCCTCATTTCCGACGCCCAGCATCCCCAGCCGAGCTGGCTGCGCTTCGTCGTTACCGGCAAGGCGCGCTCCTCGGTGCGGCGCTTCGTGCGCCACAAGGAACGCGACGAGACAATCGAATTGGGCCGCAAGATTTATGACGAGATCGTCGCCCGCCTGCCCGCCCCGCTCGCCGCCGAAGCGCTCGCCAAGGCGATCAAGAAATTGAAGCTGGAGGATGCCGATTCGCTGATGATGGGTATCGCCCGCAAGAGATTGTCCGACGAAGCGGTGATGGAAGCGCTGATGCCGGGATCGGCCGGCAGCGACATCGCGCCGCGACCATCGGCGCAGCGTCAGGCGATTTCGATCAAGGGGCTGACCCCGGGCGTCGCGTTCAGCCTCGCCAGCTGCTGCCACCCGATCCCCGGCGACCGGATCGTCGGACTGCGGCGCGAGGACGAAAGCATCGAGGTCCATGTCATCGGCTGCGACCAGCTGGCCAGCGGGATCGATGCCGACTGGCTCGACTTGGCATGGGGCGACGAAAGCGACGGCGGCACCGCCCGTTTATGCGTGATCCTGCGCGATGTTGCGGGGGCACTCGGCGAAATGGCCGGCATATTGGGGGCGCAGGGGGCGAATATCGTCAACCTCCACCTCGCTCACCGCGACGGCAGTTTCCACACCTTCCACCTCGACGTCGAAGTCCATGACCTTGGCCATCTGCACGCCTTGCTTGCCGCCTTGCGCTCGGCCGATGCAGTGTCGAGCGCCGAGCGGCTCTAGCCGACCGCCAGCACTACGTCCCAGCCATAGGCGGCCGCGCCCGGATCGCCCGACAGCCGGTCGATCGTGCGCGCGATCACGCTTTCCCTCGGACTAGCATTCTTGAGCAGCAGGTCGCTGTCATTGAGCGCCTCGCCCGGGAAATACATTTGGGTGATCAACCGCTCCGAACGGCCCTTGATGTCGAGATGAATGTGCGGCGTGCGCATGTCACCGGGAATCTTGTAGGCGCCGGGCTTGATCGTCCGAAATTTGAACTTTCCGTCGCGATCACTGACGATCAGCGCATAGCCTTGGAAATTCGGGTCGAGCGCGCCCACGCTCTGGGTGTCGCCGGGATGGTCATAGCGGCCAACCGCATTGGCCTGCCACAGCTCGATCGTCGCGCCGCGCACGGGATTGCCGTGCGGGTCGAGGATCCGCCCGACGACATTGATCGGATTGCCCTGCGCCATTCCCCGGGCGCCACGCACCCGGGTCAGATCGGCATCGCTGTCGCGCGGATGGAGCATTGGATAGAATGGCCCGAGATCCTGCGACGAGGTTGGTACCAGCTTCTGCGCGCTCGCGGTGACCGCAGTTCCAACCAGCGCGGTTGCGCCGATCATGACGTGACGTCTCGATAGCTGCATGGATCTTCTCCCCCCGTCAGGAAGATGACTTATTACGGATGCGCAATCAAGCGACCGCCGGCAGTCGCGGGCGGCGGATCGCGTCGGCACCGCCGGCGGCGAGCACGGCAAGCGTCACCAAGTCCGACGAGCTGGCAGTCATCGGCGCGATCTGGACCGGTAGCGCCATCCCCATCAGATAGGGTCCGAGCACGCTTTCGCCGCCGAGTGCGCGAAGCAATTTGGCCGATATATTGGCCGACTGCAGCCCAGGCATGATCAGGATGTTGGCCGGGCCGGTGAGCCTGCTGAACGGATAGAATTTGCCCTGCATCTCATGGTTGAGCGCGACATCGGGACCCATTTCGCCTTCATATTCGAAATCGGTGACGATCGTGTCGAGCAGTTTCACCGCGTCGCGAAGTTCGGCGATATGGCGGCCCGGCGGGTTGCCGAACGTGGTGTAGCTGATGAACGCGACCCGCGGCTCCTGCCCCATGCGACGCGAGAATGCTGCGGTCCGGATCGCGAAGGCGGCATATTGCTCGGCGGTCGGACGCTCGGTTACCGCAGTATCGGCGATCAGGACCGTCTGATGCCGACCGACGATGATGCTGACCCCGAACGGCGTTGCCCCTTCTTCATCATCGATCACCGCACGGACCTGGCTCAGCGACTGGCTGAACGGCCGGGTGGTGCCGGTAATCATCGCATCGCCTTCACCCAGCGCGAGCATCGCCGCGGTGAAGGTGTTGCGATCCTGGTTGACCATCCGCTCGACCTCGCGCCGCAACATGCCGTGGCGCTGGCGCTTGGCGTAGAGGAAATCTACGGCTCGCCCGACCAACGGCGAATTGCGGCTGTTGAGCACCTCATAGCCTGACAAGTCGTCGATCCCGAGTTCGCGCAATTGGTCGTACACTTCGTCGCGCCCAACCAGCACCGGGGTTCCGAATCCACCTTCCTTAAAGGCGATGGCGGCGCGCAGCACGTTAGGCTCCTCACCCTCCGCAAACAGCACGCGCTTGGGATTCAGCCGCGCCGCTTCATACGACAGGCTCATCACTGAGACGGTCGGGTTGAGCCGGGCTTTTAACGACTGGCGATAGGCGGCCATGTCGGTGATCGGCTTTTTCGCCACCCCGCTGTCCATCGCCGCCTGCGCCACCGCCGCCGGAATCACTTCGATCAGCCGCGGGTCGAACGGTGCGGGAATGATGTAATCAGGCCCGAAGCTGTGGACTTGCCCGCCATAGGCCGCGGCGACTTCCTCCGGCACCGCTTCACGCGCCAATGCCGCGAGCGCGTGAGCGGCGGCGATCTTCATTTCCTCGTTGATCCCGGTCGCGCGCACATCGAGCGCGCCGCGGAAGATGAACGGGAAGCCAAGCACATTGTTGACCTGGTTGGGATAATCCGAGCGGCCAGTGGCGACGATTGCGTCGGGCCGCGCCGCCTTGGCTTCGGGCGGGGTGATTTCGGGGTCGGGATTGGCCATGGCAAAGATGATCGGCGACGGCGCCATGTCCATCACCATTTCGGGCTTGAGCGCGCCCGCCGCGCTGAGGCCGAGGAAAACGTCGGCACCATTCAGCGCCTCGGTCAGGCTGCGCGCCTCGGTCGGAACGGCATGGGCCGATTTGAACTGGTCCATATTCTCGCGCCCCGGATAGAGCGGGCCGGTGCGGTCGCACATGATGACATTGGCGTGGGGCACACCCATCGCCTTGATCAATTCAGTGCAGGCAATTGCCGCCGCGCCGGCGCCGTTGACCACGACCTTGATGTCTCTCAGGTGGCGATTGGTCAGGTGACAGGCATTGATCAGACCAGCGGCGGTGATGATCGCGGTGCCGTGCTGGTCGTCGTGGAACACCGGGATGTTCATCCGCTCCTTGAGTGCCGCTTCGATGATGAAGCAGTCCGGCGCGGCAATATCTTCAAGGTTGATCCCGCCGAAGCTGGGGGCGAGCAATTCGACGCATTCGATGAAGCGCTGGGGATCCTCGGTATCGACCTCCAGATCGATCGAATCGACGTCGGCGAAGCGCTTGAACAGCACCGCCTTGCCTTCCATCACCGGCTTCGACGCCAACGCGCCGAGATTGCCGAGCCCGAGGATCGCGGTGCCGTTGGAGATGACCGCGACGAGATTGCCCTTTGCGGTGTAATCATAGGCCTTGCCCGGGTCGGCAGCGATTTCCTCGACCGGGACGGCGACACCGGGGGAGTAAGCCAGGCTGAGGTCACGCTGGGTGGCCATCGGTTTCGAGGCGATGATCTCGATCTTGCCGGGGCGACCGCGCGAATGGAAATCAAGCGCTTCGGCGCGGGTGAACTTGACGTTGCTTTCGTTCATAGCCGGGGGCTTTAGCGGGAATGACGAGCAAGGGGAAACCCGTTACCAGTCAAGCATGGCCCGCAGCGACAATCCCACCCAAACCCCGATGATGGCGCAATATCACGCGCTCAAGGCCGAGGCGGCGGACGCGTTGCTATTCTATCGCATGGGCGATTTCTTCGAATTGTTCTTCGACGATGCCAAGGCCGCCGCCGCGACGCTCGACATTGCACTGACCAAGCGCGGCGCCGACAGCGGCGAGCCGATCCCGATGTGCGGCGTGCCGGTCCATTCAGCGGAAAACTATCTCGCGCGGCTGATCCGCGCCGGGCACCAGGTCGCCATCGCCGAACAGATCGAGAGCCCGGCCGAAGCGCGGCAAGCCCGCGGGTCGAAGGCCCTGGTCAATCGCGCGATCGTCCGACTGGTAACCCCGGGAACCCTCACCGAAGAGGCGCTGCTTGCGCCCGCCGCGGCCAATTGGCTGGCGGCGGTGGCGAAGGTCGGCGACGAATGGGGGATCGCTGCGGCCGACATTTCGACCGGGCGGTTCGAGCTGGTGCTGTGCGGGCCCGGCGAATTGAAATCCGAGCTGGCGCGACTGGCCCCGGCCGAGACGATTGCCGAGGGCAAGATTCCCGGGGTCGCCACCGGGCCGGGCAAGGGCGGGTTCGACAGCATCGCCGGGGAGCGAGCGCTGAAGGTGCGGTTCAGGGTGGCGAGCCTGGACGGATTCGGCGATCCGGGGCGGGCGGAACTGGCCGCAGCGGGAGGTCTGCTGGCCTATCTCGACGCGACCCAAAAGGAGGCCGGGCAATATCTGTCGGCGCCGCGGCGAATCTCGCGCGGAGGGCATGTCGCGATTGATCCGGCGACCCGCGACAGCCTGGAAATTTGCCGATCCGCCGGTGGAACGGTGGCCGGGAGCTTGCTGGGCGAGGTCGACCGCTGCGTCACGGCGGCGGGGCGGCGGATGCTCGCGAGTGATCTGTCGGCGCCGCTGACCGATCGGGCGAAGATTGATTCGCGGTTGCAGTTGGTGGGGCATTTTTTCGACGATCAGGTGCATCGCGAAATCGTTCGGGTCGCGCTGCGAGCATCATATGATCTGTCCCGAGCCTTGGGGCGGCTGGTGGCGGGTCGAGGGGGGCCGAGGGACCTGGCCCAGCTTCGGGATGGGCTGGTTTGTGCGGCGCACCTCAGGGCCGAGCTTGAGCGAAAAGATCAGCGTCCTCAATTGCTTGGTGCGCTGTTGCCGGATCTTGGCGGCCATGCCGCGCTGACTGACCGGCTGGGCATCGCTTTGGTCGCCGAGCCGCCGATCGTCGCGGCCAAGGGCGGCTATATCGCGGAAGGATACGACCCTGCGCTCGATGCCTTGCGCGCAGCCGGCAGCGACGGGCGGCGGGCGATCGCGGCGCTGGAGGCCAAGTATCGCGAGGCGACCGGTGTCGCAGCCCTGAAGATTCGCCACAATGCGGTACTCGGTTACCATGTCGAGGTTTCCGTGCGGCACGCCGACCGGCTGATGCAGCCCGACAGCGGCTTCACCCACCGCCAGACACTGGCCGGCGTCGTGCGGTTCAATTCGCCCGACCTGCATGCCGAAGCAAGCCGGGTGGTCGAGGCGGGCGGGCATGCGTTGGCGGCGGAAGCGGCGCATCTGGAGGAACTCACCGCGCTGGCCGTTGCGCAGGCCGAGCGGATCGGCGCGACCGCCGACGCAATGGCGCGGATCGACGTCGCGGCGGGCAATGCTGCACGCGCTGCCGAGGGACAATGGAGCGCGCCGAGCCTGTCCGATCAGCCATGCCTGGAGATTGAAGGCGGGCGGCACCCAGTGGTCGAATCGGCACTGGCTTCCAATGGCGAGCGGTTCATCGCCAATGATCTGGCGCTCGGGCCGAACGACCGCCTGTGGCTGATCACCGGTCCCAACATGGGCGGCAAATCAACCTTCTTGCGACAAGCGGCGCTGATCGTTCTGCTGGCACAATCCGGCTGTTTCGTTCCCGCGGCCCGAGCAACGGTCGGGCTGGTCGACCGCCTGTTCAGCCGCGTCGGCGCGTCGGACAATCTGGCGCGCGGGCGATCGACCTTCATGGTCGAGATGGTCGAGACCGCCGCGATCATGGCGCAGGCGACCCCGCACAGCCTGGTCATCCTCGACGAGATCGGGCGCGGCACCTCGACCTATGATGGGCTGGCGATTGCCTGGGCGGTGGTCGAGGCGATGCATGACGAGGTGAAAGCGAGAACCCTGTTCGCGACCCATTATCACGAGCTGACCCGGCTCGCCGACCGCTGCGATGCGCTGTCACTGCACCATGTCCGCGCGCGCGAGTGGAAAGGCGACCTGGTGCTGCTGCACGAGCTTGCCGAGGGACCGGCGGACCGGAGCTATGGCATCGCCGTGGCGCGGCTGGCGGGTCTTCCCCCGGCGGTGGTGGCGCGCGCGAAATCGGTGCTGGCCAAGCTGGAAGCGGGCCGCGACGCCACCGGCGGGATCGCTGCGGGGCTCGACGACCTGCCCTTGTTCGCGGCCATGGCGGCGCCTGATGAACCGCCCCCTGACCCATTGCTTGCCGCGCTCGACCTGGTCCAACCCGACCAGTTGAGCCCGCGTGAAGCGCTCGACGCACTATATGAGTTGAAGCGCATCGCCGAGGCGCGAGATTGATGCCGACCCCGCGGTTTGACCTGATCGACGATCGGCGGAGAATCATCGACCGTCGTGCGCTGGCGGACCGGATCGCGGACTCGCCCGACGCGACAGGTGCGATATTGGCGACTGCGCTTGCCGATGGGCGGGCCGAGATCGGTCGACGGCTGGCGGCGGCGCCATCGCGCGGGCGGATGGCGGCAGCGTGTACCGCCTTCCTGGCCGACCAGTTGGTGCGGCTGGGGTTCGATGCAGCGGCGGCGAAACTCGGAAGCGAGGTTGCGGGGCGCATCGCGTTGGTCGGGCTGGGCGGGACCGGGCGCGGCGAGATGGCGCCGTTTAGCGATATCGACCTGATGTTCCTGGTGGATCCTCAGGATATCGCGGCCGCCGCGCCGTTGGTCGAGGCGACGCTCTACACCATGTGGGACCTGAAGTTGAAGATCGGCCATGCGGTGCGCACCCCCGACGAGCTGATCGCGCTGGCCAAGGACGACATGAGCATCCGTACCGCAATGCTCGAGGCCCGCTATATGTGGGGCGACTCGGCGTTGTTCGACGCGACCGAATCGCGCTTCCGCCGCGAAGTCGTGGCGGAGAGCGGGAAAGCATTCGTCGCCGCCAAGCTGGCTGAGCGTGACGCGCGCCACGTACGCAGCGGCGACAGTCGCTATTTGGTCGAGCCCAACGTCAAGGATGGCAAGGGGGGCCTTCGCGACCTCCACACCTTATACTGGATCGCCAACCATTTGTTCGGGATCGTGGCGCCGTCGGAAATGGTCGAGCGCGGGCTGCTGAGCGCGGCGGAATATCGCCGTTTCGAGCGCGCCGAGCGATTTTTCTGGTCGGTCCGATTTCAGCTGCACCTGGCGGCCGGGCGGGCCGAGGAGCGGCTCGGGTTCGACAACCAGACGGGTATCGCCAATGCGCTTCGATATGCCGAGCGGCCGGGCAAATCAGCGGTCGAGCGGTTCATGCAATTCTATTTTTTGCAAGCCAAAGCAGTCGGCGACCTGACCGGAATCTTCCTTGCCCAGCTGGACGAGCAGGTGGCGGTCAAGGGGCGGCGGTTCGCGCTTCCGACCTTCCGCCGCCGCCCGGCCAAGTTGCACGGCTTCAGCGTGGATCGCGGCCGCCTTTCGATCCCCGACGACAAATTCCTCGCCGCCGATCCGGTGCGACTGGTCGAATTGTTCGCGCTCGCCGCGCGCGAGGGGCTCGAGATTCATCCCAAGGCGATGCGCGCGGCGCAGCGCGATGCGCGGAGCGTCGATACGGTACGTGACGACCCGGCGGCCAATGCTTTTTTCATCGAGGTGCTGACCTGCCTGACAAACCCGGATCTGGTGCTTCGCTGGATGAACGAAGCGGGGGTATTCGGGCGGTTCGTGCCCGACTTCGGGCGGGTCGTGGCACAGATGCAGTTCGACATGTATCACCATTATACTGTCGACGAACATTCGATCCGCGCGATCGGCCTGCTGGCGAAAATTGAGCGCGGCGAGCTGGCCGAGGATCATCCGCTGTCGACTGCCCTGTTCCGCCAGATCGGGTCGCGGCGGACGCTCTACGTTTCGGTGCTGCTGCACGATATCGCCAAGGGACGGCGCGGCGATCATAGCGTTCTGGGCGAGGCAGTGGCGCAGGAATTGGGGCCGCGTTTCGGACTCGATCCGGCGGAGACCGAGACCGTCGCCTGGCTGGTGCGCAATCACCTGTTGATGAGTGCCACTGCCTTCAAGCGCGACCTGGCCGACCCCAAGACGATCGACGATTTCGTCGCCGCGGTGCAGTCCCCCGAGCGGCTTCGGTTGCTGCTGATGCTGACCGTGGTCGATATTCGCGCGGTCGGCCCGGGGACGTGGAACGATTGGAAGCGGCAATTGCTGCGTACATTGTACGATGCCGCTGAAGAGCGGCTTCGGCTAGGCCACAAGCAGCGCGGGCGAAGCGAACAGGTGGCGGCCAAGCAGGCTGAGCTGGCGACCGAACTGGGCTGGTCCGCAGCGGCGGCGCGGGCCCATGCGCGGCGGCTGCCCGACAGCTATTGGCTGGCCGAACCCAAGGCGTGGCAACTGGCCAATGCGCGCCAGATCGCAGCCGCCGAATCGCGCATTGGCGAAATGGCACCGAGCGTGGTCGCGGCCGAGGAGCCGGGATCGGGCGCGACCCGGATCAGCCTGTTCGCACCCGATCGGCCGGGATTATTCTATCGCGTCGCCGCCGCGCTGGCGGGTGCCGGCGCGTCGATCATCGATGCCCGCATCCACACCAGCAAGGACGGGATGGCGATCGACAATCTGCTGGTCCAGGACAGCCAGAGGCAGCCCTATGCGGACCGCAAGTTGCGCGGTCGCCTGGTCAAGGCGATCGAGGCGGCCTTGGTCGCCGACGCGCTTCCGCCGCCGCCGCCGACCCACCCGCTTCCGCGCCGCCGCGCCGCTTTCTCGGTCGCGCCGTCGGTGGTGATCGCCGAGCGCGCATCGACCAGGACCACGGTGGTCGAGGTCAATGCGCGCGACCGTGAGGGATTGCTGGCGCGGTTGGCATTGGCGATCCACGGACTGGGCCACCAGATACATTCGGCGCATATCGCCACCTATGGCGAGCGCGCGGTCGATACCTTTTATCTGACCAATGCCGCGGGGCGGAAGCTCGGGCCGAAGGAGATTGCCGCTGTCCGCGATGCCTTGCTGGTGGCGGCCAGCCCCACCGATCGGGTGCGCAAAGCGGCTTGAGTTCACTTGGCCCCTCCCCCTTGGGGGAGGTGTCGGCGAAGCCGACGGAGGGGTTAGTTCACCAGCGAGAATACCCCTCCGTCAGCCTGCGGCTGCCACCTCCCCCAAGGGGGCGGAGCAAGCAATCACTCACGAAAATGGCCTCGCCGGGTGGCGAGGCCTTTTCCTGTTTCAGCGTGACCGCTCGGGCTTAACCGCGCTCCGGCTCGACCGGCGGCGGGGGCGGCGGCGGCGGCGGCGGGCAGGCGTCGCTCGCCAGGATCACCGTTCCGTCGGGGCAGGTCTGGGTCGGCGCCGGGGGCGGCGGCGGCGGCGGAGCTTCCACCACCGGCGGTTCGACCGGCACCGGGCGCGCGGCACGGAACTTGGCCTTGAGCGTCATGCCGAAGGTCCGCGGCTCACCGAGGAAGGCGCCGAACAGCTGGGTCGCGCGGTTCGGGAAGCCGGTACCCGGGAGCAGCGCGGTGCAGAATCCGTTCTGCGCGCCTCGCTCGGTGCAGCTACCCTGCAGCGGCGCATCGAAGGCCACCTGCTTGTAGTTTTTATTGAACAAGTTCTGCGCCCAGAATTCGATTGCCCACATGCCGTCACGGCCGCTCAGGCCGACACGACCGTTGACTACCGAAAAGCCCTTCTGGGTCTTCTCGATGTCGAGGTCGGAGCCGGTATTGAAGCTGCTGACGTGGCGGCCGTCAAAGTAAAGCAAGCCGCGAAGTCCGTTCGATCCAATCGGCGGGGTCCAGGCGAACGAACCGGTAACCGACAGTTCCGGCGCGTTGGACAAGTTGCGGCCCGGCAACTGGAACAATTGGTTGGATAAGGCGCGTCCGTCGGCGCCCACCAAGTCGTTCCGGTACTTGGTCTGGACGTAGGTCAGGCCCATGTTGAGCCGTGCATCGCGGAACGGCCGCGTGAACACTTCAAGTTCCGCACCCTGCGAGCGAACACCGGATTTAATCTTGCCATTGCAGGCGCCGGTGAGCGAGCTGCTGTCGGTGTCCGAACCGCTCAGGTCGTCACCGCAGCTGTTGATCGTTGCGACTTCGAAGTTGAGGCCGTTGAAGGTGTTGAGCTGGAAGTCGTCGAAATCCTGGCGGAAGACGGCGAAGTTGGCATCGATCCGCGAGCCATTATACTTCAGCCCGAGTTCGAAGGCGGTGTTGATCTCCGGCTCGAACTGGAGGCTGCGCACGGACGCGGTGGTGAGGATCGCACCATTGCCGCCGCTGCGCGGGAGGGCCGCGCGGTCGAGGTTGAACCCGCCCGCCTTGTAGCCGCGCGAGACGCTTCCGTAGATCAGGATTTCATCCACCGGCTTCCAGCTAAGCGCAACCGTGCCGGTCCACTTGCTTTCCTTCTTGGTGTCGCTTTGCGAGAAAGACCCACCCGGCGTCGACGGGATGACGCATGGCAGGGTCTGGAGCGAGGCCAGCGACGGAACAGCGGAGAAGAAGGAGCATAAAGTATTGTTGTCGCTCAGATCGACATCGAGCTTCTTCTTGTCGCGGGTGTAGCGGACACCGGCGGTGAGCTTGAGCCTGTCGGTAAGCGAGAAGATGTTGTGGGTGAAGATCGACCAGTTGGTGTCCTTCTGCTCGTATCGATCGTCGGTGGCGACACCGTTGAAGGTCCGCAATCCCCCGCCATTGGCGAGGCTGACGTTGGTGAAGCCGCCATTGGTGAACGGCGCGGCGCCGAAGTTGGCCGGGACGAAAGCATCAGCCGGAAGCCGGGCGAACGCGCTGAGCACGCCAATCTGACCGGCGATCGCGGCCTGGGCGGCCGGATTGCCCGCATTGGCAAGAAATAGCGCTTCGAGGCTGGAGCGAACGCCGCCAGCGACCGCAGTGTTGAAGCAGGTCGGGTTGCTGGTCTGGAGCAACGCCGCCTGGCCGGTGCCATTGACGAAATTGTTTGCCACAAGGCAGTTGGCGTAGCGCTCATAGTCCGCGCCATAAGCCAGATTGTCCTTGACCCGCAGATTCTCCGACATGGCGAAACCGCCGACCAACCAGTCGAGCCGGTCGCCGAACGCCTTGCCCTGCAGGCGCAGTTCCTGGGTGAAGGTTTTGAACCGGTTGGCCGATCCGCCGCTGCCGTCGCGGTACAGGATATCGAGATTGTTGAAATCGGCGTCCTGCCCGCGTTCGAAATCGTTGAAGCGGTAGGCGGTGATCGAGGTCAGCTCGGCGCCACCGAAGTCGTAATTGATCTCGGCCGAGATGCCATAATCGACGACGTCGCTGTTGTAGCTGCGGCCGGGCGTGATCGAGACATCGCGATCGTAGGGATCGTCATTGATGATCGCGCCGAGACCGCGCTCGATCCGGGCGATGGTCGAGGGCTGGTTGATGCCGGTGTTGGCGCCCGTCGCGGTATAGTCGCTGGCCGGCAGGTAAACCGCCGAGCAGCATTCCTCGTTGCGCTTGGTGTAGTCGCCGATGATCCGGACCGAGAAGGAGTCAGTCGGTTGATAGAGAATCTGGCCGCGCAGCAGCCAGCGATTGCGATCGTTGACCCGGTCGCCCGAAATGACATCCTTCAGGAAGCCGTCGCGCTCCATGTAGACGCCATCGATGCGCGCCGCGATCGAATCGGTGATTGCGCCGGTGACACCGCCGTCGATGCGGCGAAGATTGAAATTGCCGATCGTCGCTTCGCCATAAGCCTCGGTGGTGAACTTCGGCTTGGCGGTGATGACGTGGATCAGGCCCGACGAGGCGTTGCGACCGAACAAGGTACCCTGCGGACCGCGCAAAACCTCGACCCGGTCGACCGGCCCGAGTTCGGTCAGACCGGTGCCGATGCGGCTGCGATAGACGCCGTCGATGAACACCGCGACCGAGCTTTCGAGGCCGGGATTGTCGCCGACCGTGCCGATGCCACGGATCCGCGCGCCGCCGGCGCCTGCTTCGGAGGAGGTGGAGGAAACCAGCAGCGACGGGCTGACCTGGTTGAGGCCGCGGAGATCGATCGCGCCCGAGTTCTTGATCGTATCGGCGGTGATTGCCGACACCGCCAGCGGAATGTCGCTGAGCGCTTCGCTGCGGCGGGTGGCGGTAACCACGATGGCGGCGTCGTCATCATCCGCCTCGGCAGCCTGTGCCGCGGTGTCGACCGAGGCCGCCTCGACCGGAGCTTCCGCCGGAGTAGAAGGTTGGTCGGCGGTGTCCTGAGCGAAAGCCGGCATCGAAATAGCGGCCAGGCCAGCCGACAGCAGCAACATGGATTTGCGCATAATTTCCTCCCCATTCCCGATCGCGGCTTTTTGTCAGGCCCGTTACGGATCGGGAAGGAAACTAGTGCAAGGTGCCGCGTCAGGGAAGCGAGCCAAGCGTGTACGGTGCGCAAAAGCTTAGCTTTGCGACAAAAATGCACCACGTCAGGCGGAACGGCCGCTTTCCGTAACGGCAGTCTTACTTGGGCGAAAGCACCATCAGCATCTGGCGGCCTTCCATGCGCGGATGAGCCTCGATCTTGGAGATGGACGAGGTCTCCTCGGCGGCGCGCTGGAGCACCGCCATGCCGAGCTGGCCATGCGCCATTTCACGCCCGCGAAAGCGCATGGTGAGCTTCACCTTGTCGCCATCCTCAAGGAACTCGACGACCTTCTTCATCTTGGTCTGATAATCATGGTCGTCGATGTTGGGACGCATCTTGATCTCCTTGATCTCCTGCGTCTTCTGCTTCTTGCGCTGCTCGTTGGCCTTTTTTTGGGCTTCATATTTGAAGCGGCCGATATCGAGGAACTTGGCGACGGGCGGATCCGCGCCGGGGCTGATCTCGACCAGGTCCAGGCCCACGCCGGCCGCCTGCTCGATCGCTTCCTTGGTGAACATCACACCCAGATTCTCGCCATTCTCGTCGATCACCCGAACCTTGGGGACGTTGATATAGTCGTTGAATCGGGGACCGGACATGGCCGGTGGCGTCTGCGGACGCCGCATCGGGGGTCGTATGAGTATTTCTCCTAAGGTTGTTCGTTCGTCCGCGACCTAAGCTTTATGCGGCCCGATGAAAAGGGCATGTCGAAAACGCGCCGGATTTTGACTCGTTCCTGTGGCGGCACGATGTCAGTGGAGCAACCAGCGGAGTGACCCGGCAATCACGCCGAGCGCCGCCCATCGTCCGTGATTTTTGCCATTCGCCGGCAGATCACTAGGCTGGCGACTATGAGCGACGCGCCAACCTTCGACCTGCTGATCGTCGGTGGCGGGATCAATGGGGTTGGAATCGCTCGCGATGCGGCCGGGCGCGGCGGCAAGGTGCTGCTAGTCGAGCGCGATACGCTGGCCGCGCATACCTCGTCGGCAAGCAGCAAGCTGATCCACGGGGGCCTGCGCTATCTCGAGCAAGGCGCGGTCGGCCTCGTGCGCGAGTCGCTGCGCGAGCGTGAACGGCTGATGCGGATCGCGCCGACCCTGGTGCGGACGATCGAATTCGTCATGCCGATGGATGGCGCGCCGCGGCCGGCATGGATGGTTGGGTTGGGGCTTGCCATTTACGACCGGCTCGGCGGCAGCAATTCGCTGCCGCGCAGCCGCAAGCTGGACCTGTCCAGCGATCCACTTGGCGAAGGCCTGATCCGGCGCGGGCCTGCCTTTGCCTATTGGGATTGCCGGGTCGACGACCGTCGGCTGGTCGAATTGAACGCGGATGACGCGGTTCGTCGTGGCGGGGCGATCATGACCGGCACCGAACTGGTCGAGGCACGGCGAGACAAGGGCCAGTGGCGGGCCACGATTTCGACCGGCGAGACGATTGTCGCCAAGGCGCTGGTCAACGCCACCGGCCCGTGGGTCGACGAGGTCAATCGGCGCACCGGAGTCACGCCACGCGGGCGGGCACGATTGATCAAGGGAAGCCACATCGTCCTGCCGACGCTGTTTTCCGGCGACCACGGCTTCCTGCTGCAGAACGACGATCGCCGCGTCATCTTCGCCATTCCGCATGCGAAGGGCACGATGATCGGCACCACCGACGTGCCGGTCGACGCGCCCGACGCGGCACCGACGATCAGCGAGGCGGAGACGCTGTATTTGCTCGCGGTGGTGCAGCGCTGGTTCGCGCGCCCGGTGACCGAAGCCGACATCGTCGCCAGCTGGTCGGGCATAAGGTCGCTCTACGACGATGGCCGCAGCGATCCTTCACGCGTCACGCGCGATTACAAGCTCGAGCTCAACCGCGACGGCCCGCCGCTCCTGACCGTGTTCGGCGGCAAGATCACCACGTTTCGGCGCCTCGCGGAGGATGCGCTGGACCGGCTGAAGCGCGACCTTCCGAACATGACCGGCGCATGGACTGGCGAGGCGCCACTGCCGGGCGGTTAGTTTGGCCGCAGATCCGGGGGGATCGCTTCGGCGCTGAACAAGGCAATCGCCTCGTCGAGGCTCATCACCTTCTGATGCTCGTCCGAACCGAGGCGGCGGATGGCGACGGTGCCTTCCTCAGCCTCGCGCTTGCCGACCACCAGCAACAGCGGGACCTTGGCCAGGCTATGCTCGCGGACCTTGTAATTGATCTTCTCGTTGCGGACGTCGAGCTCAACCCGAAGGCCTGCGGCCTTGAGCTTGTCGGCGACCTGGCCAGCATAATCATCGGCGTCGCTGACAATCGTGGCGACCACGATCTGCACCGGCGATAGCCAAAGCGGGAAGCGGCCCGCGTGATGCTCGATCAATATGCCGATGAAGCGCTCGAACGTGCCGAGGATCGCGCGGTGGAGCATGACCGGACGGTGACGTTCGCCATCTTCGCCAACATAGGTCGCGTCGAGGCGCTCGGGGAGCACGGTGTCGGTCTGGATCGTGCCGACCTGCCACGTCCGGCCGATCGCGTCGGTCAGATGAACTTCGAGCTTGGGGGCGTAGAAGGCGCCTTCGCCGGGCAATTCTTCCCATTGATATTGCTCGGTGTCGCGTCCGGCCGCCTTGACCGCGTCGCGCAGGCTCTGTTCCGACCAGTCCCACATTTCGTCCGAGCCGAAGCGCTGGTCGGGGCGAAGCGCGAGCTTGATCGCATATTGGTCGAAGCCGAGATCGCGATAGACGCTGTCGAGCAGGTCGCAGAAGTCTTTCACTTCGGCAATCAATTGATCCTCGGTGACGAAGATGTGCGCGTCGTCCTGGGTGAACTGGCGCACCCGCATGATCCCATGTAGCGCGCCATGCGGCTCGTTGCGGTGGCAGCAGCCGAATTCGGCCATGCGGATCGGCAGGTCGCGGTAGCTGGTGATGCCCTGCTTGAAGATCAAAACATGCGCCGGGCAGTTCATCGGCTTCAATGCCATCAGGTCGCTGGTGCCGGACAAGACCGGGCCGTCATCCTCACCCGACGGAATCTCGTCGGGGACGACGAACATATTCTCGCGATATTTGCCCCAGTGGCCCGATTTCTCCCACTGCTTGGCATCCATCAGTTGGGGGGTCTTGACCTCGGCATAACCGGCCGCGTCGAGACGGCGGCGCATATACGCTTCCAGCTGGCGCCACAGGATGAAGCCCTTGGGGTGCCAGAAGACGCTGCCATGCGCCTCGGCCTGGAGGTGGAACAGGTCCATGTCCTGGCCGATTCGGCGATGGTCGCGCTTGGCCGCTTCCTCCAGCCGAACGAGATGTTCGGCGAGCTGCTTCTTGTTGAGCCAGGCGGTGCCGTAGATGCGGCTGAGCATCGGATTGGCCTGGTCGCCGCGCCAGTAGGCGCCGGACACGCGGGTCAGTTTGAACGCCTGCGGATCGAGCTTGCCGGTCGAGGCCAAATGCGGGCCGCGGCACAGGTCCATCCAAGCGGATTCGCCCTTGCCGCTGCGATACATGGTGATCGCCTCGCCCTCGGGCAGTTCCATCACCCATTCGGCCTTGAACGTCTCGCCGGTCTTTTCGAAGAAAGCGCGGACGTCGGCGCGGGTCCACTCCTCGCGGATCAGGGGCTCGTCGGCGGCGATGATGCGGCGCATCTCCTCCTCGATCAGCGGCAGATCCTCCTCGGTGAACGGGCCTCGGCCCGCCGCCGGTGCGAAGTCATAATAGAAGCCGTCGTCGGTCGACGGGCCGAAGGTGATCTGCGTGCCGGGGAATTTGTTCTGAACCGCCTCGGCGAGGATGTGCGCGAAATCGTGGCGCACCAATTCGAGAGCATCCTTCTCGTCGCGCGAGGTGATCAGCTCCAGCCGGGAATCGCCTTGGAACGGGCGCATGATGTCCCGCACTTCGCCATCGACCCGCGCGGCGAGCGCGGCCTTGGCCAGGCCGGGACCGATCGCGGCGGCGACATCGGCCGGGGTCGAGCCTTCGGGCATTTCCCGAACCGATCCGTCGGGCAGGCTGATCTTGAACATATGCGTCATGGCGCCCGCCTCTAGCGGGGCGGACGTCCAGTCTCAACCTTGGCGTCGACCTCAGTTGTTGAAGCGGCTGAGGTCGGATGTCGGCTGCGTCGGGCTCTGCGGTGACGATTTGCGGCTTCCGTCGAACGGGCGGCCCGAGTTGGTCGTCTCACGCTCGCTGCGACGTTTGACCTCGGCGTCGAGCGAGGCGTCGACGCCGGAGAACATCGTCGGGCCGAGCCCCTCGGTGAGGGCGGCCTCGACCTTCGCGCGCACTGCTTCGTCGAACGGGCGGCCGTCGAGCGTCGAATCGACCGCTTCGACGAACAGCGGCTTGAGGTTGTTTTTCAGTTGCATGCGGATCCGGCCCGCGCTTCCGCCGCCATGATCCGATCCCTCGGCATAATCGACCTTGACCGTGCTCGCGCTGTCGCCGCTTGGCTGGACCGTGGCGACGATCATGCCGAGATCGTCACGGCCGCGCCGGAACGACCATTTCACCGACTGGCCGTCGGGCATCGATTCGAAGCCGACCTGCACCTTGGCGATCGCGGCCGGCATCGTCGACAGGGTAGGCGAATAGCCGAGGCTGGAGAGCAGCGAGGTCGCCTGGGCCGCGGGCATCGGATATTCCTCGCTGCCGCAGGATGAGAGCAAGAGCGCTGCGGCGCACAGAGACGTCATTTGAAGTTTCACTGCGTCTTCCCCCCAATGCACGTCGCAGCGTCGATAACAGCAAGCGATTGATGGTTCGTAAATGCGCCAGCCCGACCCAGTCCCCAATCCAGTTTGCCTCCGTTTTGACAAGCTCACTTGACATGGTCGCTGAGCGATGTAAAACAACCTTTACATAGTGAAAAGGGAGGTTGACTGATGAGAACGTATATTTCCGCCGGCTGCTGGGCTGCAATGATCCTCCTCGTGGCGCTAGGTGCACGGCTAGGCCGGGTCGACGGCGCCGCGGCGGACCTGCTGCTGATGGTCCTGCCGATGATCGCCATTGTCACCTTGCTTGATCACCGCAAGTGTCGTTTGCCAGCGCGGGAGGCCTGACATGAGCCGCTACAAAAGCCCTGCGGCGCGCCGCTACCTTATCCGGATGGCAATCCTGATGTCGCTGTACATGGTGACCCTGTTTGTGGCGGTCTATGCCTTTCGCCATCACCTGGTGGCGGGAGCGCTGGCATGGCCCCTGGCGATCCTGCCTGCCTTGCCGGTGATTGGCGTGTTCTGGGCAGTAATGCGGCTGCTCGTCGAGGAGCCGGATGAGTTCCTCCGAATGCTGTTGGTGCGCCAGGCGCTGATCGCGACAGGATTCTGCCTGACCGTCACGACGATCTGGGAATTCCTCCAGAATTTCGACCTTGTTCCACCAGGTAATGGCGGCTTCGGCGCAGCGTTTTTCTGGTTCATGGGGCTTGGCGTCGGCGCAATCTACAATCGCCTGACCGTCGGCACTGCGGGCACCTGCGCGTGAACAATCGCCTCAAGGTGCTCCGCGCCGAACGCGACTGGAGCCAGCAGGACCTTGCCGATCGGCTCGCTGTGTCGCGGCAGAGCGTCAATGCGATCGAGACCGGTAAATATGACCCGTCGCTGCCGCTTGCCTTCCGCATCTCCGAATTGTTCGATCTTCCCATCGAGACAATTTTCGTCTCGCCAAGCAAGGACTGACCCGATGTTTCGTCTGCTGTTTATTTCCGCCGCCGCGTTTGCGCTTGCCGTCCCTGCTCATGCTGCCGAGCCGACCCGCTTCAGTGTCGTCACCGTCGGCACCGGCCCCGACGTCATCCTGATCCCCGGCCTGTCGAGCCCGCGTGCCGTGTGGCAGTCCACCGCCGAGCGACTGAAGGCTACCCACCGGGTCCATTTGATCCAGCTCAAGGGATTCGGCGAGCCGGCCGGGCCCAATGCCAACGGGCCGGTGCTGCAGCCGTTCGTCGACGAACTTGGCGCCTATATCATCGACCGGAAGCTCAAGCGCCCGGCAGTGATCGGGCATTCGATGGGCGGGCTTGCGGCGCTGATGCTGGCGGCGGACAAACCGACGCTTCCGGGCAAGGTGATGGTGGTCGACGCGCTGCCGTTCATCGGCCCCTTGTTCGGTGCGGCGAGTGTCGAGGCGATCCGCCCCCAGGCGGAGCGGATGCGGACCATGCTGGTCGGCCAGGCGGGTGCGATCACCCCCGACTTCACCCCGCCCGACTGCCCGGCCGCACTGCCCGCCCCGGCGACGCCGCGCGGCACGATGACCAATAGCGGCGCGGGAACGTGCCTGGTCCGCTATGGCGCGGCCGCATCCGACCTGCGCGTTGTCGGGCAGGCGATGTACGACGACATGGTGACCGACCTGACTCCGCGGCTCGGCGCGATCAAGGCGCCGGTGACGATGCTTTACCCGCAGGACGACCGGCTGCTGACGGCAGCGATGGCGGCGAAGACCTATGGCGACGCTTATGCCAATCTTCCGACCGCCAAACTGGTGCCGGTCACCGGTAGCTATCACTTCATCATGCAGGACCAGCCGGCGCAATTTAACGCCGCGTTGGAGGCATTCCTCAAGAATTAGGAAAATGCGTGCGAGAAATACTGGTGCTTTCCTTGCGCGAATTCTTCGCTAAGCTGGTGCCCGGGCAAGTTGCGTAAACGGGGGAATTTCGATGACTGACGAACTGGCTGCCGGCCAACCGGGCGGCAACCGCGCGGTGCACTTCAGCGGCACGTGGCAGGAATTCCTGCCGATCGCCCTGGTCAATCTGCTGCTGACGATCGTCACGCTGGGCATCTATCGTTTCTGGGGACAAGCGCGAGTGCGGCGTTATTTATGGTCGCACACCACGATCATCGACGACGAGCTGGAATGGACCGGCACCGGCGGCGAAATGTTCATCGGCTTCCTGATGGTGATGGGCGTCCTGATCCTGACCGTCGCGGCGATCTTCGGCACTGCCTATGCGGTCGGCGAATGGTTCCTGATTGTCGGCCTCTTTGCATTCTACATCTTCATTTTCTGGGCGTTCAATTTCGCCCAGTTCAGGGCGCTGCGCTATCGCCTGTCGCGAACCTATTGGCGCGGCATTCGCGGCGGCAGCGAAGACAATGGCGTCAGCTATGGCTGGTTCGCATTCGGGCGCTTGATCGCGGCCGGCATCACGTTGAGCATCATGACCCCCTGGGCGATGGTCGAGAATTGGAACGACCGGATCAACGCCATGTCGTTTGGACCGCACCGACTGGAAAGCAGTGTGACGACCGAGGGCCTGTACCTGCGCTGGTTCGCGGTGATTGGATCCTATTTTGTCGGCACAATCCTGTGGGTGGCAACCCTTCGCGGAATTGGTGCGGAGATGGATCCGGAAGCAGGTCCACAAGTCGGCGTCGGACTGCTGGTCCTGATTGCCGTGGTCGGCCTCGCGCTGGCCGCTTATTGGGCGTTATTCTTCCGCAAGGTCGCGCGGGGCTTCGAAATGGGCGGGCTCGCTGCCGGCTTCGAGGTATCGACGCTCGAGTGGATCAAATTTTACGCCAAGATCATCGGCCTGACGATCATTACCCTGGGGTTCGGCGCCTTGTTGTGGCGATACTGGAACTGGAAGTTCATCATGGACCGGCTGGCACTATATGGCGAGATCGATCTCGATACGCTGACCCAAAGCCAGACGATCGCGCCCAAAGATGCCGAGGGTTTCGCCGACGCCTTCGACATCGGTGCCTTCTGACGCAATGACCCAGACCGGGCGATGGTTCGACGGCACAGTTGCGACCGCCACCGACGTAACCGTCGCCGCGACCGCCGACGGCCTTGCCATCGCCGCCGCCGACGGTCGCAGGGTGACATTGCCGACCGACGAACTGGTGCGCCTGTCCAGCGCGTCGGGCCGGGTGCGGATCGGGCATCGATCGATCGAGGGCTGGCGGCTCGACCTCGACCAGCCGGTCGATCCCGCGCTTGCCGACCGGTTGCCCACTCGTGGTTTCAGCGGCGCCACCAACGCCGGGAAAAAGGCCATGGTGGCGGCGATCACGGTCACCGCGGTCGCCACGCTGGCCCTCGGCACCCTGGTCGCCGCGCCCGAAGTCGTTGCCCGCCACATGCCGATGTCGTGGGAGAAGAAGATCGGCCAGATTTACGAGCTGCCGGTCGGCACCGTCGCCTGTAAGGACCCCGCCGGCAGCGCCGCGCTTAACAATCTGGTCGACCGGCTCGACCCGGAGGCGCGCAAGGACGGTCTGACCATCCAGTTGCTCGACGTGAACGACGCCAATGCGGCGGCGCTCCCCGGCGAGCGGATGATCGTGTTCAACGGCCTGTTCGAGGAAGTCGGCAATGCCGATGCTTTGGCCGGGATCGTCGCCCATGAAATCGCCCATGTCCGCCGCCGCCATGTCGCCACCGCGATGGTCCGCGAGCTTGGGTTGGGCACGGTGCTGACGTTGTTCGGCGGCGGCGCGCTGGCGAGTGGCGGCGGCAGTTTGCTGTCGCTCAATTTCACCCGCGGGGCGGAGGCCGAGGCGGATCGCGACGCGATCGCGATGCTTCGCCGCGCCGGGATCGACCCGCGCGAGACCAAGGTCGCCTTCGATCGCTTCCGCGCGCTCGAGTTGGACCTGCCGGCCTGGGCCAGCAGCCACCCGGCAAGCGCCGAGCGCGGGGCAAGGTTTGCCGCCTCGTTCGACCCCGGAAGTACCTATCGCCCGGCGCTCGATGCGGTGGCCACCAAGTCGTTGTTTGCCGCTTGCCAGAACAAGCCGGGGAAGACCGAACGGTCGTAAGCCCCCTGTTCGCCGCCGCGGCTTTGCGCCAATAGCGCGGCGATGAACCAGATCCCGACCCCAGACCCCGCCCCGCTGTCCTATTTCGACCCCGGCGACGGGCGCAAGATTGCCTATCGCCTGCGCCCCGCCGACCCAAGCGTGACCGGCCCGACGCTCGTCTTCCTGCCCGGATACGGGTCGGACATGGAAGGGACCAAGGCGGTCCAGATCGACGGTTATGCGACCGCCGCGGGCCTCGCCTATCTGCGCTTCGACTATTCGGGGACCGGATCGTCGGGCGGCGATTTCGCCGATGGGACCTTGATCCGTTGGCTCGACGAAGTGGTGGCGTTGATCGACCTTTTGGTTGACGGACCAGTGCTGCTGGTCGGTTCCTCGATGGGCGGATGGATCGCGCTTCACGTCGCACTGCAGCGGCCCAAGCGGGTCGCGGCCATCGTCGGGGTCGCTGCCGCGCCTGATTTCACCGACTGGGGATTCGCTCCCGAGCAGCGCCAGTCATTGCTCACCAGTTCGCGGTTCGAGCGCGCCAATGCCGAGGGCGGACCGCCGCTGGTCACACACGCACGGTTCGTCGAATCGGGGGCGGCGCTGCGGATGCTTCACAACCCGATCCTGATCGACTGCCCGGTGCGCCTGGTCCACGGCGACAAGGATGAGGAAGTGCCGGTCGGCGTGGCGTTCAAACTGCTCGATTCGATCCATTCAGGCGACGTCCAGCTGCAAGTGATCAAATATGGCGGGCACCGGCTGTCGCAGCCGCACGAAATCGAGGCGATGCTTCGCGCGATCGCCGAACTGGCCGAGAAATTATCATGATCTATTTGCTCATCGCTGCCGCGCTTGCTCAAAGCTCGCCAGCGAATAATGCGCCCTGCCCGCCCGACGCCACGTCGCCCGCGCATTTGTGCCGCGCCGTCGCCGCGCAGGCCGAGGGCAAATTCGCCGAATCGGCGACCGGGTTCGAGGCCGCCGCCGGCCTCGCCAAGCCAGGCGACCCTGCCGCCGACCGAATGCTGGCCGCGGCCGGCAATATGTGGATCGCCGCGGGTCAGCCGGGCAAGGCCGCACTGGCGATCGACCGAGCGCTGGCCGGCACCGGATTACTCGCCGACCAGCGCGGGCTGGCCCTGCTCGACCGGGCCCGCGCCGCCGAATCGCAGAATGATCTGAAGACCGCCCGCGCCAAGCTGACGGAAGCGGCCAAGACCATCAGCGAAGACCCGTTCCTGTGGTATTTTTCCGCCGCGCTGGCGATCCGCGAGAATGACATTCCCGCCGCCAAGGTGGCGATCAACCGCGCGCTGACGATGATCCCCAACGATCCGACGGTGCTGTTCGAGGCCGGCCATGTCTATCAGGCGGCGGGCGAGGATTCGAAGGCGCGGGAATATTGGACCAGGGCCGCGGCCGCCGACCCCAACAGTCCGAGCGGCCAAGCCGCGAAGCGCGCGCTCGGCATGCTCCCCGCGCCGCTCACCGTCACCAACCAGGTCGCCAAGCAACCCAATGGCGACGGCGAGGGGCCGGGGCACCGCTAACTTCTATCCGCCCAGGTCATAATCGATCTTGGTGACGACGCGGACTTTCTGGAACGGCGAACTTCCCCCCGACGAGCCGCAATTGTCGCAATCCTCGCCGTCGCGGGCGCCGACCGAGAAATAGCCCTGGCTGGCGGTCTTCATCTTGCCGACCGAGACGCCGCTATCATCGGCGAACTGCTCGGCGCTCAGCCGCGCATTCCGGTTCGCCTCCGCGATCATCTGCGGCTTCAGTGCATTCAACCCGGTGAAGGTGAAGCTGACATTGCTTCCGCTGCCGACCAGCTCGACGCCATCGCGCAGCAGCTCCGCTTGCCGCGCATAGGCAATCCGGACCTTTGCAATATCATTGGTGCGCAGCTGGATCGAGCGCGTGACGGTCAGCTTTTGCGGCCCGACCGGCTCGCCTTCGCGATCCGTCGGTTGCTCGCGGCTCATCGAGACATCCTGGTCGGTGATTTCCTCGGGCTTGAACCCGGCGCGCATGAAAAACGCCCGCACCGCCCCCGCCTGCCTGTCGACTGATTGCTGGACCGGCCCCAATTCAATGCCCTGGTGCGAGAAACTCACCGGCCAGGTGGCAAGGTCGGCCGTGACGTTGCGTTCGGACACGCCGCGCACCGTCACGGTGCGATGCTCCGCCATCTTGTAGCGACGCAGGCCGTCGCCGAGTGCATAGCCGCTGGTGGTAAGGCCGAGCGCAAAAATGCCCACCGCGCCAAGCAATATGGCGCGATCACCTTGAAGTTTGCCGATCATGGAACGACACTCTCGGTTCGTCGTCTCTTACAGACGGCCACCGGGCACGATTGCCGGTCTCGGACCGTCGACGAACTGTGCATATATAGCGACGAACGGAGTTATCGCATAATGAAATTCCTCCACTCCATGCTCCGTGTGTCGAATTCCGACGACAGTGTGGCATTTTTTCAACTGCTCGGGCTGGAGCAGCGCCGCCGCCGCGATGTCCCGCAGGGCAAGTTCACGCTGATTTTCCTCGGCTTCCCGGGTGACGAGGCCGAAGTCGAACTGACCCATAATTGGGGCGAGGAAGGCTATGCCGGCGGTCGCAACTTTGGCCACCTGGCCTTTCTGGTCGACGATATTTACGCAACTTGCGCGCGACTCGCCGACGCCGGGGTGACCATCAACCGCCCGCCGCGCGACGGCCACATGGCGTTCGTCCGCTCGCCCGACCTGATCTCGATCGAACTGCTTCAGAAAGGCGACGCGCTACCGCCCGCCGAGCCGTGGGCGTCGATGGCCAATGAGGGGGAATGGTGATGACTGCAGTGGAGGTCATTCCCGTCCCCGCTTTGTCCGACAATTACATCTGGATGCTGCGCGATCCCGCCACGGGGACGGTGGCAGTAGTCGATCCGGGACAGGCCGATCCCGCGCTCAATGCGGCGGCGGCGCGGGACTGGCGGATCGACCAGGTGCTGATCACCCACTGGCACCCCGACCACACCGGCGGCACCGCAGCGATCAGGGCCGCGACGGGCGCCACCGTCACCGGCCCGGCCGAAGCCGAAAAGGTTGTCCCGATGGACCGCATCATCGCCGAGGGCGACCGGCTGAACGTCGGCGAACTTGAAGCCAAAGTGTGGGACATTCCCGCCCATACCGCGGGCCACATTGCACTCTATTTCGCCGACGCGAAGATGATCTTCACCGGCGACACAATGTTCGCGATGGGCTGCGGACGATTGTTCGAAGGCAATGCCGAGCAGATGTTCGCTAACATGGCGCGCTTTGCCGCCTTGCCCGATGACGTGCTGATCTATTGCGGGCACGAATATACGCTCGCCAATGCGCGTTTCGCCGCGCACGTCGATCAGGACAATGCCGCCGTCGCTCGCCGACTGGAGCAGGTCGCGGCGATGCGCGAGCGGGGCGAGGTCACGTTACCGAGCACGATCGGCGAGGAGCGCGCCACCAATCCCTTCATGCGCGCCGCCGATGTCGCCGACCTGGCCAGGCTGCGCACGCTGAAAGACAGCTTCGGTTAATGTGCCCAAGCGGCAAATATGCTAAAGGGGAACGATGATGACGCGAAGGAATCGACCCATGCGGATGTTAATGCTCGCCGCCGCCGCGACCATTCTTGCGGCCTGCGAAACCACCGACAGCCAGCCCGAGCAGCGAAGTGCCGCCAACCAGGCGACTTATGACCGGTTGCTCGCCGGCAAGGTTCCCGGGCGGGCTGAAAAATGCCTGCCGCTGCAGCGCTCCAACGAGATGACGGTGATCGACGACGACACCATCTTATATCGCGACGGCCGCACGACCTACGTCAACAAGCCGCTCGGCAGCTGCAATTTGCTCGGACGTGGCAGTTATGCTTTGGTCACCCGCAGCCAAGGGTCGCAAGTGTGCCGCGGCGACATCGGCACCGTGACCGACATGACCACCGGTACCACCGTGGGCAGCTGTGCGCTGGGCGACTTCGTGCCTTACCGTCCCGCGCCCTAAGTCATTTCTTGTATAGCGAGTCCAGCCGCTCGCCATAAGCGGCGCGGATTACGTGGCGGCGGATCTTCAACGACGGCGTCATCTGTTCGTTATCGACCGAGAAGGGCTCGTCGGCGAGGATGAAACGGCGGACCTTTTCGATTGAACTAATTTCCTTGTTGACCCGATCAACCGCCGCCGACAGCCGCTGCTGGACATCGGGCGCGCCCGCGATCTCGGGATCGGGGACGAGCAGCCCGACCAGATAGGGGTGGCGGTCGCCATGGACCATCGCCTGGGCGATCTCCGACTGGAGCGTGAGCATTCCCTCGACCCGCTGGGGCGAGACATTGTCGCCCTTGTCGTTGATGATCAGATCCTTCTTGCGGTCGGTGATGACGATCCGCCCCTTGTCGTCGAGATGCCCGACATCGCCGGTCGCCAGCCAGCCGTCGACCAGCACGCGGGCACTTTCCTCGGGGTTGCGCCAATAGCCCTGCATCACCTGCTCGCCGCGGACCATGATCTCGCCATCTTCGGCAATCCGCACCTCGGAGCCGAGCATCGGCGGCCCGACGGTGTCCATCCGGATCCCACCGCGCAGGCGGTTGCAGCTGATCACCGGCCCGGCCTCGGTCTGGCCATAGCCCTGGAGCACGGTCAGCCCCATCGCCTGAAAGAATAATCCGACCTCGGGATTCAGCGGCGCCCCGCCCGAGACCATCGCCTTGATCCGTCCGCCGAACTTCTTGCCCACCTTGCGCTTCAGCGTGAGCGCCAATATGCCCTTCATCGGCAAATCCCACGGCACACTGCGGCCCGCGGCACCCTTGCTTTCGATCGCTAGGGCGCGGCCCATCAGATAGGCCGGCAGCCCGCCATCCTTGTCGACCTGTTTCATGATCTTGGCGCGCAGCATCTCGAACAGCCGCGGCACCACGACCATCAGCGTGGGGCGCACTTCCTCGATATTGGCGGCCAGTTTCTCGAGGCTCTCGGCGTAATAAATCTGAGCCCCGAGTGCGACCGGGAAATGCTGTCCGCCGCTATGCTCGTAAGCGTGGGACGCCGGCAGGAACGACAGGAACACCTCGTCATCCCAGCCGAAATCATTGGCGATGATGTCGATGCACCCCTCGACATTGTGCAGGATCATGCCGTGATGCTGGCACACCCCGCGCGGCGCCCCGCCGGTGCCGCTGGTGTAGATCAGGCAGGCGAGGTCGGCGCGGCCGACCTTGGCCATCTCCCCTTCCAGCGCGCCGATGTCCGCCGGTCCGGAGACGAGCTCGTTCCAAAGGTGGAATTGGGCGACATCGGGCGACTGGCCGGTAATGATGTCGTCAATCGAAATGACATGGTTGCACGACGAGGCGAACAGCACCGCCGGAAGCAAAGGCTTGGCCAGTTTCTGGGTCGAAACGATGACCGCGCGGGCCTCGCTATTGTTGAGGATATGCTGGTGATCGCGGGTGGTGTTGGTGGTGTAGGTCGGCACCGTGACGCAGCCCGCAGCCATTATACCAAGATCGGCGAGCAGCCATTCGGGGCGGTTCTCGCTGACCAGCATGACCCGGTCGCCTGGCTTGAGTCCTAGTTTCCTCAGCCCAGCAGCCAACGCCGCCACCCGCCGCGCCGCCTCGGACCAGCTGATCGATTGCCAGCGGCCCTCGATCTTGTCCCACAGGAACGGCGCCTCGCCCTTCTCCCGCGCGCGGGTGAGGAACATCGTCACCAGATTGGGAAAATGCTCTAGTCTCTTGTCCAAATCCCTCTCCCCGCCGGCTTGGGCCGGTCTCGCCACCTTCTTAGCGCATGAAACGGGGATCGCCACCGCCACTTCGCGTGGACGTGTTCGCCAAGCTGCGATAGGCGGGGGCGATGTCGATCCTGTCCCGCTTGTTGCTGCTCGTCAGCCTGTCGCTTTCCGCCTGCGCTCCAGCAGTCGAAAGCTTGCCACCGCCGCCCGCCAGTGCCGCCCAGCCGTTCGCAATCGCCGCCAACCCGCTTGCCGCACGGGCGGGGATGGAGGTGCTTGAGCGAGGCGGAAGCGCGGTCGATGCGGCGCTCGCCATGCAGGCGATGCTGTCGCTGGTCGAACCGCAATCGAGCGGCGTCGGCGGCGGCGGCTTCGTCAATTTCTACGATGCGCGCACGCGCAGCCTGACCATCTACGACGGGCGCGAGACTGCTCCCGCCCAGGCCACGCCGACCATGTTTATCGGACCTGACCGCAAACCATTAGGTTTCCGCGAGGCGGTGCTGAGCGGCCGCGCGACAGGCGTTCCCGGCGCATTGGCGGCGCTCCGGAGGGCGCATGACGAGCACGGGCGACTGCCGTGGAACAGCCTGTTCTGGAGTGCCGAGCGAACCGCCGCCGAAGGGTTTGTCGTTACCCCGCGGCTGGCGCGGATGGTGGCCGGCCGGTCGCCGCAGGCCGCTACGCCTGATGCCCGCGCCTATTTCGGGCAGGGTCCAGGCGGCGCCTTGGTCAAGGCGGGCAACCGGCTTCGCAATCCCGCTTATGCCGACTTCCTGCGCCGCCTTGCCGAACAGGGTGTCGCGGCGATGTATTCCGGAAGCACCGCCGCGAAGATCGTCGAGCGAACGCGTGCAGGACCGCTCGGCGGCTCGATGACCATGGCCGACCTGGCCGCTTATCAGCCGGTCAAGCGCGCCGCCTTGTGCGCGCCGTGGCGCATTTATCGCGCCTGCACGCCGCCGCCGCCGTCGAGCGGGGTGGGGCTGTTGCAATTGCTCAAATTGCTCGAGCGGACCGACATCGCCAAGCGCGGCCCAAGCGATCCGCAGGCCTGGTTTCTCTTCGCCGAGGCGAGCCGGCTGATGTATGCCGACCGCGACCTTTATGTCGGCGATCCGGCCTTTGCGTCGGTGCCGGTCGAGGGGCTGCTCGACCCCGCTTACGTCGCCCAGCGTGCACGGTTGATCGGGCCTGTCGCGGGCCCACCACCCGTCGCGGGCACCCCGCGCGGCGCCCCCGCGACCGCGTCCGACACCACGGTCGAAGTCGCCGGCACCTCGCACTTCATCGTCGGCGACGCCGCCGGCAATGTCGTGTCGATGACCACCACGGTCGAAAGCATCTTCGGCAGCGGGCGGATGGTCGACGGCTTTTTCCTCAACAATCAGATGACCGATTTCTCGTTTGCGCCGACCGATGCCAACGGCCGCCCGCAAGCCAACGCCGTCGCGCCCGGCAAGCGCCCGCGATCGTCGATGACGCCGCTGATCCTGGTCGACCGGCAGGGGCGGTTCGCCGGGGCGATCGGGTCGGCGGGCGGCAATGCCATCCTGCCGTTCGTTGCCAAGTCCTTGCTCGCGGCGGTCGATTGGGGGATGCCGATGCAACAGGCAATCGCGCTTCCCAATCTGGTCGCTCGGGGCAACAGCTTTGGCGGCGAGGTCGACAAATTCTCGCCCGAGGTACTGGCGGGATTGCGGGCGCGCGGGATCGATCTCAAGCCGGGCCAAGGCGAGGATAGCGGCGTGCACGGCGTGCTGATCCGCAACGGCAAGATCGACGGCGGCTATGATCCGCGTCGCGAAGGCGTGGTGCTGACCCTACCGTAGTGTTTCAAGCCCGACCGCATCAGCGATGCTGGCGATCCCCTCGCGCTCGAGGATCGCGGCCAACCCGTCCGAAATCCGCCGCGCCAGCCCAGGGCCATGATAGACCAGGGCCGAGTACAACTGCACTAGGCTGGCCCCCGCGACGATCCGCGCCCACGCGTCCTCGGCCGACGCAATTCCCCCCGCGGCGATCAGCGGCAACTGGCCGCCCGACACCGCGCGGAATCGGCGCAACTGGTCGAGCGCGAGCGATTTGAGCGGCGCCCCCGACAGTCCGCCCGCCTCCCCCGCGAACCGTGATTTGAGCGGCGGCCGCGACAGCGTCGTATTTGCAACAATCAGCGCATCGATCCCGCCATCGATCGCGGCACGGACGAGGCGCTCGTGGTCGCCGCCCTCGAGGTCCGGCGCGACCTTCAGGAAGATCGGAGGAGCAGGCCGGGGGCCTGATCCCGTATCCGATCTCGGCGCATCCGCGACCCGCGCCTCACCGACCGCCGCGAGCAATTCGACCAGTTCGCCCCCGGCCTGCAAGTCGCGCAGGCCCGGCGTATTGGGCGACGAAATGTTGACCGTCAGATAGTCGGCCAAAGGGGCCATCGCCCTGACCCCCGCCGCATAGTCGGCG
>JBBQTM010000008.1:0-41907 GCA_038234545.1 Sphingomonadales bacterium
CAATACATCCCCGCCGCGCCCGCACCGATGATGAGCGCGTCATAGGGGTGAGGAGCGGGCATGGCCGTCGCTATAGCTGCTGCAATGTGTCGTGCGCACTTTTTCGGCCTAACCCTACCGCAACAACGCGGCAAATCTCGGTGGTACGCGCAAAAACACGGGCGGTCGCAACCGAGTGTCGCGACCGCCCGTCAAATTTGCAAGCAAGCCGATAGATTCAGGCGGTCTGGGCGAGTGCCCCGCTTACCTTGCGGCGCCTAAGCATTGCCCCTGCCGCACCGAAGCCAAACAGCATCATGGCCCAAGTCGACGGTTCGGGAACCGCGCCTTGCTGAGACGCCGCAAAACGCAGATTGTCGATGATGACGTAATCGACCGGACCGTCACCGAACGACGTTTGCGTCAAGACGCCGCGCGAAATGCCGTTGGCGGCGATTCCGTAAAAGTCGCCGGCGTTGCTGAACTGCGACTCAGGAACCGAGTAAGAGCCAAGCAAGACATTGTTCACGTCGAACGCTGCCAAAACCCAGGATTCATTCGAGGCGCCCCAATTGAAGCCGAAAGCCGAAACCGTCGACGAAAAATCGAGCGTCAAAACGGTGAAGCCACTGTTTTGGTTGGCGAGATAGTTGCCAGTGGCATTATAACCGTTGGTGAAAGTATTCTCGATAAACAGCGTGTCATTGCCGGACAGCGTTACGATACCGGTATTCAGGTTGGTGTAGGAACCCGGCGTCGTCGCATTGAAATTCTCCACCGTGGCACCGGTTAACGCGGCATCTGACGACGACGAGATAAAGGATTGAGCGGTTGCCGGAATCGATGTGCAGAAGAGCAGTGCCGCACAAGCGGCGCTTCGAAGTGGAACGTTGATCATGATAATGCCCCCAACATGAGGGATATCGCGCAAATGCGAACCCCTCGACTCACTGATGTCGTTAATAACGAATTAACGACGATTGACAATACAGCGCGTTAAATTGCGCAAGCGGAGTCAGAATTTCGTCTCAAAATGAAACAGTAGTCCGATCATCTGGCGTTCAGCGGCATTGCGGGATAAGGAGGGCGTGATGACGACAAACAACGCCACGCCCTATTATCGATCCGCGGTGGAAACCGGCTGAGGCTTCGCGCCCAAGCCCGACCCACCGCTTGCCATGACCCTGCTTCGGCGGGGTTTTTTATTGCCCGCGAAAGGATGCCCAATGTTCCGAGATGAATTTGCCAGTGCCGAGCCGCCCGCCGGGGACTGGCGGAGCTATGTCGTCGCCCAGGACTGGGCGCACTTTACGCCTGACGAGCACGCCGTTTGGGATACGTTGTTCGCGCGGCAGGTGCCCTATCTGGGAACGCGGATCGTGGCACCGTTCCTGGCGGGGATCCCGATGCTCGGGCTCGATGCGCCGGGGATTCCGGAACTTGCGGCGCTCAATGCCAGGCTGACCCCGCTGAGCGGTTGGGAATTGGTGTCGGTGGCGGGAATCGTGCCCGATGCGGCGTTTTTCGCGATGCTTGGGGAGCGTAAATTCCCGATCGGTAATTTCATCCGTTCGGCCGACAGCCTCGACTATCTTGAGGAGCCCGACTGCTTCCACGATATTTTCGGCCATGTGCCGATGCTGGCGAGTCCGGCGATCGGGCGGCTGATGGAGGCACTCGGGCGGCTTGGGGTCGAGGCGATCGCGGCCAACGCGGGCGACGCAATCGCCCGACTATACTGGCACAGCGTTGAATTCGGGCTCGCGCGGGAAGATGGGGACGTCAAAATTCTCGGCGCGGGGCTCGCCTCGTCGTTCGGGGAGGCGCATGTCGCATTGGAAGCCGACGTGCCGCGACCGCGCTTCTCGTTGAGCGATGCCGCCAAGACGCCGTATCGCAACGACCGCTTCCAGCCGCTCTATTTCGTCGCCGACTCGCTGGAGGAGGTGGCGGGCGATCTGGAAGGGCTCGACCTGGCCGGATTGAAGGCGCTGGCGGGGGCGCTATAGCGGCGGGATGTCCGACGCGCCCATGTCCCCAAGCGAATATCGTACCGGATCGGACCCGCGCACCCTGCGCGATGCGTTGGGCTGCTTTGCGACCGGGGTAACGGTGGTCACCTGCCTCGATTCGGATGGCGAGCCGGTCGGGCTGACCGCCAACAGTTTCACCTCGGTCAGCCTCGACCCGCCGTTATTATTGGTGTGTATCGCCAAGGCGGCGACGAGCGCGGACGCGATGGTGGGCGCAAGCCATTTCGCGGTCAACGTGCTGCAAACCGAGCAGCAGCCGGCCTCGATCCGCTTCGCCACGCGGCACGAGAACCGCTTTGGCCCCAACGACTGGTCGCCCGGCGAATATGGCGCGCCGGTCCTGGAGAAGAGTCTCGGCGTGTTCGAATGCGAAGTGCATGCGGTGCATGATGCGGGGGATCATCACCTGCTGCTCGGCCATGTGCTGAAGGCGCGGTTCGACGGCAGCCTCGATCCCTTGCTTTACTTCCGCGGCAGCTATCGCCGGCTGCATTTCGACTAGTCGGTAATCAGGTCTTCGGGATGCTTGTGGAAGCGACGGACGATGGCGACGACGATCCCGCCGACCACGAACCCCGCCGCCGCGCCGCCGAGCGCGGTGACCAGCCATTCGATTATCGGCGCGAATGATCCGGTCGGTTCGCCAATCGCCACCGCCCAGTCGTGCAATGTGTGCGGAATGACCGCGGCGATGTTCATTTCCTCCAGCCCGTGGACGATGATCCCGCCGCCGACCCACAGCATCGCCGCGGTGCCGACTCCGGCCAAGCCGGTGAGCAATTTGGGGACAACGTGGACCAGCCCGTTGCCGAAGGCGCGGGCGGCGCCGTTCTCCCGCTGGGCGAGGTGGAGGCCGATGTCGTCGAGCTTCACGATGATCGCGACCGCGCCATACACGCCGGCGGTGATCGCGAACGACACGGCGGTAAGCGATGCGGCAGTCATCGGTAGCGACATCTTGCCGAGGCTGTTCAGCGCAATTGCCATGATTTCCGCCGACAGGATGAAGTCGGTCCGAACCGCGCCCTTGACCTGAAGTTTCTCGAGCTCGGCAGGGTCGGCCATGGCGTCGACCAATTGCTCTTCGTGATGAATGTCCTCGTGAAGAATCTTCTCAAGGATTTTCTCGGTCGCTTCGAACGCCAGATAGGCGCCGCCGATCATCAAGAGCGGAGTGATAAGCCAAGGCGCGAAGGCGGTCAGCAACAGCGCGACGGGGAGCAGAATCAGCAATTTGTTGCGCAGCGACCCGATCGCGATCTTGCCGATGATCGGCAGCTCGCGCTGCGGCGCCAGGCCGACGACATAGCGCGGGGTGACAGCGGTATCGTCGATCACCACGCCGGCCGCCTTGGCCCCGGCCTTGGCGGTGGCGGCACCGATATCGTCGATCGACGCAGCGGCCAACTTGGCAATCGTCGCGACATCGTCGAGCAAGGCAATCAGTCCGGACGGCATATTGTCTCCCAGCAATGTGGCGTCGTTAGCCAAGCGGGCGATTGCATGCCAGCGCCGAAAATCGAAAAAATCCACGCGGGTGTCGCTAACGCCGTCGACACCAGCCGATGGCGCTTGACGGCGTTTGCCAATCGCCCTTACCCAATGATCCGATGGCAATGACGAACGCCCTGTCCGCAATTTCGACCGCCCGTGCGTGGCGTGGCGACTTCGACGCGGCCCGATGGCGCGACTGATCGACTGATTTTCGATCATCGTTTCCACGTCCGCCGACAGCGGACTGCTCAAAGGTGAGCATCATGACCCGCACTTTATCCTCATGCTGAATATTCTTCTTGTCGTCCTGGGCCTGGCCGTCGCGGTCTATGGCCTGGCCCTGGCCCGAGCCGCGATCGCCCGGCGGGTGTGGTCGAATGTCGAGGCGCTCGGACTTGGCGCGATCGTCAACTTTTTCGACACGCTGGGGATCGGTTCGTTCGCGACCACCGCCGCGTGGCTCAATTTCCGAAAGCTCGTCCCCGACCGGCTGATTCCTCCGACTATGATCGTCGGCCTGACCCCGCCGGCCATGGCGCAGAGCATCATCTTCCTCATTCTGCTCGGCGTCTATGTCGACCCCTTGTTGCTGGGCGGATGCGCGCTCGCCACCATGATCGGCGGGCTGATCGGGGCGCCGCTGGTGGCCCGTGCCCGGGTGTGGGTCGTCCAACTGACCGTGGCAATCGGACTCGCGCTTGCCGCCGCGGCCTACAGCATGGCCAATCTCCATTTGTTTCCGGCCGGCGGCACAGCCACCGGCCTGCCGATAGGGCTGACGTTGATCGCCATCGCCGCGAGCTTCGGCTTTGGCATATTGGCCAATTTCGGGGTCGGCAACTACGCCCCTACCCTGGTGATGCTGAGCCTGATGGGAATGGATCCCAAATTATGCTTCCCGATCATGGCGGCCGGGGGATCGCTGATGGGCGCGGGCGCGAGCATCCGCCATTTATCGATCGGCGAGATCGACCTTCGGATCGTGCTTGGGCTGGCGATCGGCGGCATCCCCGCGGTGCTGATTGCCGCCCTGGTGGTCAAATCCATGCCGATCGACCTGCTGCGCTGGCTGGTGCTGGTGGTGGTGGTCTACGCATCTGCCACCATGTTCCGCGCCGCCGCGAAGGGCCGCAAGGACGATCCGATGATCGAGGCGACGGCGGCGGTCGCGGCACGATGAGCGACGCAATGGCCACCAACCGCGATTTCGAACGCTACGACCAGGTGCGCAAGTCGCACCGCTATCGCCTGGCCGAGGATGCCGAGGACTGCTTCGATGACGATTATGCCATTGCGACGCTCGATTTCGACCCGTTCCTGAACGGCGATGCCGGCGCCAAAGCGCGGTTCGCCGAAGACTTCGGGCGGGCGTTGCAGGACATCGGCTTTGCCATCCTGACCGGCCACGGGGTCGACCCCGCGCTTTATGAGGAGATGCACGACGCGGTGCTCGACCTGTTCACGACACTGACGCTGGAAAGGAAGATGGACTTCCGCGCCGAACGCTTCGGATCGGTCAATCAGGGCTATTTCCCTATCGAACAAACCAGCGCCATCCACCCCGACCTGGTCGAGGGGTGGGTCTGGTGCCGGCGCGCGTTCGACGTCGCACAGAGCCGCGACCGACCTTTTCGCGAACAGGATTATTGGCCCCGCGGCGGTGACGAGCAGCGGTTTCGCCGCCTGGTCGAGGCGCATGAGCCGCTGATCAAGCCGATCGCGCAGGCCATGCTGATGGGTCTTGGGGTCGATCCGCACCTCTACGACGAGCGGCTGGAGCGCACCAATTTCGGGCTTCGGCTGAATTATTATCCGGCGATGACGGCGGAACAGGACCGATCGGGCGCCGGGCGCCTGCTCGGCCATGAGGACGTCGACCTGTTCACCATCCTTCCCGCATCCCGCACCGACGGGTTGCAGGTGTGGAACCACCGCAGCGGCAAGTGGGTGCGGCTGAGCGCGCCGCCGGGATCGATCATCATCAACACCGGCGATTATATGCAGCGGATCAGCAACGATCGCCTGCCATCGACCACTCACCGGGTGGGCAAGCCGAGCGACGGAACTCAGACATCGGCCGCGCGGACATCCTTTCCGATGGCGGTCTATGTGTGGGAAGAGGAAATACTCGAGGTGTTGCCCGGGCTTGGCGAACCCCATTATCCCCCGGTCAAAGCGATCACCTTCCACACCCGCAGCACAAGCAAATTCTATGGCGACGATTATGCCGTCGGTGACGGGTGACGGGCCGCTTGTCAGCGGCGCCGCTTTGTCGCTAGGCCCGGCACCATGCTGGACATGAATTTCATCAAGTCGAACCGCGCCGATGTCGAGCGCGCGATCCGCGACAAGGGGGTCGGGATCGACCTTGATGCGCTGCTGGCGCTCGACGCCGAAGTGCGCAGGGCGAAGGGCGAGATCGAAACGCTGCGGGCGAGCCGCAATGCGATCAGCGCGCGCTTCAAGGATGCCGCGCCGGAGGAGAAAGCTTCGCTTGGGGCCGAGGCCAAGGCGGCAGGTGCGCGGGCTGGCGAGTTGGAAGGCGCGCTTGGCGAGAAGGAAGCCGAGCTTCGGTCGCTGATGATGCGGATGCCGGGGATTCCCTGGGGCGGCGCGCCGATTGGGCCAAACGAGGACAGCAACGTCGTCATCCGCACCGAGGGCGCGGTGCCAGCGTTCGACTTCGAGCCGCTCGACCATGTCGCGCTGATCGAGAAGAACGGCTGGGCGGAGCTGAGCCGCATCGTCCAGGTGTCGGGATCGCGCACCTATTGCCTCAAGGGGCGGCTGGCTTTGCTCGAGACCAAGCTGATGGGCTGGGCGCTGGAGCAGATTGCCGACGCCGGCTTTACCCCGATCACCGTCCCCGCGATCGCCCGCGAGCAGGCGTTTCTCAACCAGGGGCAATTCCCTGGGCATATCGAGGAAACCTATGCGCTGCCCAACGACGATGCCTACCTTGCCGGGACCGCCGAAGTTGCGCTGACGTCGCTCCATTCGGGCGAGATCGTCGATGGGGCGCAGCTGCCGATCCTCTACGCCGGCTTCTCCCCTTGCTTCCGCCGTGAAGCGGGCAGCGCGGGCAAGGATGTGCGCGGGCTGCTGCGGGTTCACCAGTTCCTGAAGGTCGAGCAATGGGTGATGTGCGCGGCCGACGACGCCGCCAGCGCCGAGTGGCATGGTAAATTGCTCGCCCAGGCCGAGCGGCTGCTGAGTGCGATGGAAATTCCGTACCAGGTGATCGAGACCTCGACCGGCGACATGGGGCTGGGCAAATATCGCATGAACGATATCGAAAGCTGGGTGCCTTCACTCAACAAATATCGCGAGACCCACAGCTGTTCGACCCTTCACGACTGGCAGGCGCGGCGGGCCAACCTTCGCTATCGCGATGCCGACGGCAAGGTGCGGTTCGCGCATACCCTCAACAATACCGCGCTTGCCTCCCCGCGCATCCTCGTCCCGCTGCTTGAGAACCACCAGACGGCGGACGGGCGAGTGCGCTTGCCCGAGGCGATCCGGCATCTGATGGGCGGGGATGAGTATCTGTAATGTTCCGCTGGTCCTGAGCTTGTCGAAGGACTGTTCTTCTTTCTTCGCATAGCAAGGCAGGGCGGCCCTTCGACAAGCTCAGGGCGAACGGAGTTTTTGTGATGGGTTCCAGAAACGACGACACCCCACCGCCCAGCTGGCGACGATTGCATGAAGCGGCCTATCTGCTGCCGCGTGCAATCTATGGCTTCGGGCACCTCGGGCCGCGCGGACCGGTCGATGGGCCCTCCGCCCTGGTCATTCCCGGCTTCATCGCCAACGACCGCACAACCATGGAATTGCGCCGCGCACTGGCCGCCGACGGGTGGCGGGTCCACCCCTGGGGTCAGGGCTGGAACATGGGCGCCAAGGCCGAGACGGTCGATCAGTTGAAGGCGCGAATGGACGCCATTTCCCCCGATGCGCCAATGCTGGTGGTCGGGTGGAGCCTGGGCGGGGTGTTCGCCCGGGCACTGGCGCTGGCGCATCCCGAACGGGTGCGCGCGGTGGTCACCCTGGGCTCGCCCTTCTCCGGCGATCCGCGCGCCAACAATGTGTGGAAATTGTACGAGATGATCGCCGGCCATCCGGTCGACGATCCGCCGATCGAGCGGCGCAGCGACAAGCCCGACGTCCCGACGCTGGCGATCTGGTCACGCGCCGACGGGATCGTCGCGCCGGCGGCGGCGCGGGGACTGGTCGAGGAAAGCGACAAGACCGTCGAGCTGAACTGCACCCACATGGCGTTTGGCGTGTCCCGCAACACCGCAAAGCAGGTGGTGCGCGAAATCCATAGCTTTTTGAAAAGTGTCGACTGACCGCGGTCGATTCTTGTTACGGTAACGAAAAGCCCCCATTTTGCGGGCCATGAAATGGGAACGCCCTGCCGAAACCGCTCCGGCAACTGGCCCGGCGACGGCGATCGACCCCGATACGCTGGCCCCGCCGCCGTGGGAAAGCTGGCGCGAGGTGGCATGGCATCTGCCGCGCCTGCTGGCTGGGCTTGGGCCGCTGGGTCCGCGTGGCCCCGAGGACGGGCCGCCGGTCCTGGTGCTGCCCGGATTTCTCGCCACCGATCGGACGACGATGGACCTGCGCCGCGCGTTGGCGCGGGGCGGCTGGCGCGCGCATCCGCTGCTGATGGGCATGAACAAGGGCGCCAAAAAGGACACGATGGACCTGCTGTGCAGCCGGCTCGACGCGATTGCCGAGGGGCGCAAGGTGCTGCTGGTGGGGTGGAGCCTGGGGGGCATGTTCGCGCGCGAACTGGCGTATCGCTGCCCCGACAAGATCCGCGCGGTGGTGACGCTCGGCTCGCCATTCTCGGGCGATTACAAGACCAACACCAACATCCGCGAATTTTACGAGCGGATCGCCGGGCATGACGTCAATGTCCCGCCATTCGAGCGTCACCAGGGCAAGCCGCCGGTACCGATGCTCGCCTTCTGGTCGCGGCGCGACGGGATCGTGGCGCCGGCCGCGGCGCGCGGTGCGGTGGGCGAGGCCGACAAGGCGGTCGAGATCGACACTTTGCACATGGGGTTTGCGGTCGACCGGCCGGCGCTGAGCCGGATGGTACGCGAGATCGGCGTCTTCCTGACCGAGGTCGAGGGCAAGCCGCCCAAGATGGGGACGATGGCCGCGGCCTAACCTAATCCTCCCTGTCGACTCCGGCGGGGATGGCGGGGTCGCCTGCCCCCCGGACAAGGCTGAAACTGCCGGGGGCAGTTTCGCCCGGCCATGGCCGCGAAGCGGACGGAGGGGTTCTTTGCCCGCATCCAGAACCCCTCCGTCAGCCTGCGGCTGCCACCTCCCCGCGCAAGAGCGCAGGAGGATGCTTCTTGACTCCCGAAGCCTCGCGGGGAGATAAGAACAAAAGTAGAACAGAAACGAGCGAGTCGTGTGGCGGTCAAGCTATCCCTTGTCGCTGGCGAAGGGACGAGTGCGCCTTTCGACCGGGATGGAGCCTGTGCTCCTGCGAAGGCAGGAGTCCAGACCGGCGAAGCCGAATCTTCTTCAATCGCCAAAGGGGCGCTGCGCGCGACTGGATCCCTGCCTTCGCAGGGATACAGGCAGTTCCCGGAACCTTGCCCGCCAACCCTGGCCGAACTGTTCGCCTCCTCCCCGCGCGACGGCAGCTGGGCGGGTTTCCTGCTCGCCCAGCTGGACCGCGACCGCCCTTTGCTGTGGGTGCAGGAGCGGATGGCGATCCTGGAGGGCGGGCGAGTGTATCCGCCGGGATTTGCTTTTGCCGACCTCATCCATGTCGAGGCGCGCGATTCCAGGGCCGCGCTGTGGGCCATGGAGGAGGGCTTAAGATGCGGCGCGATCGGCGGCGTGATCGGCGAGCTGTGGGGCGACCCGGCAGCGCTGGATTTTACCGCGACGCGGCGGCTGGCGGTGGCGGCCGAGCGGCATGGCGTGGCGGCGTGGCTAGTGCGGCTTGGCGGCTGCGCGAACTTGAGCGGTGCGCGGCGGCGCTGGCGGGTGGGAAGCGCGCCGAGCTTGCCCCATCCGCTCAACCCGCGTGCGCCGGGGACGGCGGTGTGGGATGCCGAATTGTTTCGCGCGCGCGGCGCGGCCCCGGGGCACTGGACGGTGACTCATGAGCCGAGAGAAGGGCCGCCGAATAGTCTCCATCTGGTTGCCGCACCTGCCGATCGAACGCTGGGCGAAGATCAGCGGCGCGCCGGCTGACGCGCGCGTCGCGTTGGTCGAGGAGGGGCCGCACGGCCAGTTGGTCGCCGCGGTGACCGAAGCGGCGCGACGTGCGGGCGCTCGGCCGGGAGCGCGGCTGACCGACGCCCGCGCGCTCGACCCGGGGCTGGTGGCGGTGGCGGCCGATGGCGACGGCGACCGGGCGCTGGTCGATCGCCTGGCACGCTGGGCCTCCCGCTGGTCGCCGCTGGTCGAGGTCGACGGGGCGGATGGTCTGAGATTGGACATCAGCGGCGTGGCGCCCCTGTTCGGCGGCGAAGCGGCGCTACTGCGCGATATCGAGGCGCGGTTTGCGGGGCTGGGGCTGACCACGCGGGTGGCGGTGGCCGGGACTGCGGGCGCGGCATGGGGGTTAGCCCGGTTTGGCCGCAACCGAAGCGGGGATGGATTGGAGGCAGTCGCCCCTCTGCCCGTCGCAGCGTTGCGCCTGCCCCACGACGCTGTCCGAACGCTCGAGCGGTTGGGTTTGAAGACCATTGGCGCGCTGGTCGGGGTGCCGCGACGGAGTTTGGCGCGGCGATTTCGCGAGGCAGACAATCCGCTCGACGCGCTCGACCGGATGCTTGGACGCAAGCCCGAACCGCTGACCGCGGCGCCGATCGACCCGCCGCCAAGGGCGCTGCTGCGGCTGGCCGAGCCGGTTGCCGATCCGAGCGCTGCGGCACAGGCGCTGGTACTGCTGGTGCCCGACCTGGTGCGCCAGCTGGAGGCGCGGCGGCTCGGCGCGCGGCGGCTGGTACTGGCGGGGTACCGGGTCGATGGCGAGGTGCAGGTGGCCGCGGCGGCGTGCGCGATCCCGACCCGCGAGCCCAGGCATCTGACGCGGTTGCTCAAGGACAAGACCGACACGATGGATCCGGGCTTCGGGTTCGATGCCTTCGCGCTGGAGGCGAGTTGGGCCGAGCCGCTCGATTCAGGCCAGGACGGGCTGGTTGGCGGCCCGCCCCCGGCTATCGAAGTGGCGCGGCTGGTCGACCGGCTGTCGGTCAAGCTTGGCGCCGACAAGGTGCGGCGGCCGGTTCCCCACGCGAGCCACCTCCCCGAGCGGGCAAGCGGGTGGAGCGCGGCTGTGCAAATTCCTCCCCTCCCGCTTGCGGGAGGGGGTCGGGGGGTGGGGCTGAACATCCTGTCAAAAAAAGCCCCACCCCCAGCCCCTCCCGTGAAGGACGGGAGGGGAGTTAGCCGCCCCCAACGCCTGCTCGACCGGCCGGAATCAATTGCGGTGATCTATGCCACGCCGGAGGGGTTGCCGCGGCGGTTCGTGTGGCGGCGGCTGGTGCATGACGTGGTCCGCGCCGAGGGACCCGAGCGGATCTCGCCCGAATGGTGGCGCGAACGAGGAACGGCGCGGCTGCGCGATTATTACCGGGTCGAGGACCGCGAAGGGCGGCGATACTGGATCTATCGCGAAGGGCTGTTCGGCGACGGGCGCGGCGGCGAGCCTTTGTGGTATTTGCATGGGCTTTTTGGCTGATGCCCGAAAGCTCGGTCTTCACCCGCCGCAAACTGGTCCGCGAGACACCGCCCGAGACGATCCCGCGCGCGCCGTTCGTCGAACTTGGGATCGCCACACCGTTCAGTTTCCTGCGCGGGGCGTCGGATTCGATCGAACTGGCGTTGACCGGGCTCGACATGGGGATGGACGCGATCGGGGTCGCCGACCGCGATACGCTGGCCGGAGTGGTGCGGCTGCACAGCGCCGCCAAGGGCGCGGGGATGCGACCGCTGATCGGGTGTCGGCTGTGCCCGGTCGATGCGCCCCAACTGCTGGCTTATCCGATCGACCGCGAAGGCTATGGCCGACTGTCGCGCTTGCTCTCGCTCGGCAAGATGCGCAGCGACAAGGGCGAGTGCGACCTGCTGCTCAGCGAGATCGCACTTTATGGCGAAGGGATCGCCATTATCGCCATGCCGGGGGAGGATTTGGATGCGTTCGAGGCGGCGCTTCCGGTGCTGGTCAAAGCCCTTCCGGGGCTGCGCCATGTCGCTGCGTCCCACCTCTATCGCGGTGACGACCTGGCGCGGATCGAGCGGCTCGACCGGATGGCCAAAGCCCATGGCTGCACCATTTTGGCGACCAATGACGTGCTGTACCACGAGGCCAGCCGACGCCCGCTGCAGGATGTGATGAGCTGCATTCGCGAAAAGGTGACGCTCCAGACCGCGGGCTATCTGCTCAACCCCAATGCCGAGCGGCATCTGAAGTCGCCGGCCGAGATGATCCGCCTGTTCGAGCGCTGGCCGCACGCGATTGCGGCGACCCGCGCCTTTGCCGATGCGATCCAGTTCAGCCTCGACGAATTGCGATACGAATATCCGCAGGAAACCTGCCCCGACGGGCGCACCCCGCAGGAACATCTGGAGCATCTCACCTGGATCGGAGCGTCGCGGCGGTGGGGCGGCGGGGTGCCGGCGAAGATCAAGCAGCAGCTCAAGCATGAGCTTCGGCTGATCGCGAAACTCGACTTTGCGCGCTACTTCCTGACGGTCCACGACATCGTCGCCTTCGCCCGCAGTCTAGACCCGCCGATCCTGTGTCAGGGGCGTGGATCGGCGGCCAATAGCGCGGTCTGTTATTGCCTGGGCATCACCGCGGTCGATCCGTCGACCAACAGCCTGCTGTTCGAGCGGTTCATTTCCGAGGAGCGGAAAGAGCCGCCCGATATCGACGTCGATTTCGAGCATGAGCGGCGCGAGGAGGTGATCCAGCATCTCTACCAGAAGTACGGGCGGGATCGCGCAGGGATTGCGGCGACGGTGATCCATTACCGCCCGCGCTCGGCGATCCGCGAGGTGGGCAAGGTGATGGGGCTGAGCGAGGACGTCACCGCCGCCATCGCCAGCACCCATTGGGGCAGCATGGAGGCCGAAATCGAGGAGGCGCGGGTGGGCGAGGCGGGGCTCGATTTTTCCGATCCGCATCTGCGTCGCACCATTGCGCTGGCCAAGCAATTGATCGGCATGCCGCGCCATCTGAGCCAGCACGTCGGCGGCTTCATCCTGACCGAGCGACTGCTGACCGAGACCGTGCCGATCGGCAATGGCGCGATGCCCGACCGGACCTTCATCGAGTGGGACAAGGACGACATCGAGGAGCTTGGAATCCTCAAGATCGACGTGCTTGCGCTCGGCATGCTGACCTGCATCCGCAAGGCGTTCGATTTGATCGAGCAGCATCATGGCGAGCGGTGGGAACTGGCGACGGTGCCGCGCGAAGTGCCCGAAGTGTACGACATGCTGTGCAAGGGCGATTCGCTCGGCGTGTTCCAGGTCGAGAGCCGGGCGCAGATGAACATGCTGCCGCGGCTGAAACCGCGCTGCTTTTATGACCTGGTGATCGAGGTGGCGATCGTCCGGCCGGGGCCGATCCAGGGCGACATGGTGCATCCCTTCCTGAAGCGGCGGCAGGGCAAGGAGATCGTCACCTTCCCCTGCCCCTCGCCCGAGCACGGTCCGGCAGACGAGCTGGAGCAGATATTGGGGCGGACATTGGGCGTGCCCGTGTTCCAGGAGCAGGCAATGAAGATCGCGCTCGACGCGGCCAAGTTCAGCCCGGCGGAGGCCAACCAGTTGCGCAAGGCGATGGCGACTTTTCGGTCGCGCGGGACGATCGACCTGCTGCAGGACAAGATGGTCGGGCGGATGGTGGAGCGCGGCTACGATCCCGAATTTGCCGCGCGCTGTTTCCACCAGATCCGTGGCTTCGGCGAATATGGTTTTCCCGAAAGCCACGCGGCGAGCTTCGCGCACCTCGTCTACGTCTCAAGCTGGATCAAGTGGCGCTATCCGGCGGCGTTCGCGTGCGCGCTGCTCAACAGCCAGCCGATGGGATTTTACGCCCCCGCGCAGATCGTTCGCGATGCGCAGGAGCATGGGGTGACCGTGCATGCGGTGGACGTCAATCACAGCGAGTGGGATTCGACGCTGGAGCCAGCCAAACAGTTTCCAACATCCGTTTGTCCCGAGCGAAGTCGAGGGACGTTCTTGCCGCACGGACGTGTCTCGACTTCGCTCGACACAAACGGGCTAGTGTTGCGTCTCGGTCTGCGCCAGATCGACGGCCTTCGTCTCGATGCCGCGACGCGAATCGTCGCCGCGCGATCCGACACGCCTTACGCCTCGGTCGAGGATGTCCGCGTCCGCTCCGGCGCCAATGTCGCGGCGATCCCGAAACTGGCGGAGGCGGACGCGTTCCGCTCGATCAAGCTCGACCGGCGCGGGGCGCTGTGGGATGCGCGGGCGCTCAAGGGCGCGCCCGATTTGCCCTTGTTCACTTTCGCCGAAGCCCGCGACGAGGGGTGGGAGACCGAGGTGGTGCGGCTGCCCGCGATGCCGCTCAGCGAGCATGTGGTGAGCGATTACCAGACGGTGCGGCTGTCGCTCAAAGCGCATCCGATGCGTTTCCTGCGCGATCACTATGCGCGGCGCGGGTTCGTCACCGCGAGCGAGCTTCGCCAGCTTCGCTACGGGCGGCGCGTCTCGCTCGCCGGGCTGGTGCTGATCCGCCAGCGGCCGGGCAGCGCCAAGGGGGTGTGCTTCATCACGTTGGAGGACGAGACCGGGATCGCCAATCTGGTCGTCTGGCCCGACAAGTTCGCTGCTCAGCGCAATATCGTGATGGGGGCGCGGCTGATGGTGGTCCACGGGCTGGTCCAGCATGACGAGGCAGTGGTTCACGTCATCGCCGCGCGGCTGGAGGATGACACGCTCATGCTGCGCGAACTGTCCGAGGATCATTTGCCCTCGACGCTGAGTGCGGGCGATGGCGGGGGGAGCTGGCGAGCCCCGGCGGGGAGCCACCCGCGCGATGTCCAATGCATCCCCAAAAGCCGCGATTTTCACTGAGGTTGCGGACCGGCGATGCGCTCGGTTAAACAATCCTGATGTTGCTTGCCCTCGCCGCCATGATCGCCGCCGCCGACGCCCCGATCGAGGGCCGATGGAAAAATCCGTCGGGCCGGGTGGTGGTTCAGATCGAAGCCTGCGGATCGGCGCTGTGCGGGTCGGTTATTTCTGCCGCCGAATCGGCCAAGGCCGATGCCCGACGTGGCGGCACCGCCAATTTGGTCGGCACCCAGTTGATGAGCGGCTTCAAACCAGCCGGCGCGGGCAAATGGCGCGGGCGGATGTTCGTCCCGGACATCAACCACCGCAGCAAGGCCGAGCTTGCACTGGTCGGGTCGAACCAGCTGAAGGTCACCGGCTGCATGGTCGGCCGGATGATCTGCAAGTCGCAACTGTGGAGCCGCGCGGACTGAGCCTCAGGCGGCCCCAATCTCCCCCGCCAGCACCGCCGCCTGAAGCGCAGCCATTTCGTCGGCCCAGTAGCGGTCGGTTTCAAGATGCGGGGACAAGGCGCGGATCTGGTCGTGCAGTTTTTGCAGCGCGGCGCTGGTCTTCACCGGTGCGTGATAATCGACGCCTTGCGCGGCGGCGATCAACTCGACCGCGATGATCCCGGCGCAGTTGCGGGCGATGGTGACCGCCTTGCGCGCGGCAATGGGAGCCATGCTGACATGATCTTCCTGCCCGGCGCTGGTCGGGATTGAATCGACCGAAGCGGGAAACGCGAGGCTCTTGTTCTCACTGACCAAAGCGGCGGCCGTGACCTGCGGGATCATCAGGCCGGAATTGACCCCGCCATCGTCGGTCAGAAAGGCGGGCAGGCGGCTCATGTTGGGGTCGACCAGCACCGAGGTCCGGCGTTCGGAGATGCTGCCGACTTCGCAAAGCGCCATGGCGATGATGTCGGCGGCGAAGGCGACCGGCTGGGCATGGAAATTGCCGCCGCTGATGACCTCGTCTGAATCGGGGAACAGGATCGGATTGTCGGTCACCGCATTGGCCTCGATCTCCAACGTACGCGCGGCGTTGGTGAGCAGGTCAAGGCTGGCCCCCATGACCTGCGGCTGGCAGCGGAAGCTGTAGGGATCCTGCACCCGGTCGCAATCGTGATGGCTGGTGGCAATCTCGCTGTCGCTGAGCAGGGCGAGCAGACGGGCCGCAACCGCCATCTGCCCGGGCTGACCACGAGCGGCGTGAATGCGCGGGTCGAACGGGGCGCAACTGCCCTTGAGCGCATCGACCGAGAGCGCCCCCGCGTAGAGCGCGGCGTAGAAGACGCGCTGGCCCAGGAACAAGGCGTCGAGCGCGATGGCGGTCGAGGCCTGGGTACCGTTGATCAGCGCGAGCCCTTCCTTGGGCGCGAGCACGAGCGGGTCGCGGGCCATTTTGGCGAGGGCGGCGGCGGCGGGCATGACGGTGCCGGCGAGGTCGATGCGGCCTTCGCCCATCAGCGCCGCAACCATGTGGGCGAGCGGGGCGAGATCGCCCGAAGCGCCGACGCTGCCCTGGCTGGGGATCAGCGGCATGGCATCGGCATCAAGCAATGCCATCAGCGCGTCGATCACATCGCGCCGCACTCCGGAGTGACCGCGACCGAGGCCGATCAGCTTGAGGATAATCATCAGCCGAGTCGTCTGGCGCGGCAGCGGATCGCCGAGGCCGCAGCTGTGGCTGAGGATCAGGTTGCGCTGGAGATCGGCCAGCCGGTCGGCGGGAATGCGGGTCTGGGCGAGCAGGCCGAAACCGGTGTTGATGCCATAGACGGTCTTGCCGCCGGCGACGATGCGATCGACCGACGCGGCCGCGGCGTCGATCGCGGTCAATGCCTCGTCGGCCAGGCGGGCGGGCGCGCCGCTCCAGATGTCGCGCAATCGGTCGAGGGTGACGGTGCCGGGGGTGAGGATGATCATGGCGCCGCCTTATCCGATTTGCGGGAAACGAACATGCCCTTGGTGCGGCTGGTCAGGTGATAATCGCGGCAGAGCGAGCAGCGATAGGGTCTGAGTGTGACCGAGGCGCTGCTTGCAGCGGAAATGGCAGCGACTTCGGATGAAAAACGTCGCTTGCGAGCGCAAATGCCAAAGGTCGTCCGCAACTTCTATCCAATCATTGGCAGGTCGAGCCCCTGCTCCCGCGCGCACTCAATCGCCTCCGCATAGCCCGCATCTGCATGGCGCATGACGCCTGTCGCGGGGTCGTTCCAGAGGACTCGCTCCAGCCGCCGCGCGGCGTCTTCGGTGCCGTCGGCGACGATCACCATGCCGCTATGTTGCGAATAGCCCATGCCAACTCCGCCGCCGTGGTGGAGCGAGACCCAGGTCGCGCCGCTGGCGGTGTTGAGGAGGGCGTTGAGCAAGGGCCAGTCCGACACGGCGTCGCTGCCGTCCTTCATCGCCTCGGTCTCGCGATTGGGCGAAGCGACGCTGCCGCTGTCGAGGTGGTCGCGGCCGATCACGATCGGGGCGCTGACTTCGCCATTGCGCACCATCTCGTTGAAGGCGAGGCCCAATCGGTGACGCTGACCCAGCCCGACCCAGCAGATTCGCGCGGGCAGGCCCTGGAAGGCGATCCGTTCGCGCGCCATGTCGAGCCAGCGGTGAAGGTGGGGATCGTCGGGGATGAGCTCCTTCACGCGCTGGTCGGTACGGTAAATGTCCTCGGGATCGCCCGACAGTGCGACCCAGCGGAACGGGCCGATGCCGCGACAGAAGAGCGGCCGAACGTAAGCCGGGACGAAGCCGGGGAAGTCGAATGCGTGGGTCACCCCGGTGTCGAGTGCTTCCTGGCGGATGTTGTTGCCGTAATCGAACGTCGGGATGCCCATTTTCTGGAAGGCGAGCATCGCCTCGACATGCGCGGCCATCGACTGGCGCGCGGCGGTGACGACGGCGGCGGGGTCACGCTCGCGCATGTCGGTCCACTTCGCCACGCTCCAGCCGGCCGGACAGTAACCGTTGGCCGGATCGTGCGCGCTGGTCTGGTCGGTGACCGCGTCGGGGCGAATTCCGCGCGCGACCATCTCGGGCAGGATTTCCGCCGCATTGCCGAGTAAGCCGACGCTGGTCGGTTCGGCTGCCTTGGCGATGATGTCGAGCGCCTCGTCGATGCTGGTGGCGCGATGATCGAGATAGCGGGTGGCGAGGCGCTTCTCGATCGACGATTCCTGCACTTCGACCGCGATGCAATGCGCCCCGGCCATGACCGCGGCGAGCGGCTGCGCGCCGCCCATCCCGCCGAGACCGGCGGTGAGAATCCACTTGCCCGACAGGTCGCCGCCATAATGCTGGCGGCCCATTTCGGCGAAGGTCTCATAGGTGCCTTGGACGATGCCCTGGGTGCCGATGTAGATCCACGACCCCGCGGTCATCTGGCCGTACATCATCAGCCCCATGCGATCGAGTTCGTTGAACTTGTCCCACGTCGCCCATTTGGGGACGAGGTTGGAATTGGCGATCAACACGCGCGGGGCGTCGGCATGGGTCTTGAACACGCCAACCGGCTTGCCCGATTGGACGAGGAGGGTCTCGTCCTGCTCGAGCCGTTCGAGCGTCTCGACGATCCGGTCGTAGCAATCCCAGTTGCGCGCCGCTCGGCCGATCCCGCCGTAGACGACGAGGCTCTGCGGATCCTCGGCGACCTGGTCGTCGAGATTGTTCATCAGCATGCGGACGGCGGCTTCGGTGGTCCAGTGTTTGGCGACGATGGGGGAGCCGGTGCGCGCCTTGATATGGCGGCTGTTGTCGAGGCGGGAATTGGTCATGGCGCGCCTCCTATCGCCCAAGGCGGCGGTCGAGCAACAGCAGTGCAAAGCCCGCCGCGACGAAGGCCGATGCGATCAGTATCGCGGTAAGGAGCACCGGCGGCCAGCCATGTTGGGCGACATCGATGAACGAGTAAGCATATTTGCCATCGATCCTGCCGCGCACCAGGGCGTAGGTAAAATAGGCCATTGGAGCGAGTGCCCACAGCACGGGATCGCGTGGGCCCAACCGTCCCTTGGGCGCGAAGGCGAGCCACCAGGCGGGCACCAGCAAGGGCGTGACCTTGTGAAGAAGGATGTCGGCGAGACCAGCGGCACCGCTGAGTTGCGGCATTCCGCTGAGCAAGGTAGCGTCGATGATCCCGACCAGCAGGATCGCCAGCGTGACGCCGCCGATCCATTGGGGGGAAACCGTACGGCCAAGCGCGATCGTAGTCATCGTCGCCGCCACGACCAGGTTGGTCAGGATGGTGAAGTACCGCAACAGAATCCACAGCGTTTCGCCGACAGAATAGCCCGCCGAAAAGGTCGCTGAGAATTGCGCCGCGAGCCCGGCCCAGGCGACGAGTGCAAGTACCGTCGCGGCCAGTCTCATCCGAACATCAATGCCCACCAGCACAGAATCAGCCCGGCCAGTGAAACGCTCCAAATCAGGGTGCGAATTTTCGGGATGCCCGCGGCATAGAGTGGCAAGTAGAGCAGTCGGCCGATAAAATAGAGGCTGGCGCCGACTTCGGTTTTCCAGCCGAGCCGGTCGAGAAAAGCGGCGCCGAGCAGGGCGGCGATGAACAGGGGCAAGGTTTCATAGAGATTAGCCTGGGCGCGAAGCAGGCGGCCGGCGAGCGGATTAAGCGGCGGCATGTCGGCGTCGCGCGCGCCCATGTTCCAGTCGCGGCCATATTGTTTGGTGCGGACGTTGCCCGCCCAGAATATGTTGACGAGCGCCAAGGCGATGGTCGCGCCGAGCATGATGAATTCGATGTGCACGCCTATCCCCTAACCATCCAGCCCGGCGAAAATCCGCCGCTCGGGCCCCGGCATGCCGATCCAGTAGGCCAGTTCGGCGAGATCGTCGACGCGCCAGGCGCACAGGTCGGCAGCCTTGCCGGCCTCGACGGTGCCGATGTCGTGGGCGAGGCCAAGCGCGCGGGCGGCGTTGACGGTCATGCCGGCGAGGCACTCTTCCGGCGTAAGTCCGAAAAGGGTCGCGGCCATGTTCATCGCCAGTTGCGGGTTTAGCAATGGCGAAGTGCCGGGGTTGCAGTCGGTGGCGATGGCGATCGGGACGCCCGCGTCGCGCATCATCTGGACCGGCGGCTTTCGGGTTTCCTGAAGTGCATAATAAGCACCGGGGAGAAGCACCGCAACGGTGCCCGCGGCGGCCATCGCCTTGGCACCCGCCGCATCGAGATGCTCGAGATGGTCGGCCGACAGCGCCTTGTATCTGGCGGCGAGCGCGGCGCCGTTCTGGTTGGAAAGCTGCTCGGCGTGGAGGCGAACGGGCAGGCCGTTGGCGCGCGCCGCGGTGAACACGCGTTCGACCTCCGCCCGAGTGAAGGCGATGGTCTCGCAAAAGGCGTCGACGGATGTGGCGAGGCCGGCCTTGGCGACGGCGGGAATCATCTCCTCGACGATCATCCGGAGATAGGCGTCGCGCGCGTCGCCTTCTTTCGCGTGCGGCGGGAGGGCATGGGCGGCGAGCAGGGTAGGCACGATCCGCACCGCCTCGCCCTCGCCAATATCGCGCGCAGCCGCAAGCAGGCGGAGCTCGGCGGCGGTGTCGAGGCCGTAGCCCGACTTGATCTCGACCGTGGTCACCCCGCCCGCCATCAGCGCGTGGAGGCGGCGGCGCGACTGGTCGCGGAGCTGGTCGTCGGACGCTTTTGCGGTCGCAGCAACGGTCGAGACGATGCCGCCGCCCGCTTGCGTGATGTCCTCGTAAGAGGCCCCGGCGCGGCGCATGGCATGCTCGCTCGCGCGCGTGCCCGCGAAGACAAGGTGGGTATGGCAATCGACCAGTCCCGGCGTGACCCAGGCCCCGCCGAGCGCGACCACCTCCCTCGCGCGAAAGCCGGCCAGCTCGGTGCGCTTGCCGACGCGGACGATGCGCCCGCCGTCGATCCCGATTGCGGCATTGGGAAACAGGCCAAGCGGATTGGCCGGCTGCGGCACCATCGTCGCAACGTGGCAATCGGTGAGGAGGCGGTCCCACATGAGGGTGGCAATGGGGGGCAAGAATGCTAGTCGTCAAGCATGAGCTGGCCCAATTTGAGTGACCTACTTGTCGGCGCGGACACGCAAGCCCCAATCGGGCTGGTCGGCGCGCCACTGGCCGTCGGGTCGGTTACGCCGGGGCGCTGCGACCTCGCGCCCGCCCTGCTGCGCGCCACCCTGCGGCGGATCGGGCGCTACGATATCGAAACGGGGCGCGAGCTGGCGAGTCTGGTCGCCGACCATGGCGATGTCCGCATCGACGGGATGACCATCGAGCAGGCGACGGTGCCGATCCGCGATGCCTGTGCGGCGAGCGTGGCGCGGCACGAACTGACCTTGCTGGCCGGTGGCAATAATGCAGTGACCCGGCCCGGGGTCCACGCGCTCGAATTGCCGCTCGACCAAGTTGGACTGATCACGCTCGACGCCCACTTCGACCTGCGCGACACAACGCGCGGGCTGGGCAATGGCAATCCGGTGCGAGCATTGCGTGAGGATGGACTGCCGGGCCGCAACATCGCGCAGATCGGGCTTGCGCCGTTCGCCAACAGCGTCGCGATGCACCGCGATGCGACCGACGGCGGGCATCTGGTGGTGACCATCGGCGAAGTTGGGCGGGGCGGGATCGAAGCCGCAATCGCGCGCGCCATTTCCCATGTTGCGCATTGCACGGCGATCGTGATCGACTGCGATATCGACGTGATCGATCGAAGCCAGTTCCCCGGTGCGCCCGGCGCCCGCCCCGGCGGGATGACCGCATCCGACTTCTTCACCGCGACGCGCCAGCTTGCCGCCGATCCGAAGGTCCGCCTGATCGACCTCACCGAGTGGGATCCGCCGCTCGATCCGACCGACCTCAGCGCGCTGACCGCGGCGCGGTGGGTTGCTGAATGCCTTTCCGGCTTCGAACAAAGGTCGGCCTGAGACCCTGCGCCAAGACAGCTAAAATCCCCGACTGGGACGCTTGCGAAGTGACCCATGCGATTGACTCAGGTTAATTATAGTTTCACCAATGTTAACGCGCATTTAGGCGAGTCGGCTCCGGCGTGGCCTTCCTGCGCGTCCATGATTGGGGGATCGTGCATGGGGGCTCGGCTGTATTTTTCCGCGTTGGGGGTAGTGACCGCCGGGACCAGTTTGTTGGCCGCACTGCCGGCCACTGCGCAATCGGTCGCACCGACCCGCGACGAATTGACGCGGCCGCAACCCGGCTCGGCGCCGCCGAAATCGACCCTCAATATCGTCGGCGGGGTCGAACGATCTCCCTGTCCGCTGGCCAACCCCGAATTTGCCGACGTCCGGGTCACGCTGACCGATGTCCAGTTCAACAATCTCAAGGGCGCGTCTGTGAGCGAGATGCGCCGCACCTGGTCCGACTTTGCCGGGACCGAGCAGCCGGTGGCCGTGATCTGCGAGATCCGTGACCGCGCCGCGACCTATTTGCGCGACAAGGGCTATCTCGCCGCGGTCCAGGTGCCGACCCAACGGATCGAGGGCGGCGTGGTCCGGCTCGAAATGCTCTATGCCCGGGTGACAACGGTGCGCGCGCGCGGCCAGACCGGCGGGGCGGAAGCCAAGCTGGCGGGCTATCTCAACAAACTGACCGAGGACGAGGTGTTCGACCGCAACCGCGCCGAACGCTATCTGCTGCTGGCGCGTGACATCCCCGGATATAACGTCCAGCTGACCCTGAAGCCCGCCGGCACCGGGCCGGGCGAGTTGATCGGCGAAGTGTCGGTCATCCGCCAGCCTTATGCGCTTGATGCGGTCATCCAGAATCTCGCGGCGAGCGAAACCGGGCGCTGGGGCGGACAGCTGCGCGGGCAAGTGTACGGCCTGACCGGACTCGGCGATGCGACCTTCGTGTCGGCCTATTCGACACTCGATTTCAAGGAACAGCAGATCGTCCAGGTCGGGCACAGCTTTCGGCCGGGCAACGAAGGGCTGACGGTCAGCGGCCAGTTCACTTATGCCTGGACCAAGCCGTCGATCGACGCCAATCCCGGCGATCCGGACATCAAGGCGCGCACCCTGTTCGCGACGCTCGGCCTGTCTTACCCCTTGATCCGCACCCAGTCGCATAATGTGACGCTCGGCGGCGGTCTCGATTTCGTGAACCAGAAGGTCGATTTCATCGGACCGCTGACCCGCGACCGGCTGCGAGTCGCCTTCCTGCGCGCCGATTTCGATGCCGTCGACTTGAAGTCGCGCCGCCCCAAATGGCGGGTCGGCGGCGGCATCGAGCTTCGCAAGGGGCTGGATATCTTCGGCGCCAGCGAGAAATGCTGCGACCAGGGCGATACCCCGCCAAGCCGTGCCGATGGCCGTGCGACCGGCACCCTGATCCGGGCCAATGCCTATGGCGAGCTGGCACTTGGCAAGTCGCTTGCGATGGCAGTGACGCCGCGCGCGCAGATCGGGTTCGATCCGTTGCTCAGCTTTGAGGAATTCACCGCCGGCAACTACACCGTCGGCCGCGGCTATGACCCGGCGACGATTACCGGCGATAGCGGGGCCGGCCTGTCGGTCGAGCTTCGCGGACCTCGCGTGGCGGTGTTCAAGCGCTCGCGCTTCCTGGTCCAGCCCTATGTGTTCGGCGACGCCGCCTGGGTGTGGAACAAGAAAAGCGGACGCGACATCGTGTGCGCAACCGACCCGAGCCTATCGGTGTGCGACAACCCGCAACATCTCAAATCGGCCGGGGGCGGCCTTCGCGCCGGGCTCGACGAGCGGCTGGCAATCGACGCCGCAGTCGCGGTTCCGCTCGAGCGGGCCGGGATCGAGAATCGCCGCGGAAGCCCGCGCTTCCTGCTGACCCTGACCACCCGCCTGCTGCCCTGGAGCCTCTGATGCGTAATCTCATCTTGCCGTCGCGCCGCACCCGGACGAGCTGCTCGGTCCTTGCGCTTGCCACCGTGCTGGTGGTCGGCGCGACCCCGGCCGCGGCGCAAAGCCTGCTCGGCAGCGGCAGCTTTACCAACAATGGCGGCGGCGGGGCGTCGATCACCACCGCGCCCAATCTGACGACCATCACGGTCAATCCTGGCAATACGGTGATCGACTGGAGCCCCAACGACGTCGCGATCGGCGGCGGATCGATCGCGTTCCAGAACGACGGCACGACCGCCAACTTCATGGGGCCCGGAAATTATGCCGTGCTCAACCGAATCAACCCCGCCGATTCGACCCGATCGATCACCATGAACGGGACGATCAATACACTCGACTTGCAGGGCGCGGCCTCCAACGGAAGCCTGTATTTCTACACCCCGGGCGGGTTCGTGATCGGCGCCAATGCGGTGATCAATGTCGGCTCGCTGGTGCTGTCGGCCTCCCCCGTCACGGTCGACGGCAGCGGCAATTTCATCAATGGCGCAAGCAACACGGTGGTCTTCGGCCAGGCCGGCCAACCGAACGCCCAAGTCAATGTCGCGAGCGGCGCGCAGATCAATGCCCTGTACAGCGGCAGCTATGTCGCGATGGTCGCACCGAGCATCATCCAAAACGGCACGGTGACGGTCAACGGATCGGCGGCGCTGGTCGCGGCTGAGGCGGCAACGATCAACTTCTCGCCCGACGGCCTGTTCGACATTCAGGTCACCTCGGGGACCACGAGCACGTTCGGCATCTCGACGACCGGCAACATTGTCGGTTCGGCCAGCAGCGGTGTTGGCGACAATCACCGCATCCACCTTGTCGCGGTGCCCAAGAACCAGGCGCTGACGATGCTGATCGGGGCCGGCACCGACCTCGGCTTCGACGTCGCCGGCGCGGCCAATGTCGATGGCAATGCAATTGTCCTGTCGGCCGGATACGATGTGGTCGATGGCGTTGCCGGAACGGTTCGATCAGCGGGTGGTGGGACTGGGGATGCCAACGTCAATGGTTCCAATTTCAATGCCACCTCCTCTTTTTCTGCGGCTGCAACCAATAACGTCATCATCAACGCTACGAGTGGGACAAGAGTTTTCAGCTCCGATGTAACTCTTCGCGCGCCGAACCAAGCATGGCTGACGTCGACCAATGCCGGCACGACGCTTCGCGTCATGGGTGATGTTGCGCTCTCCGCCGACCGGACGATTGCCGCGGGAACCAGCGGTACCGCAGGCAGCGCCGCATTCTATGCCAGTGTCGGTGGATTAATCATCGGCGAACAGGATGTGACTGTCAGCGCCAATGCGACGGGTGCCAATAGTTCAGTGGTCGGCGTGGCGGGCGGCGTCGCGACCGGCGGCCTAGCTTATATCAATTCACAAAGTGGTGGATCGGCAACGGTGCTTGGCGCCGTTACGCTCACTGCGGACGGTACTGGCGGCAATGCCCTGGTTACCAACACTGCGGGCGGAACCGGAACCGGCGGCGTTGCCTACCTGCAAACATTCGATCCCAATTCGGGGTTGTCCGTCACCGGGAATGCGCTGATTACGGCCCACGGAATCGGTGGCAACTCGTCATTGTCGGGAACGCCAGCCGCCACCGGTGCTGGCGGAACGATATTCATCGGCGGACGGTCGGTCGACAGCGATTTCACTCTTGGCGGCGCACTTTCCGCTGCCGCCGATGGGCAAGGGGGCTTTGCCACTGGAGCTGGGGTCAATGGCGGCTTTGGCCGCGGCGGATCGGTTTTCATCTCGTCGATCGGCGGCGGCGCGACAACAATTTTGAACGGCGGAGCGGACGTGTCCGCGAGTGGCTTCGGTGGGTTTTCCGGCGGCGAAGGCTGCAGCGCCTGCAACGGAATCGGCGGCGCGGGAACGGGTGGCGAGATCCAGTTCTCGACCTCGACCGGGGCGGCCGGAACAGCGCTGACCGTCAATGGCGACATCACCGCATTCACCGAAGGCCGTGGCGGCTACGGCATTGCAGCGGGCGGCATCGGCACTGGTGGCATCACGTCGTCAACCTATGCCTCAGCCTCAGCAATCACGCTCAACGGCGACATGAATTTCTCCGCGATCGGTTATGGCGGAAGCTCGGGCAACGGCGACGGCGCCACCGGCCAGGGCGGTCGAGTCATCTTTGGTAGCCAACTCAGCGCCACCGGATCGCTGACCGTGACCGGCGATGTCACTAGCGACGTATCGGGTTATGGCGGATCGGCCTTCAGCGGCGGCACCGGCGGGCTTGGCCGGGGCGGCCAGACCGACAATGGCGGGAGTGCGGGCTCGGTCGCTTTCCAGAGCAACTTCACTGGCTTCGCCAATGGCGTTGGCGGCACGTCGAACGGTGGCACCGGCGGTCGCGGCGAAGGTGGCCGTGGATGGGTCGAAGGGTTCGGCGCGGCCGTCCAGATTGGCGGCGATTATTCGATGAGCGCCTCAGGCTCGGGCGGCTCTGGCGCGAACGGTGGCAGTGCGCTTGGCGGCCTGGCGTTGCTGCAGGCAACGTCCGGATCGACCGTCACGGTCGCCGGCAACGCGTCCGTCGCCAGCGACGCCATCGGTGGCTATGCCAATTCATCCAATGGCGTTGGCGGCAACGCCACCGGCGGCACTGCGCGCATCCAGTCGGGCACGGCAAGCACGATCGACGTGGAGGGCAACGCGAACATTTTTGCCGATGGCGACGGCGGCGACGTCTATTCCTATTTCGGCGGTAGCGGCACGGGAGGCAATGGCACGGGCGGTACCGCGCACATGCTCAACACGGGCGGCACCATGTCCATCGGCACAGCCGGGGACGGTAATAGTGTCGACATCACTGCCGACGGTTACGGTGGTTACGCCTATGGCGGAAACGGCGGCGACGGCACTGGCGGCGCACTTGCCGAGATTGCCGCCATCAACGGTGACATCACGATTGAAGGCTATGCCTATATCTCGGCCAGCGGCGAGGGCGGCGATGGCCTGGTCGGCGGCGACGGGCGGGGAAGCGGCGACACCAGCAATGCCAACGTCACGTTATGGACCGGCGGCGCGCACATCTTCGCGCGCAATGGCGATATCGTGATCACCGGAAGCGTCGGCATTTATGCCGCTGGTACTGGCGGGGATGGCGGCACCAGCTTTGGCTATGGCGGCGAATATGGCGGCGACGGCGGTGACGGCACCGGCGGCTGGGCATCGATCCATGCTGCCAACAGCGGCCTCGGCGCAAGTTCGATCAGCATCATCGCCGGCCAGAACGAAGGCAGCGGCTATGCCGAGGTCGACGCCAGCGGGACAGGCGGCGACGGCGGCAGCGGCTATGATGGCGACTTCGGCAATTATGGCGGCGACGGCGCGAGCGGCACGAGTGGCGAAAATGGCGGCAACGGCGGGATCGGCGGCGACGGCGGCGATGGTGGCGCGGGCGGCAGTGGCATTGGCGGAATCGCAACGGTCACTGCGTCAGCCGATAATGGGCGCGTCGACATCACCGAGGTGTTTGCCTCGGCACAGGGCATCGGCGGCGACGGCGGTAATGCCGGTGACGGCGGTCGGGGCGGCTTTGGCGGTCAGGGCGGCACCGGCTTCGACGGGAGCGGCGGCAACGGCGGTAATGGCGGCATTGGCGGCACTGGCGGACTGGGCGGCGCGGGCGGATTGGCGAGGGGCGGCTCAGTCACCGTCGGCACCGAAAGCGGCAATGGTTCGGCGTTCGGCCTGGGCCTGGGCGAGGCGAACTATGGCACTGTCACAATTATCGCCAGTGCCATCGGCGGTGTCGGCGGCGATGGCGGCACCGGTGGTTCGGCGGGCGTCGCAGGATCGGGCGGCTCCGGCAGCCCGGTCGGATCCGACGGCGCCGCGGGAACCAGCGGCACAGCCGGCAGAGGCGGCGATGGCGGCACTGCGCGGGGCGGGGCCGCAACATTGCTGGTACGCGGATCGACCCTCACGGTCGGTGACGTAACGCTTGCCGCCGATGCAACCGGCGGCGATGGCGGTTTCATCGGCGACAGCAGGGACGGCAGGGGCGGCAACGCGTTTGTCGGCGGCACCAATTTCGGAGTCGGGGTCGTAGTGACAGGGCGATTCCAGCTGGCGACCCAACGTGGATCGCTCGACGCCGGCTCGATCACCGGAACCGCACTCTCGACCGGCGGTCTCGGCTCGATCGACGGCGTCAGCGGATCGTTTGGCGAGAATGGCTTCTTCTTCTCCAATGCCGATGGCACGATCGGTTCGGTCAACCTGCTCGTGCAGGCGGCCGGGCCAGGGGCCGGCGCAATCCCCGACCTGGTGGTGGTCCGGAACGGCAATGTCGATATCGACGGCGACTTCAGCTTCATCACCACCGGCAATATGTCGCTGTTCCTCGACGATGCCGACCTGACAGCGAACGCGATTACGTGGCATGCGGCCAACTTCGTCCCCGACGTACAATACGGCACCCCTTCCGTCGTTGCGGGCACGTTCTTCGCCGACAGCTTCGACATTTCGACCGGCAATGATTTCCTGACCACCGCCAACCTCGACAGTGTCCAGGCACTCACGATCATTGCCCCAAATGCCATCCAGATCGGCAATGTCACCGGCGACAGCGACATCGTGCTCGCAGCACAAGGCGCCGAAATCGATATTGGCAATGTTCTCGGTGGCGCCGGGATCGACCTGGATGCGGCTGATTTCGTCGCCACCGGCAATGTCGTCGGCAACGGGCTGATCGACGTCGATGCCGGATCGACAATTGGCATGGGCACGATCGACAATAGCGGCAATACCAGCCTGTATGCCGGCGTGTCGATCAATGTCGGTGCGATCAACTCCGGCAATGGCGCGGTGTCGCTGACCACCGGGTCGTCGTCGATCAGCGGCAATGCCGTGACCGGCGGTTCGATCTTCGCCGACAGCGGCGACGATATTTTCCTCGGCAACCTTACCGCGCCGGGCGAGATCGAATTGCTCGCGGCGGGCGACATCAACATCGGCAATGCGACGGCGGGCGAGGATATCGATCTCGACGCGGGCGGCTATGTCGACGGCGGCACCATGGCGGCGGGCGATTCGGTCTATGTCGAGGCAGGCAGCTATGTCGACCTGCTCGATGTCTCGGCCGGCATTATCGACCAAAGCTTCAACGAAGGCGTCGATTATAATGTCGGCATCCTTGCCGGGACAACGATCGACACCGGCGACATCGCCGCGCTCAACAGCATCGGCCTGAGTGCCGGCGACGACATTTACACCGGCAGCATCGACGCCGGGAACATCTTCTTGGCGCTCGGCGGCGGCGACATGAGCTTCGGCACGATCGTGGCCGACGGCACCACCTATCTGGCCGACGATTCGATGCTTGCGCTGGGCGGCGACCTGACCAGCGGATTTTACGATCCGGCCCCGGTCCTGGCGGCCACGCCAGTCGTCAGCGGCGGATCGATCGAACTTCGCGGACCGGTCACCACCGGCCGCTTCGTTGCCGCGGCAAGCGGTGCGATCAGCGGCTCGACGATCGATTCCGACAGCTCCATCTTCACGGTGAGCGGCGGCAATGTGACGCTGACCGATCTCGACGCGGGCACCTTCATCTATCAGCGCTCGTCCGGCATCATCACCGAGGGCAACCTTGACGCTGACGCCTATATCGACATCCGCGCGGCCGGCGGCATGGCGCTCGGCAATCTCGTGGCGGGCGATTACATCGATCTTCGCGCGACCGGCGCGATCGGGCTTGGTGACGCGACCTCGGGCGAGACGATCTATCTGCTCAGCGGCACTTCGATCACCGGTGGCGACATGACGGCGGGCGATTCGGTGCTCGGCGAAACCATTGGCGCGATCCAGCTCGGTGACATTACAGCCGGGATCACCGACCCAAGCACAGCCGAAGGCGCCCAATATGCGGCCCGCCTCTCATCCGGCGGTGCGATCACCATCGGCAATGTCACCGCCGCCGGGCGAATCGGCCTGGGCACGCCGGCCAATCTCCTCACCGGCAATCTGTCGTCGGGCGATGGCCTGATGGCGCTTATTGGCGGCAACACGGCCGTGGGGTCGATCAACGCCGACTATGTCTATATCGGCAACAATTCGATGGCCGCGCTCGGCGGCGCATTCCTGACCTTCGATCGTGCGCCGATCCTGGCGCTCGATCCGGTGGCAACCGGTGGATCGATCGCGATCAACGGCGCGGTCGTGACCGGCGACTTCGACGCGTCGGCCGGGACCACATTGACCGGAACGACGATCAATTCCGGCAATCAGATCAACGCTCGCAGCGGCGGCAACATGACGCTTGGCGATCTGTTCGCAAACAATGACATTCGGCTGACCAGTGGCGGGAACATCGTCACCGGAAGCATCGAATCCGGCGACGATGTCGCACTGATCGCCGCGGGCTCGATCTCGACGCTTGATATCTTCGCCTATGACGATGTGTCGGCCGACGCCGGAACGACCATCACCACCGACGACATCACCGGCAATTCGATCGACCTATTCGCCGATGGCGCGATTGATACCGGAAACTTGCTGACCCAGGACTTCTTCGGCGGCAACTTCCAGCTTCAGCCGGGGGCCAGCATCACAATCCTGTCGGGTGGAAATGTGACCACCGACAACATCGTCTCGCGCGATGGCGTCTATGTCGACGCGGGCGGCGGCATCTCCACCGGCAATATCACCGCCGACACATTCATCGAAACGCTATCTGGCGGCGCTCAGGTCCTGGCCAATCTGACCGCGGGCGATGCGATCGAACTCGATTCCGAAGGCGGAATTTCGTTCGGCGTGGTGAATGCCCAAAGCCTCGACTTCACCGCCGGCGGCGCGGTCACCGGCGGCAATGTCACTGCTCGGACTTTTGCGATTGGCGAGGCCGAGGGCGCAATCGTGCTCGGCAATGTCACCACCACCCAGGCGTCCCCGATCGACGATTTCTCGGTTGGCTTCGCCTCCGGCGCCGGAATCACGATCGGCAATGTCGTTGGCATCGACGAGGTCGGTTTCGCCACGCTGGGCAACCTCACCGCCGGCAACATCACCGCCGGAAACCTGGTGATGGCGCTGGTCGGCGGCAATGTGACGACCGGGTCGATCACCACCGCAGCCAATGGCCGGGTCTATCTGGCCGACAGCGCGATGTTCCTGATCGGTGGCGGCACCATCGACGGAGAGGGCGACTTCGACCCCGCGCCGGTGCTCTCGCTCGCGCCGATCGCGACCGGTGGATCGATCACCGTCAACGGCGCGGTGACGACCGGGCGCTTCCAGGCCGCGGCAGGGGACAATTTGTCGACCCGCGCGATCACCGCAAACCAGATCGAGGCATCCGCTGGCCACACGGCGGCAATCGACGGTGCATGGCGTTCGCCCTCGGTGCTTCTCGCGTCGGGCGACATCAATATCACCGCGAATGGATCGATCGATGCCGGCGCCGACGGCCTCATCACCCTCAATGCCATTCGGACGGATGGCGCCGCTACTTTGATTGGCGATGGGCTGACCGGCACCGGCTATGCCTTGTCCAATGCCGAATTCGGCCGATTGAGTGGCGGTACGATCAGGATAGTCGTCGGCGGCAATGGCGGCGACGCCGATACGCTGATCGGTGACCTGACCATCACCGGACCGCTTGCGGGGAGCAATATCGAGAGCAATGACGGCGGGGTCGAGTTCATCACGCTGCAGGAAGACGGGGCCGCGCTCGACGGCACGTTGCGGATCGTCGGCGATGTCGTGGCGACCGGGTTTGGCGCTGAAAATTATCTCGGATTCTACACTCAGAATTTCGAGCTGGATGCGGCAACCGGGTCAATTTCGATCACCAGCAGCGGCAATGCGCTTGCCGGCATTCTCGAACTCTATGCCAGCCGGATTCACGTTGCCGAAGGATCGCTGCTTGACCAGTTGGCGGCCAACCCGCAGTTCGCCGGTTATCGCGAAGCGCTCAATAGTCCGGCCGCCGTCCAACGCCCCGAAGGCGTGATCAACGCCGCCAGTTTCGACATCGAGTTCGGCGGCAGCGACATCACCGGGCCCTACACCTTGTTCGTCCAGAACATGGGAACCACGACCGTCCCGAGCGGCTTCTTGCTCAACGCCGCCAATATCGCCGACGATGGCGAGCAAGAAATCCCGCCTGGCGGAATCGACATGGCGATCAACGGCCAGATCATCACCGAAGGCGGTACGCTGACCGGGATTGCCGTGCGCGACCTGCTGGTGGCCGAATTCGGGACCACCGCCTTCGCGGCGGGAAGCACGATCAACGGCTGCCAGCTGACTGGAGACTGCGGCTCTGCGGCGGTACCGCCCCCGCAAGTAGACACGATCACGCCGACCGACGTCCAGATCACCGATCCAGGGGGTCTTGGCGACGGCTTGTTCGGCAATGAGTCGGACATCGACGACGGCGAGACCGGCGATGAGGGCGATCTTTCGAGTCCGATCGTGGCGCCCGTGCCCCTGTTCGACTCGCGACCGCTGACGGCCGACGGCGACATCGACGACCCCATTTCGGGTGCGGGCAATCCGTCGCTGATGGGCACGTCAGAAGACGAGATCGAGGAATGCGAGGGGAGCAACGACAGCAATTGCAAGCCCGCCAATCAGGGAGACGGCAAGTGAAGCGTTCGTCGACAATGACCGCCCGGATCCTCCTGTTGGCATCGGCGATCGGCGCGGCCGTGCCGGCGATCGGCGCGAGCGACTTGCCGATCGCCAATCGCACCAGCTTCCGGCTGGGCGATGCCGGGGTGATGTGCACTGCCCAGTCGCGCGCCACCGATACGCGGCTGACCGGCATCTTCGATCGTGCCTATGTGCTGACTTGCCGCGACGCATCGAGCGCGGTCGGCAGTCTGCTGGCGGTTCGCCGACCGGTCGATCCGGTGCGCGAGCCGGGAATGATCAAGACCGGCGCTCTGTCCTGCACGGCACCGGCCAGCGTCACGGTCGATGGCGCCGGGCGGGCCGAAGCCATGACCTGCCGCGACGAAGCCGCGCGGCTCGATTACAAGCGCTATTGGCTGACCCGCGGCAAGACCATCTACTTCGTCGAGGGGCTGGCGGGCTATGACCCGGCGCTGCGCTTCGCGCTGGCTTCGGTGGTCAGCAATCGCCCGCAGACCGGCGCGATGCGGGTCGCCACGACCGAAGTCAGTGACTCTGCCGCCTTTGCCCGCACCCAGGCCGGATCGCTCGACCCGGCGGCGGCGCGGATCGAGGCTTATGCGCTCAACAATGGCGGGCAATTCGCCCAGTCCGACCAATATTTCGAAACGCTGGCACTGCGCGACCGGGGCGATAATGCAGCCTTTGCCGAAGCGCTTGCCAACCAGGGGCTGCAGCAGTCCAATTTGAGCAACTTCAACGCCGCGCTTCGCCTGTTTGCACAGGCTGAGTCGAAAGCGCCGCTGAGCGACCCCGTGCTGCAGCGGCTGATCCGCAACTTCCGTGCGATCAATCAATTGAACCAGCGCGATGCGGAAGGCGCGCTGGCCGAACTCTCAAAGCCGGTCGCGGCGATTGTCCTGGCCGAGGATGAGGAGCTCCGCAACGGCCTGATCACGCTTCCGCTGGCCGAGGAGATCAACCGCGACAGCAACAATTACAGACAGGTCAACATCGACAATGGCCTGCGCCCGGCGGAACGGGCCACCGTTCTCGATGCCCAGGCGCTGCAATTGTCGGGGATCGCACTTCGTCGCACCGGCAAGATCGATCTGGCCCGGATCGATCTCGACAAGGCGCAGGTCAAATTGCGCGGCGTGCGCGATGGCAAGCTGACGTCCGCCGGATGGTTATTGGCCGATATCGATGTCGAGCGCGCCTTGGTCGCCGAAGCGGCCGGCGATAGCGGCTCGGCGATTGGCGCATACGATGCCGCGATCGCCTTGCTGGCCAAGAATTTCCCGGATTCGCCCATGCTGCTGGCGTCGCGAGCCCGCAAAGCCGGTTTTCTGGCGCGACGCGGGGATGCCGCGGCATCGCGCGTCCTGTTCGGTGAAGTGGTGGATCAGAGCGCATCGATCGCCGACAGCGGAATTGCGCTCCGTGACTTACTGACTCCGTATTTCGAGATGCTGGCGCGCGATGGATCGGCCGAATCGGCGGCGTTGCTGTTCCGCGGAGCGCAGGCTCTGGCGCGGCCCGGCGTGGCCCAGACCCAGGCCGTGCTCGCCCGGCAATTGTCGGAAGGTGACGACGAGGCCTCGGCCCTGTTCCGGTTGGCGGTCAAGCGCACGCGCGAAATCGCCCGCACCGAGGGCGAACTGAGCGATCTTTCCGCCCGCAAGGCGCCTACCCCGGCCGACCTTCTGGCATTGGCATCGGCCCGCTCAAGCCTTGAGCAAATGCGCGCCGACCAGACCAGCCTGCAATCGCAATTGGCGGCCTATCCGCGTTACAAGGTGCTCGCCCCGCAGCAGACCAACCTGGCCGATATCCAGGCGGCGCTTCGTGAAGGCGAGGGCTATTACAAGATGATGGCGGTCGGCGACCGGCTGTTTGCAGTGTTCGCGACTAGGGGCTCGGCGCGCGCGATGCGAATTGCCTCGACCCGCAACGAGATGGCCGACAAGGTGGCGCAGATCCGCCGCTCGATCGTCCGCTACGAAGGCGAGGAAGCGGTCACCGACCCGTTCGACGCCGACAATGCACGCTCGCTCTATCTTGAATTATTCGGCTCGATCGACGGCGAGGTGCAAGCCTTGAAGCATCTGGTGTTCGAGCCGGATGGGCCAATGCTCCAGCTTCCACCCTATTTGCTGATCGCCAAGCAAAGCGGGCTCGATGCCTACAAGGCGCGGCTGGCGCTGCCCAAGGGCGATCCGTTCGACATGCGCGGCGTCGACTGGCTCGGCCGCGGTCGCGAAATCTCGATCTCGGTCAGCCCGCGCAGCTTCCTCGACGTTCGCGCGATCGCCCCGAGCCGCGCGCGCGAAGCCTATCTCGGCCTTGGCAATAATGCGTCGGTGACGGTCAAGCCGGTGGCGGCTGTGGCCGCGGTGGCTGACGATTGCGACTGGCCGGTGCAGACCTGGCAGACGCCGATCTCGCCCGCCGAACTGATGCTTGCGCAGGCGGTATTCGGTCCGTCGCGGAGCAAGCTGATGACCGGCGCGGCATTCACCGACACGGCATTGCTTAAGAACGACCAGCTCGACAATTACCGGATCCTGCATTTCGCGACTCACGGCCTGGTCACCGCGCCCCGGCCCGATTGCCCGCCGCGACCGGCCCTGGTCACCTCGTTCGGCGGTCCCGGCTCCGACGGGCTGCTCAGCTTCCGCGAGATCTTCGATCTCAAGCTCGATGCCGACGTGGTGATCCTGTCGGCGTGCGATACCGCCGGTGCGGCAAGCGCCAGCGCCTCACGCGAGGCGGGCATCATGACCGGCGGCAATTACGCCCTCGACGGGTTGGTCCGCGCCTTCATCGGCGCCGGCGCGCGCTCGGTGATCGCCAGCCATTGGCCGGTGCCGGACAATTACGACGCCACCAAGCGTCTGATCTCGGGCGTCGTCGAGGCACGGCCCGGCCAGGCGTTGGCCGACGCGCTGGCGGGCGCGCAGCGCGGACTGATGGACGACCCCGACACGTCACACCCCTTTTATTGGGCGGCGTTCATCATTCTTGGCGACGGGGCCAAACCGCTGGTCAGCGCCAATCCGCAGGCGATTGCCAGCCGTTAGCTTGCCTTGCCCGCCAACGCATCGCAGAATGCGAGCGGCAATTAAGGGAGATGGCGGTTGAAGCGGATGAGCTTGGCGCTCGCAGCGCTGACACTGGCGTCCGCTCCGGCAGTGGGCGCGCCGAGCGAGGCCAATCGGCTCGCGGCGCGCGCCGCGACAGTTTCAGTCGTTCGCGACCAGTGGGGCATCGCCCACATCCGCGGCGGGACCGATGCCGACGCCATTTTCGGCATGGCCTATGCGCAGGCCGAGGATGACTTCAACCGGGTCGAGACCAACTATCTCACCAGCCTTGGCCGACTTGCGGAAGCCGAGGGCGAAGCGGCGCTGTGGAAAGATCTGCGTCAACGGTTGTGGGTCGACGAAGCCGACCTCAAGGCCCGCTATCGCACCAGCCCGGCCTGGTTGCGCAGGCTGATGATCGGATGGGCCGACGGGCTCAATTTTTACCTCGCCACCCATCCCGAGGTGCGGCCGCGCGTGCTCAACCATTTCGAGCCGTGGATGGCGCTGAGCTTTTCCGAAGGCAGCATCGGCGGCGATATCGAATATGTCGATCTGACCGCATTGCGCGCCTTGTACGATCGCGCCGCGCCGCAATCGGCATCGATCAAGCCGGTACCCGAACCGCAGGGATCGAACGGCATTGCCATCGGTCCGTCGCGCAGCGTCACCGGCAATCCGCTGCTGCTGATCAACCCGCATACCAGCTTTTTCTTCCGCGATGTCATGCAGGTGACCAGCGGCGAAGGGCTTAACGCTTATGGCGCGGTCACCTGGGGCCAATTATTCATCTATCAGGGGTTCAACGAGCGCGTCGGCTGGATGCACGCCACCAGCGGGCTCGATAATCGCGACGAATATGCCGAAACCTTCGCCCGCCTGCCGGGCGGCGGCTTGGGCTATCGCTTCGGCGCCGATGTGCGTCCGGTCGGGCTGAAGGCCGTCACCATCCGCTACCGGACACCGCCGGGCGAAATGGCGACGCGGACCTTCACCACCATGACCACGCTGCACGGCCCGGTGATCCGCAGCGAGAAGGGCAAGTTCATCGCCTTCTCGATCATGCATGACCCGGTCGGCGCGCTCGGCCAAAGCTTCAGCCGCACCAAGGCTGGCAATCTCGCCGAGTTCATGCGCGCATCGGCGGCGCGAGCCAATTCCTCCAACAATACGTTGGTCGCCGATTCCACCGGCGCGATCGCGTACCTGCATCCTCAATTTGCCCCGATCCGCGACGATCGCTTCGACTATCGCGGCGTCATCGACGGCAGCGATCCGCGCACCGCGTGGCGCGGGCTGCACGCGATCGACGTCTTGCCCAACTTGCTCAATCCCAAATCGGGCTTCGCATTCAATGCCAACGATGCGCCGTGGCACGCCGCGGGACGGGGATCGATCGATCCGCAAAAATTCCCGCGCTACATGGACCAATATGGCCTGAACGCCCGCACCGACCACATGCTGCAATTGCTCGAAGGCCCCGGCAAGTTCACCGCGCAAGGCCTCAACGCCGCAGCCTACGATCGCGCCAATCCCGGTTTCGACCGGATCCTGCCCGGACTGCTCGCGGCCTATGACGGCCTGGCCCGAAGCGATCCGCGCCGGGCCAGCTTGGCAGGTCCGATCGCCATGTTGCGCAGGTGGGATCGGCGCTGGAGCGAGGATAGCGAGGCGCTGACACTGGCGATTCATTGGGGCGAGGCGATGTGGGAAGAGGCGATCGGCAAGGATCGGCCAACCAACCAGTATGAGGTTGCTTTCGCGCGGATGACCGCCTTTGCGCCCGGGCGGAAATTGGCGGCACTGGAACGCGCGATTGCCGGGCTAAGAAGCCTCTACGGCGGATCGCAAGTGAAGTGGGGCACGATCAACCGCTTCCAGCGCAACGATGGTGCGATCGTGCAGACGTTTGACGACAAGAAGCCGAGCCTGCCCGTGCCCTTCCCGTCGGCGCGTTGGGGATCGTTGGCGGCGTTCGAAGCCTCGACCTATACTGGCACGGCAAAACGCTATGGCACGCGGGGCAACAGCTTCGTCGCGGTGGTCGAATTCACGCCCACCGGGCCGCGCGCCTTCGCGGTCACCGCCGGTGGGGTCAACGGCAACCCCGCATCACCGCATTTCCTCGACCAGGCGCAGGACTATGCTGCTGGCCGGCTAAACCCGGTGCCATTCACGCCGGCCGAAGTCGGGAGCGCCGCAGCGGAAGGCTACCGACCGGGAGAGGCTCGGGTCCGCCGCTAGTCTTACAGTACCGCCAGGTGGCGGTTGTCGAACGTCTGCGCATAATCCTTGGCGATCTCCGCCTTGCGCTCCAGCGAGTCGACGATCGGCACCGCGAAATCGACCCCGGCAAGGCGCGAGCAACTGCCAAGATTACCGGGCGAAAAGACGTTCACCTCGAGGATCTTGTCGCCGACGATGTCGATCCCGACCAGGAACATCCCATCGGCGATCAGCTTGGGGCGGATGATCTCCGCCACGCGAAGCTCGGTCTTGCCGATCTCGACCGCTTCTGCGGTGCCGCCGGCATGAATGTTGGAACGGATGTCATCCTTCGACGCAACCCGGCGGAGCGCGGCATATTTGCCGCCGATCTGCAGCGGAACGCCGTTCATCAGGAACAGTCGGATATCACCCTTTTTCGCCGCCGGGACATAGGCTTGGGCGATGATATAGCCGTCGCGGCCGATCGCCTCGATCATCTGGTTGATGTTCGACTTGGCCTTGGCGTCCAGCTTGAACACGCCCGACCCGCCCGATCCCTGGAGCGGCTTCAGGATGATCTCATTCTTGTGGGCGCGGGCGAACGCCTTGATGTCCTCCTCGTTGCGGCTGATCAACGTTTCCGCGCGCGCTTCGACCGGGAAGCTCTGGAAGTAGAGCTTGTTGATCGCCTTCGACAGGCTGTCGGCGTCGTTGACCACGATCGTCCCGCGCTTTGCCGCCTCCCGCCCGAACAGGATTCCGACTTCGGCCGCCCACGGCATCGCCTGGGCATCGAGCGAGGGATCGCTGCGCAGCATCAGCACATCGACTTCGGCCATGTCGAGCTGGGCCGTCTTGAGCCCCTGCAGCGCCTTGAAGAAATCGTCGCGGCTCTTGAACTTGGTCTTGGGCAGGAAACGCCCGTGGACGTGGAGCCGATCGTCGGGCGTCAGCAGGAAATCGTCGGGGGTGACGTAGCACACACCATGTCCGCGGCTGTGCGCCTCATAGGCCAGCACAGTAGTGGTATAGCCCGCGAATTCGCGTTCCATGTCGTTGACGAAAAAAGCGATGATCACGTGGGCTTACTCCTGGTCGAAGATCGAATGGAAATCGGGGATGGTCGCAAGGCTGGCGATGCGCTGCCGCACCTCTGGCCGGTCGAGAAACAAAGGGCGGAACACGGGTGGCTGGAGCAGCCCGCGCTGGAGCAATTCATCGACCGCCGGCAGATGCTCCGGCGCGATCTTGCCGAGCCAGAACGGATCGAGGTCGAGTCCCGCGGCAATCGCGTCGATCACCGCCTTGAATCCGCGCAAATAGATGGCGTCCTTGGCGAAGCCGCCCGAACGATAGACGCGCGCAGCGATCCCGAAGGCGGTCTTGGGGCGGAAGCCATGGCCTTCGAGCAAGGCGTAGCATTCGCAAAAGTCCGCCCCCCGCAGCATTCCATCGACCGCGACCACGCGACCCGCCAGCAGTCGCAGCCGCGTTTCAGTGAGCCCGCCGACCGCCCATTCGGCGAACACACCAAGTCCTTCCTGAACGCCTTCGTAGCGCGCCAGACCGCTGCGAAAGAGGCCAAGACCCTGGGTCGATCCGTTGAACCAGGTCAGCAAGTGGACGCTGACCTCATGCGCCAGGAGCGCGTCGAGCCGGTGCCGCGCCATGCGCGTGTGGCTGGAGATCATCAGCGTGCCACCCGACACCATCAGTCCGGCGGCAAGGTCGTCGCGGATTTCGACCTCGGCCGCAAAGCGATCGTCGAGTTCGGCATAATCGGCAATCAGTTTGCGCGCGCCCTTCGCTACTTCGGAGGCACCGATCATCGTGCCGACCGGGCGGCGTTTGCCTTTGCTGGCAGATAGAATCGCCTTTGCTGCGGCCAGCAGCTCGGGCTCAACCGCGCCATACTGGAGCATCGATGCAGGCTGGAAATCGGGCGTGTTGCGCGCGCCGACCATGGTCAGCTGATGGTCGAGCTCGCGACGCTTTTCAGTGAACAAGGTCTCGAGCAACGGATCTTCGAGCCCGGCCAGGTCGATCGCGTACAGGTCGCGCTTGGCGATATCGGGATCGACCTCAAGCGGTCGGTACTGGAAGCGCGGTGGCTTGCCGCCATCGGCGCCAAGAAATTCGTGCATCGCCTCGTCGGTGTTGATCGGCGAGATCGAGAGCAGAAAATCAAAGCTGCGAGCGATCTTGTCCAGCTGGCGGTCGGTCTTGAGCGCGGCGGCGAGGAAGGCGCTCCGCCCAAGCGCGCGATAATGAGTCGGTGCGTCGCCATTGCCGTCGGCGATGAAGTGGCAGGCCGCCCGCAGCAGCGAATCCCCCGCCGCCAGCGACAGGTCGCGGAACATCTGCGGATAGAAGGTGCCGGTCGGCGAGAGGTGGATCGGCGGAAGTCCGAAAGAGAAATGCGAAATGGCCGGCTCGCTGTCGACCAATCCTTCCACCGACGGTTCGAAATAAGGGCGCGATCGATGCTCGACATGGCAATGGCGCAGGTCGATCTCGACTTCGGCCATTGCCTTCCCCAAGGCATCTGCGGCGCCTGCCGCCGCAGCATCGTCGCCTGGCCCGATCAGCGCGGTGAAGGGCGGCAGCCGCGGGCTGTCTTCGGGCAATTCCGGCGGTAGCGCCTGATCGTACAGCGACACCAACAGGATCCGATCGTGCCGTCTGCGCATCGCCGTGACAATCGTCTCGAGCGCGGCGGCGGCGGCGAGATCGTCCTCCGGCCCCCAGATGAGGTAGGCCGGGCTGGTGGTCGCGACGTGGCGGGCGACGCTCCGCTTCGGGCCATCCGTTTCGGCGGCCGAACGGTGCAGCATCAGGAAGAAGATCGAGCGGTCGATATGCACGCGGCCCTTCGTACCGACCGGCTGGCGGAGCGCGCCGCTTTCGCTGAACTCGGCGATGAACGGCTCGGGCGCCATGGCCAGGCGCGGGCCGCTGCTCATTCGATCAACTCGCGCGCGGTGGCGGCGGTGAACGCGATGAAGCGGCGCATTGCGTCCAGCTCGGCGGGATCGGCTTCGCCACTCCATTCGTCCATGAAGAATTTCTTGAACTCGATGGCGATTGCGCAACCCTGCTTGGGGTAGCGCTCATGGACGAACCGCGTCTGCTCGCCCTTGCCTTGGAAGGCGACATTCTCGCGCACATCGAGTCGGCGACCGTTGAAGTCGAAACCGGCCATCGCCTCGATCAGCGGATCCATCACGCCGGCCCAAAGGGCGCGTGGCATGGAAAAGGTGCCGATGTTGATGTCGGGTGCAGCCGCGGGGTCGCTTGGCGCGCCGTGGGGCCCGTCGCGACGATGATTGTAGCTGTGGATGTCGAGCAGGACGAAGCGATCGTGGCTGGCGGCGACATCGTCGAGCAGTTGGCCAAGCATGCGGTAATAGGCGCCGTGCAGGTCGTACGAACGGCGGACGACGTCTTCGGCCAGCGGCGCGTGCCAGATGTCGAGACCCCAGGCCTGCTGGGGCGTCTGGTAGATCGCCTCCGCGCCCGCGCGGTTGAGATCATATTCGAAGCGCGAGACATGGGCGATGATGTGCGTCGGCACATCGACGATCGCCTGGCCGGTGAACGGATCCTCCTCGCGCAAGCGATCAATCGGCGCCAGCTTCATTGCCATCGCCACCTCGGGCCTCAGTCGCGTCCCGTCGTGAATTGCGGTCGCCAAAATCGGCCCCTCGCCGCGCTGGACGGTCCACCAAGCATGGGGTTGAGAAAGATCGCTGTCGGTCATGCCGGATAAGCGTTTCGGCGACGGTTCGGTTGCGTGTGTTGGCGCGATGTGGCGCAAGCACAAAAAAAGCCCGCCTGGATGGCGGGCTGTTATGAGGTGAATCGAAAAGGAAGGTGGGCCCAGAATCAAGTGTCGGGGGCAACAAAAAGGCCCGCGAAAGCGGACCTTGTTTGCCTGGGGCCGTCCACCAAGCCGAGCCTTTAGCTTATGAGCCTGACGAGATGAGACGCAGCCGGCAATACGGGGGATTGCCGAACTATCGAACGGGCTGCTCCATTTCGACCGAAGGGCGAACAGACGAACGAGCGATTTAAAAGCGATCGGTTGAGGGCCCCATGTAAGTGGCCCAAACAACAAAAAAGCCCGCCGTAATGGCGGGCTTCTTGTTGGTTGCGGGAGTAGGATTTGAACCTACGACCTTCAGGTTATGAGCCTGACGAGCTACCGGGCTGCTCCATCCCGCGACACCGACGTTTTGCCTCAGGCGCCGGCACTGGCATACGCCAGCTTAGGCTATCCTCCCGCTCTTCGAGCGGTCCGGGCGGCCGTTGGCCTTGCGAAGCTTGACGCTTCGAAGGTCTTGACCCGGTATAATCAAAAAAGGCCGCCGCCGGGGAAACCCCAACAGCGGCCTTTTCATGAATTGCGAATGGGTTCTTGATCTACGCCGCCAGCAAAGCCTGGCGACGACCTACTCTTCCACTGCTTAAGCAGTAGTACCATCGGCGCAGTCTGGTTTCACGGCCGAGTTCGGGATGGGATCGGGTGGGTCACAGACGCTATGGTCACCAAGCTATGGTGACGG
>JBBQTM010000009.1:0-40446 GCA_038234545.1 Sphingomonadales bacterium
CGCGAAGCTGGACCGGGCGGGATCGGCGAGCGGAACGGCGAGCGCGCCATCGTCGTCGAGCCGGATGATCCGGGCGATCGGGACGAGCGGGGGATAGAGGCCGCCGGTGCCCGAGGTGACGATGATGTCACCGCGCTTGAAGGGGTTGCGGCCGACCTCGAGCGGGCGGACGTCGATCGTGCCGTCACCGCGTCCGGTGGAGATCACCGGAATACCGCCGCGCAGGATCCGCGCGGGCACGATATTGGAGCGGTCGCTGACCAGCAGCACGCGCGACGCCGACGATCCCACTTCGACCACGCGGCCCACCAGCCCGTCGGCGGTACGCACCGGCATTCCCGGCAGGACACCGTCACCGCTCCCAACCGAGAGAATCCCGAAGCGGCGCCTGCTTTCGAAGCTGGAGCCGACGATCCGCCCGACCGCGACCGCCTGTTGAGTTTTTTCGCGCAGGCCAAGCGCGGCCTTGAGCTGGGCATTTTCCTGGAGGACCGCCTTGGCGCGGATGATCTGGCGGCGCATCGCCACGCGTTCGCGCTTGAGGCCTTCATTCTGTTCGGCGGCATTCCAATAATCGCCGGCACCGCCGACCACGCCTTTGGCGGTGGTGACGACTTCGGACAATGCACCGCTGATCGGTGCAGTGAGGTCGAGCGCGACGCCGCGCACGCTGGCATAGGCCGAGGGCGCAACCAGCGACAGGATCAGCATGATCAATCCGACGATCAGGCCGCCGACAGCCGCGACCAGGCCGAAAAACAGGCTATATTGCGCTTTTCTCGACCAGCCCGGGCGCTGACCCGCCGGCGCGGCCATTAGAGCCCAGTCCAGCAGCCGGAGGCGACCGGGATTGGTCTCCGATCAACCGCAAAGCGGCGATCTATATTTCGCCGCCCGGACGGCCTCATTTCGTCAGTTACGATGCTCAAGGCATCGCTCCTTCCTGATTCCTTGCCGGACAGCGAAATATAGATCGTCACGACCGCCTCCGGCTACTGGACTGGCCCCCCGACCTACGCTGTCTGGAGGACGCCGCGGAACTGCTCTTCTTCGAGCGCTCGGCCGGTGCCGAGCGCAACGCAGGTCAGCGGATCGTCGGCGACCGTTACGGGAAGGCCGGTTTCGTCGCGGAGCACTTCGTCGAGCCCCTGGAGCAGGGCGCCGCCACCGGTCAGCACGATGCCCTGATCGCAGATATCGGCGGCCAGTTCCGGCGCGGTGTTTTCGAGCGCGATGCGGACGCCTTCGACGATCGTCCCGACCGGTTCCGACAAGGCCTCGGCGATCTGGCCCTGGTTGATGGTGATTTCTTTGGGCACCCCATTGACCAGGTCGCGGCCCTTGATGTGGACCGTCTCGCCAATTCCGTCGACCGGGGGCTTGGCGATGCCGACTTCCTTCTTGATCCGCTCGGCCGTGGCTTCACCGATCAGAAGATTGTGGTTGCGGCGGACGTAGGAGGAAATCGCTTCGTCCATCTTGTCGCCGCCGACCCGGACCGAGGTGGTGTAAGCGAGGCCGCGCAGCGACAGCACCGCGACTTCGGTGGTGCCGCCGCCGATATCGACGACCATCGAGCCAACCGGCTCGGTGACCGGCATATTGGCACCGATCGCGGCGGCCATCGGCTCCTCGATCAGGAACACCTGGCTGGCACCGGCATTGGAGGCAGCGTCGCGGATCGCGCGGCGCTCGACGCTGGTCGAGCCCGAGGGGACGCAGATCACGATCTGCGGAAAACGCCAGGCGCGCATCTTGCCGCCGTGAACCTTGTGAATGAAGTGCTTGATCATCTGCTCGGCGACATCGATGTCGGCGATGACGCCGTCGCGCAGCGGGCGGATGGCCTCGATCTGGTCGGGGGTCTTGCCCATCATCAGCTTGGCGTCGTTGCCGACCGCCTTGACGCGCTTGACCCCGTTGATGGTCTCGATCGCCACCACCGAGGGCTCATTGAGCACGATCCCGCGGCCACGGACGTAGACCAACGTATTGGCCGTCCCCAGGTCGATCGCCATGTCGTGCGACATCCATTTGAACCAGCGCGTCCAGAACATGTTTTCCCCGTCTCTCGCTCTTCGATCGAACCACCCCGCGACCTCACGAGGCGATTCACGATTTCTTATCCAAGTCCTTGTGAAAGCTACGTGAATTTTTGCGAAGATTCAGCGCTTCGTGGGACGCCTCGGATTGGGCTAGGACCGTTGCCATGTCAATAAGAAGGCTCCCCTCCGAACTGGTCAATCGAATCGCCGCGGGCGAGGTGGTTGAACGCCCCGCGAGCGCGTTGAAGGAATTGGTCGAGAATGCGCTCGATGCGGGCGCGGCGACGGTCGCGGTGCGGCTGTCGGCGGGCGGGCTCGAGCTGATCGAGGTGAGCGACGATGGATCGGGGATGAGTCCGGATGACATGCGCCTGGCGATCGAGCGCCACGCGACGTCCAAGCTGCCCGACGACCGGATCGAGGACGTGGCGAGCTTCGGCTTTCGCGGCGAAGCGCTGCCGTCGATTGCCAGCGTCGCGCGGGTGACGATCGAGAGCCGGACCAGGACCGGCGCTGACGGCTGGCGGCTGGAGATCGATCATGGGGTGCCGGCGGGCGAGGGGCCGGCGTCACTGCCACCGGGAACACGGGTGCGGGTCGAAGGGCTGTTCGACAAGGTCCCCGCGCGGCGCAAGTTCTTGCGTTCGCCGCGGGCGGAATATGCCGCGAGCCTCGATTCGGTGCGGCGGCTGGCGATGGCACGGCCCGACGTCGCTTTCACGCTCGACCATGACGGGCGGCGGATCCTGTCGTTGCAGCCGAGCGACGGGCCGGCGCGAGTGGCGGCGCTGCTGAGCCACGATCTCGACCGGCACGGGCTGGGGATCGATTGCGTGCGCGACGGGCTGCACCTGACCGGGGTGGTCAGCCTGCCGACCTTCAACCGCGGCATCGCCGACCAGCAATATCTGTTCGTCAACCGGCGCCCGGTGAAGGACCGGTTGCTGGTCGGCGCCTTGCGCGGCGCCTATCGCGATTTGCTGGCGCGCGATCGTCACCCGGTGGCGGCGCTGTTCATTGCAGTGCCGGGCGACGAGGTCGACATCAACGTCCACCCGGCCAAGACCGAAGTCCGGTTCCGCGACCCGGCGGCGGTGCGCGGGCTGATTGTCGGCGGATTGCGGGCCGCGCTTGAGGAGGCGGGGCATCGAAGCTCGGCGAGGGAGCAGTTTGCGGCACCGGCGGCGTGGCAGGTTGAGCCAATCGGTGGCGATATGGGCCATCCCCTCGCCCCACCTGCCCAAGGCAATGTGTGGGATCATCGACCGGCTTTCTCTTATGCTCCCTCCTATGCACCTTTGCCGCAGGGCCGGGCGGTCGCCGCGTCGCCGATCGCCCCGGCCGATGTGCATTTTCCGCTCGGCGTGGCGCGCGGGCAGGTGGCGGCGACCTATATCGTGGCCGAGGCCGAGGACGGGCTGGTGATCGTCGACCAGCACGCCGCGCACGAGCGGCTGGTGCTGGAGCGGATGCGCAAGGCCAATGCGGGCGGTGCAATCCCGCGGCAGGCCTTGTTGATCCCCGAAACCGTCGAGCTGGACGAGGTCGAGTGCGATCGGCTTGAGGAAGCGGCGGGCGAATTGGCCGAGCTCGGGCTCGAGATCGAGCGATTCGGGCCGACGACGATGCTGGTCCGCGCCACCCCGGCGGCGCTGGGGAAGGCCGATGTGCCGGGGCTGCTCGCCGATCTGGCGGGGGAGCTGGCCGAGCTCGGCACCGCGCTTGCCCTGCGCGACCGGCTCGATCTGGTCGCGGCGACCATCGCTTGCCACGGATCGGTGCGGGCGGGGCGGATCCTGTCGGTGGCGGAGATGAATGCCCTGCTGCGCGAGATGGAAGTGACCCCGCATTCGGGGCAGTGCAATCACGGGCGCCCGACGTGGATCAAGCTGGCGCATAATGACATCGAGAAATTGTTCGGGCGAAAGTGAATCGATTCACGGCATTCCGAATCTTCTGATATCATGCGCGGGCCGCTGGGGAGGGGTGTCCGATGAGCGATCATGACCGGATCTATTTCGCAAGTCGCGCCGCCGAAGAGGAACAGCGCGCACTTGCCGCGACCGACCCCAAGGCGGCCGCCGCCCATCGTCAGTTGCAGCGATCCTATCTCGAACGGGCCAGCGTCGGCGATCGGCCCGAGCATGTCAGCGACCTAGTCGGCGAGTAAGGCGAGCGCGTCGTCGATCGCTTGCGGTCGATCGAGCGGGGCAAGGAACCGCTTCCAATCGCGCGGGGGCTGGTTTGAAAACCAGGTAGTTTGGCGCTTGGCGTAGCGGCGCGTGGATATCTGCCCGCGCGCGATCATCGCCGCTTGGTCGCCGCCTTCCGCAATTTCCCTGACGCCGATGGCGCGCATCACCGGAAGCGCGGGGTTGAGCCTGCGGGCGATCAGTCGCGCGACCTCCTCGATCGCGCCATGGTCGAGCATCTCGGCAAAGCGCCGGTCGCAGCGGGCGAGCAGCCAGTCGCGCGGGGGGAGCAGGATCAAAGGACGAAGCGTGACCTGATCGCCGATGCCGCCGGCGAGATGTTGCTGCCACTGGGCCAGCGTCTGGCCGGTCGAGCGAACCACTTCGAGCGCGCGTGCGATGCGGGTCGTATCGGCATCGTCGAGGCGCGCCGCGGCGGCGGGGTCAAGCGTTTCGAGGCGGGCGCGATTGTCGGCGACGGAGGCTGAGCGGACCTCGAGCCGGATCGCGGGGTCGATCGCCGGGACCGGGGCAATCCCGTCGAGCAGGGTGCGGATGTAAAGACCGGTACCGCCGACCAATATTGGCAAGATGCCGGCGCGCTGGAGATCGTCGATCTCTGCCTTGGCGAGCGCTGCCCAGTCGGCCGCGGAGCAGGGCTCGGCGCCGTCACGGAAACCGTAGAGCCGGTGCTCGACTTCGGCCTGCTCGGCGGCGGTCGGGGCGGCGGAAACGATTGGCAGGTCGCGGTACACTTGCGCGCTGTCGGCGTTGACGATCACACCCCCGGTGCGGCGGGCCAGCGCCATCGCCAGCCCGCTCTTGCCGCTGGCGGTGGGACCGGCGATGAGGGCCAGCGGAGGACGAGATTTGCTCATTGCGACGTTGATAGCAGCCGGACGGCTCGATGACAGGCTGCTTGCAGAGGCGATCGAACGGGTCCCGGGCGCACGCTTCGCGCAATGGATCGACGAAGGCGATGCGGTCGATATCGAGGTGGCCGATCTTGGCGCGCGGCGACAGCTGGAGGGCTGGAACGGGTGCGATGTCGTCGTCCAGCCCGTCGAGGGGCGCGAAAAGCAATTGCTCGCCGCCGACATGGATTCGACCATCATCGGCCAGGAATGCATCGACGAACTGGCCGATTATGCCGGGATCAAGCCGAGCATTGCGGCGATCACCGAGCGTGCGATGCGTGGGGAGATTGATTTCGCGGATGCGCTCAAGGAGCGGGTGGCGCTGCTGGAAGGGCTCGACGTGGCGATCATCGCGCGCTGCCTGGAGGAAAGGATCCGGCCCAACCCGGGTGCGGCGACCCTTGTGCGGACGATGCGCGCGCGCGGCACGGGGACGTTATTGCTGTCGGGCGGATTTGTCGATTTCGTCGCGCCGGTGGCGGCTTTGGTCGGCTTCGAGCATCATGCGGCCAATGGGCTGGCCAAGGCTGGCGGCGAACTGACCGGCAAGCTGGAAGGTCCGATCGTCGATGCCGAGGCCAAAAAAGCGGCAATGCTGATCGCATGCGACGAGCGGGATATCGGCCCGTCAGCGGTGCTGGCGATCGGCGACGGGGCGAATGACGTCCCGCTGGTTGAAGCGGCGGGGCTGGGCGTGGCCTATCGTGCCAAGCCCGCGCTGATCGCGGTGGCCAATGCACGGCTCGATCATCATGGGCTCGATGCCTTGCTGTGGGCGCAAGGGATCGCGCGCAAGGATTGGCTTATCTAGCCGAGACCGCGAAGCAGGGTTGCGGTTTGAGCCGGGCACAGGCCGCCGTGGCATCGGTCTTGCTGAAGGGACCGGCCTGGAGTCGGGTCATGGCGCCAACCGGGATATAATAAGCCTGTGCGCCGCTTAGCCTCGGGCCGAGCCGGGCGTATAATGCCTGCGCCGCGCCGCGCGTCCCGAAGGCGCCAAGCTGGATCCGCCAGCCACCCGATCCGGTGACGGCGACCGCCGGTTTGGCGGGGTCGGTGGCGACTTTGGCCATGGGTGAGGGCGGGGCGGCGGCGATCCTTGGCGCGCGAATCTTGGGCACCGGTGGAGCCACCGCAACTTTCGGCACCACGACCTTGGGCGCCGGTTTGTCGGATGACGCGATCCCGGCGAGCCGGCGGGCAAGGGCGATCCCTTTCTGGCGCTGGGCGAGCGGGATGACCTTGTCCATGTCGGCGAGCGTGGCCCGGGCGGGGGCAAGTCCCTGGGCGGCGGCGCGGCTGACATAGGCATAGCCGAGCACCGGATCGATCTTCACGCCGTCGCCGTTGAACAGAGCCGTGCCGGTGACCAGCATGGCGCGCGGATCGCCCCGCTCGGCAGCGCGGCCGAGCCAGGTCAGTGCGGCGTCGCGGTCGCCAATGTCGAACAACAACAGGCCGAGGCTGACCTGGGCATCGACATGGCCGATCCGCGCCGCGCGCTCGAACCATCGTTTGGCCGCGCTGCTGTCGGCGGGCACGCCGCGACCGAGACGATAGGCCTGGCCAAGGTTGAAGGCGGCATCGGGATCGCCCTTGTCGGCCAGCGCGCGCCAGATGTCAGTAGCCTTTGCAGGGTCGCCATTCTGCCACGCCTCGACCCCCGCGCGCACGGTGGCGGCGGCGGGCGAAGGGAGGGCTGTGCCGAGGATCGCAGCAATCAAAAAGACGCGCATCGAATTTTTCCCCCATCCAAGCTGCGACGACCTTAGCCGAGCCGAGCGATGCCGCAACAAGGTCGGGCGCATATTAACCAATATTTAGGGGCTTCGGGGTCAAGTGGCACCCTAATCAGCGTCCTTGGCTGATCAGCGTCATTTTGGGCGAGGGGAATAGAATGCGCGTTCTTGCTATGGCATCGCAGAAAGGCGGATCGGGTAAAACCACCCTGTCCGGGCATCTGGCGGTGCAAGCGCAATTGGCGGGCGCCGGGCCCGTCTGCCTTATCGATATCGATCCGCAGGGAAGCCTCGCCGATTGGTGGAACGAGCGCGAGGCCGATATGCCGGCCTTCGCCCAGACCACGGTCGCGCGGCTCGCCTCGGATCTCGAGGTGCTTCGCCAACAGGGCTTCCGACTGGCCGTGATCGATACGCCGCCGGCCATCACCATGGCGATCCAGTCGGTCATCGCGGTGGCCGAACTGATCGTCATTCCGACCCGGCCGAGCCCGCACGATCTGCGCGCCGTCGGCGCCACGGTCGATTTGTGCGACCGCGCCGGCAAGCCGTTGCTGTTCGTGGTCAACGGCGCGACGCCCAAGGCCAAGATCACCTATGAGGCCGCAGTCGCGCTGTCGCAGCACGGCACGGTGGCCCCGGTCACGCTCCACCATCGCACCGATTTCGCCGCCTCGATGATCGATGGCCGGACGGTGATGGAGGTCGATCCCAACGGGCGCTCGGCCAAGGAAGTGGTCGAGCTGTGGGATTATATCTCCGACCGCCTCGAAAAGAATTTCCGCCGCACCGTGTTTGCCGCTCCGGGTCAGCCCGCCGGCAACGCTGCTGCCAGTCCGCGTCCCGTCGGTGGCTTCGGCCGCCGCGTGGTCGGCCAGTAAGTGGGAGTGGCGACGATGGGCGAGCCCAAAGCATTCGCTTCCCTCTCTTCCGGCCTGCTTGCTCGCAAGGGCGGCGCACGCCCGGCTATGCGGCCTCAGGGATTCGGTGGCAATACCGGCGCAAGCCTGGAAGATCTTGGCTGGAACGACATGGGCTTCGAACCGCCCAAGCCGGCCGACCTGCCCGATGCCGATGCCGACCATGATGCGTTTGGCGAGGAAGTCGGCCCCCAGCCGCTGCGCAATCCGCTCGCCGCGCTGACTCCGGCTGGCCAAGTTCCTGTGATCGGGTCTCCGGTCCACGACCAGCGCGAAGAACTCGCCGCCGCTTTCAACGCGGTCGAGGACGAGGGAGACGAGGATTATGACGAGACCGCCGAATTGTACGACGGTCCGCCGCCCGAACTGAACGCGTTCGACGCTGATGGTGCCGACGTGGTGCCGATGCCGATGCGCAAGACGATGGCTCTTGCCCCGCCGGAAGTTGAACCGGTCGCAATGCCGGTCGCAATGCCAGTCGCAGCGCCGGTCTCTTTGGGCCGTGCTCCGGCCCCGCGGGCCGCTGCCGGATCGAAGGCCAAAGCGGCGTTTACCTTGCGACTCGACAAGGATCGCCATCTGAAACTGCGCCTGGCCTGCGCGGTGACCGGCCGATCGGCTCAACAGCTCGTCACCGACGCGCTGGACAGGCTGCTCGCCGACATGCCCGAACTCGACGGGATGGCGCAGCACGCGCCGTCGCCGGTCAAGCGGGTCCGTAGTTAGGAAGGAAGTCGTGATGGTGAAGTCGCTGCGTTTTGGAGCTGCCCTGTCCGCACTCGGGATGATTGGCGCGCTTAGCGCCTGTGCTACCCCCGGCGCGCGTCACCACAACCGGGCCTCGATCTTCGGCGACAAGGTCGACCATTCGAACATCGGGATCGCGACCCGCGCCCAGACCGCGATTGAGAAGGGGGACTATCCCGCGGCGATCGGCCTGGCCGAACGCGCGGTTGGCAACACCCCGAGCGACGCCGGTTTCCGCGCCCTTCTGGGCAATGCCTATTTCGCCGGCGGGCGCTTTGCCTCGGCGGAAAGCGCCTATCGCGACTCGCTGTCGCTGCTTCCGGGCCAGCCGCAGCTGGTGCTCAAGCTGGCGCTGGTGACGATCGCGCAAGGCAAGAACGATTCGGCCATCAACGATCTTAACAACGCGCGCAATTTGCTCGATCCGGCTGATTACGGCCTTGCATTGGCGCTTGCCGGCCAGCCGCAGGCGGCGGTCAGCGTGCTCGACGGCGCGGCGCGTGCCGTCGGTGCCGACGCCCGGGTCCGCCAGAATCTTGCCCTTGCCCATGCGCTTGGCGGCGACTGGGAAATGGCCCGCACGATCGCCTCGCAGGACGTATCCCCGGACCAGCTCGATGCGCGCATCCAGCAGTGGATGACCTTCGCCAAGCCCGCCAAGGCGTCCGACCAGGTCGCCTCGCTGACCGGCTTCGCGCCGGCGGCGAGCGATTCCGGGCAGCCGGTACGGCTCGCGCTGGCGCGGACTAACAACCAGGTTCGGATGGCGCAGGCCGATGTCGCCGACGCCGCACCGCCGGTCGAAGCCGCGCCGCCGTTGGTTGAAGAAGCCGCGCCGGTGGAAGCCGCCGCGGTCGATCTTATGTCGGAGCCGGTTTCAGCTGAGGTTTCCGCTGACGCACCGGCAGTCGATCAGCCGGTCGAGGTCGCCGAGCCCGCAGCGCCGGTAGCATTCGCCGCCGCCGCGCCGGTCGCGGTGGTCGAACAGGCTCGCGCCTATGCCGCGACGGTTTCCGCGCCGATCGTCAAGGCCAGCAAGGCTCGCCAGTCGTCCGCCCGGCCCGGCCTGTCGCCGCGCGCTGCAAGCCTTGACAGTGCCAGCCTGCCGGTTCGCCGTGCCGCCTTCGGTGGCAGCCGTTCGGTGGTCCAATTGGGCGCCTATTCGTCGCGCGCCGGGGTGTCGTCGGGCTGGGCCAAGCTGGCCGCCAAATATCCCGCGTTGCGTGGCTATGCGCCCGCCACCGCGCGCTTCGACGGACCGAAAGGCACCTTCTATCGGCTGTCGGTCAGCGGTTTCGACAGTGGCGGCGATGCCAAGTCGATGTGCTCGTCGCTCAAAACCAAGGGCGGCGCTTGCTTCGTCCGTTCGGTCGCGGGCGATGCGCCGATCCGGCTCGCGTCGCTCTAAGGGGCTAGTCTCTCGGCGGTGAAGAGGTCGAGGCAGGCCATCCGCACCGCCACGCCCATTTCCACCTGAAGAACGATCAACGATCGCTCCGGATCGTCGGCCAGCGCGCCATCGACCTCGACCCCGCGATTGATCGGGCCGGGGTGCATCACCACCGCGTTGGCCGCTGCCGTTGCAAAGCGCGCCGCAGTCAGGCCGTAGCGATCGAGATATTCGCCGGGTGCATCGCCGAAATCGGCGTCGAGCCGCTCGCGCTGGATCCGCAGCATCATCACCGCGTCGGCCCCGGCCACGGCATCGTCGATCGAGCCGTTGCCGGCGAAGTCGGCGGGTAGCAGTTCGGGCGGGCCGGCGAGGCGAACCTCGGCGCCGAGGCGGGTCAGGAGCTTCACATTCGATCTCGCCACGCGACTGTGTTTCAAGTCGCCGCAAATCGCCACCTTGAGGCCTTCGATGCGCCCGAAGCGGCGGCGCAGGGTCGCCGCATCGAGCAGGGCCTGCGTCGGATGCTCGCCCGACCCATCGCCGGCATTGATCACCGGGCAATCCATGATCGCGGCGACATCGCTCGGGGCGCCGCTGGTCCCATGGCGGATGATCAGCGCGTCGGGCCGCATCGCGTTCAAGGTGCGGGCGGTGTCGGCGAGCGTCTCGCCTTTCTTGATCGAGCTCATCTCGACCTGCATCGTCACCACCTGCGCGCCGAGGCGATTGGCGGCGATTTCAAAGCTGAGCAGGGTGCGGGTAGAGTTTTCGAAGAAGGCGTTGACGATGGTCAGCCCGTCGAGCCGGTCGGAGTTGCGGCGCGGTTGGCGGTTGTAATCGAACCACAGATCGCCCTCGCTTAGGATGACGGCGATGTCGGCGTCGCCCAGAGAGTCGATCGAGAGGAGGTCCATGGGCGTGTCTGCTAACCGGCCTGCGGGAGGTTGACCAGCGCGTCGATCGCGCCTTGCAGGATGTGCGCGGCGGCGTGGGCGTCGATTTTCGTGGCGCGTTTGGCGCGGCTGACGTCGGCCGAGATCATTGCGCGCTCGACCGCGACCGTCGACCAGCGCTCGTCCCACAGCAGGACGGGAAGGTCGAGCGCGATGAGGTTGCGGGCGAAGGCGCGGACCGACTGGGTGCGGGGCGAATCGCTGCCGTCCATGTTGAGGGGCAGGCCGACCACCAGACCGACGATGGCATTGCTGGCGATCGCAGCGCGCAGGATTGCGAGGTCGGCGGTGAATTTGGTGCGAACGATCGTCCCGACGGCGGTGGCAAAGCTCCAGCTGGAGTCGCAGGTGGCGAGGCCGATAGTCTTGGTGCCGACATCGAGCGCGAGCAGGCGGCCGCCGGCCTCGGGCAGCGCCGCGCGATAATCGGTCGCGGCGGCGGTGATCATTGCCGGAACGCCGCCAGCCGCCCCGCGACATCGGCGCGGATCGACCCCCAGAACAGGGCATAATCGAATGGATGGTAATTGTTGCCCGGCAGGACGAAGCCGCCGACCGTGGGCAACGCGCCGCCGACCAACAGCAGCCCATCCTCACAGCGCGCGCCGACCTGACCCGGAGCGACGGTGGCGGTGGCGAAATCGGCCGAGGGCTGGAGCGTGCCGAGATTGGCCGACGGCGGCGCGGCCCCGCCAGCGCTGCCGGTCAGGGGATTGACGCACACCATGTCGCGGCGCTGGCGGACGATGCCGTTGGCGGCCTTGGTGCCGATCCAGCTTTCCATCACCAATGCCGGATTGGCGGGCTCGGCGAAGCTTTGCCACGACAGGATGCAGCCGGTTTCGTCGGGACGGGCGCAGGCGGTGCGGTTCATCGTCGGCAAATCGGCGGTGGCGCTAAGCGGCCAGCCGACGACATAGGCCGCGACCAGCCGGCCATTGAGCGCATCGCGGCGGTCGGCGAGCAGGCGCGACAAGTGCAGCGCGCCCTGGCTGTGGCCGGCGAGAATTAGCGGCTTGTCCGCGGGTTGCGCGGCGAGGAAGGCGTCGAAGGCCTTGAGGACATCGCGATAGGCGAGATCGAGCGCATTGGACGCATCGTCGCTCTTGAGCAGGAAGGCGCCGAACGCGGCCTGGCGATACCGCGGCGCCCAGACGTCGGACACGTCGTTGAACACGCTCGCCTGGCTGCGGACGAAGGTCTGGGTGCGGCCCTCGCTGGTCGCGTCGGGGATCAGCGCGGCATTCCAGCGATCGCGCTCGAGATAGGTGGTCGGGTGGATGAAAAAGGTCGCGGCATCGCGCGGGCGCAAAATCGGCGGCGGGGCCGGGGTGCCGTCGCCCTGATCGGGACGCCACTCGGCGAGGTTGGTGCCCGCGCCCGGCTTGGCCAGCCAGTTGGCGTTGGAGGCATAGTCCGGGCCGGTGTCGCTCGGCGGCGGGGCGACGAAATGGCCCTTGGGCGTCGCCTGCTTGACCAGCATGGACGCGCCATATTGGTAGAACAGGAACGCGCCGATCACCGCCAGGATGGTGAGGAAAAAGACACAACCGAGAAAACGACGAGCAAGCATGGCGCGCGCCCTAGCGGTCGTGCTGCGGCTCGGCAACCGCGCTTGAAGGGTCGCGGCGGCCCTGCTAGCCGCGCGTCATGTCTGTCACCGAAAAAGAAGTGCGCCACGTCGCCAAGCTCGCCCGGCTCGCGCTGAGCGATGCCGAAATCGACAAGATGGTGCCCGAACTCAACAATATCCTCGGCTGGGTCGAGCAGCTTGGCGAGGTCAACACCGACGGGGTCGAGCCGCTGACCGCGGTGATCGACCTCAAGCTGCGACTGCGCGACGACGTCGTGACCGACGGCGACGTGCGCGACAAGGTGCTGCTCAACGCGCCGGATGCGCAGCACGGGTTTTTCGCGGTGCCCAAGGTGATCGAATAGTGTCCGAGCTTACTTCAAAGACGATCGCGCAGCTTCGCGACGGGTTTCGCGACGGCGATTTCTCGGCACGCGAGGTTGCGACGGACTTTAATGCTGCCGTTGTGGCTGGCCGGGCGCTGAATGCCTGGACGGTGGAGACGCCGGAGCTTGCGCTGGCCGCGGCCGATGAGGCGGACTTGGCGCGGGTGGCGGGGGGGCTGAAGCCGCTCTCCGGCATTCCGATCGGGATCAAGGATCTGTTCTGCACCGAGGGTGTGGCGTCGACCACCGGGTCGAACATTTTGAAGGGGTTCAAGCCACCGTACGAAAGCACCGTCTCGGGCAAGCTCAAGGATGCCGGCGCGGGAATGTTGGGCAAGCTCAACATGGACGAGTTCGCGATGGGATCCTCGAACGAGACCAGCGCTTATGGCCCGGTGATATCGCCGTGGAAGCGCAATGACGGCGGCAATGTCGCGCTGACCCCGGGCGGTAGCTCGGGCGGGTCGGCGGCGGCGGTCGCGGCGGGGATTGCGCCGGGCGTCACCGGCACCGACACCGGCGGCTCGATCCGCCAGCCCGCGGCATTTGTCGGGATTTCGGGGATCAAGCCGACCTACGGGCGCTGTTCGCGCTGGGGGATCGTGGCGTTTGCAAGCTCGCTCGACCAGGCCGGGCCGATGGCCAAGGACGTTCGCGATTGCGCGATCCTGCTCGAGACGATGTGTGGGTTCGATCCCAAGGACGCGACCTCGCTCGATATTGCCGTGCCACAATGGGAAGCGGGTTTATCGAGTGATCTGAAAGGCAAGCGCGTCGGTATTCCCAAGGAATATCGCATCGATGGCGTGCCCGACGAGATCAATGCGCTATGGGATCAGGGGATTGCCTGGCTGAAGGATGCGGGCGCCGAGATCGTCGAGATTTCGCTGCCGCACACCAAATATGCGCTGCCGACTTATTACATCATCGCCCCGGCCGAAGCCTCGTCCAACCTCGCCCGCTATGACGGGGTTCGCTACGGGTTGCGCGAAATGGGGGTGAAGAGCCTCGACGACATGTATGCCGCCACGCGGGACACCGGCTTCGGCGCGGAGGTCAAGCGGCGGATCATGATCGGCACCTATGTGCTGTCGGCGGGCTATTATGACGCTTATTTCACCAAGGCGCAGAAGGTGCGGACGCTGATCAAGCGCGACTTCGCCGAAGCGTTTGCGCAGTGCGACCTGATCCTGACCCCGACCGCACCGTCGGCGGCATTCGGGCTGGGTGAGAAGATGAGCGACCCGCTGGCGATGTACTTGAACGACGTGTTCGCGGTCCCGGCGAGCCTGGCCGGCCTGCCGGCGATGTCGGTGCCGGGCGGGGTCGATGCGCTGGGCTTGCCGCTTGGGCTGCATTTGATCGGGCGCGAACTGGACGAGCAAAGCGTGTTCAACGCCGGGTTGGCGATCGAGGAACGGGCCGGGTTTACGGCGCGGGCGGAGAAGTGGTGGTGAGCGATTATCTGATCAAGGGCGAAACCGGCGACTGGGAAGTCGTGATCGGGCTGGAGGTTCACGCCCAGATCACGTCCGAGGCGAAGCTGTTCTCCGGCGCGTCGACCAAGTTCGGGGCGGAGCCGAACACGCAGGTGTCGCTGGTCGATGCCGCCATGCCCGGAATGCTGCCGGTGCCCAACCGCGAATGCGTCCGCCAGGCGGTGCGTACCGGGATGGCGATCGAGGCGCAGATCAACAAATGGTCGCGGTTCGACCGCAAGAATTATTTCTACGCCGATCTGCCGCAGGGCTACCAGATTTCGCAGCTTTACCATCCGATCGTGGGCGAGGGGTCGATCACCGTCCTGACCGACGAGAAAGACGAGAGCAGCGCCAAGACCATCGGGGTCGAGCGGATCCATATCGAGCAGGATGCCGGCAAGTTGATGCACGACCAGCATCCGACCATGTCCTATGTCGACCTTAACCGCTCGGGCGTGGCGCTGATGGAGATCGTATCCAAGCCCGACATGCGTTCTCCTGCCGAAGCAGGGGCTTATGTGCGCAAGCTGCGAGCGATCCTGCGCTACGTCGGCTCGTGCGACGGCAACATGGAAGAAGGATCGATGCGCGCTGATGTGAACGTGTCGGTACGCAAGCCGGGTGGGGAGCTGGGTACGCGGACCGAGACCAAGAACGTCAACAGCGTGCGCTTCGTGATGAACGTGATCGAGAGCGAGGCGAAGCGGCAGGTCGAGCTGATCGAGAGCGGCGGCGCGGTGGCGCAGGAAACGCGGCTGTACGACCCCGACAAGAATGTCACGCGCACCCTTCGCTCGAAGGAAGATGCGCATGATTATCGCTACTTCCCCGACCCCGATCTGCTTCCGCTCGAGCTCGACGACGCCTTCCTGCAGACATGCCGTGAGAGCTTGCCCGAACTGCCCGACGCCAAGCGCAAGCGCTACGAAACGGCGGGGGTATCGGCCTACAATGCCGCGGTGCTGACCGCCGAGGTCGAGAGCGCGCGCTGGTTCGATGCGTTGCTCGAGGCCGGGGTCGAGGCCAAGTCGGCGGCCAATTGGGTGGCGGCCGAATTGTTCGGCGCGCTCAATCGCCGCGGCGAAACCTTCGCGACGACCGGGATTTCACCCGCCGAAGCCGCGGAATTGCTGCAGCTTGTCGCGGGCGGCGAGATCAGCGGGAGCATGGCCAAGCAGGTGTTCGAGATCATGCTCGAAACCGGCGACGCGCCGTCCAAGATCGTCGAGGATCGCGGGCTCAAGCAGACCAGCGACACCGGCGCGATCGATGCCGAGATCGACACCATCCTCGCGGCCAATGCCGACAAGGTCGAGCAGTATAAGGCGGGCAAGGAAGCGTTGTTCGGCTTCTTCGTCGGTCAGACCATGAAGGCGATGCAGGGCAAGGCCAATCCGGGGGTCGTCAACGAGCGATTGCGGGCTAAGCTGGGCTGATCTCTTCGCTTTGGCACGTTGCGAGGAGATCCACCGCCATTGCATCGAGCGCGCGGGCGAACGCTGTGTCGATCGCCTGTTGCAAGACGGGGCGGCCGTTCGACCAATAGGTCATGCGCGAATTGCCGCCGCGATAGGAACGCTCGAAACTGGTCTTGTCGGGGTTCGTGACGTGCATCCGGAATACGGCGTTGGCGCTGATGTTCACCTTGGTATTCGTGATCCATGCCGTCGCGAGATCGATTTTCGCAGTGGCGCCAACGGCCGTATCGGCCTGAGTGTCAAACGAAACCGCAATCCCACGCGTGCTCAAAGCCTGAACGATCGACTTGAGCCAGGCGGCGCCATCCTGCGGGGCGTAGATCGGCCGCCGGTCGTGAACCCCGATCATCTCCGGACTGCGGCGGACATCCTCCAGCGCGATGATCCTGACCGGACAAAGCGAAGCCTTCCTGGAAAGCTTCACCTGGCTCGGCACTGTGTTGTCGAAAGTCGAGCTTAACGTCATGGGCTTCGGCAACGCCCAAGCTGAGCCTGCACAGCCGCAGACGAGCGCGACCGCAAGCATGGCGGGATTAGGGCGCAGGCTCACTGCAGTGGCGCGACCTCGACGAAGCCACCTCCGGTCCACAGGAGAGTTGTGCCATCGGGCGCGGGCTGGGGGCGCCCAAAAAATCCACCAGCGAAAATCCGCTTGTTTTTCTTATCGCGAGTGAGTGCCTCTCCTTCGCCGTCGGTCAATGCAAGCGTACGCGGGACGAGCGATTGGAGCCGGGCAAACGACTGACTGAGCGCGGCGCGCACGAGCTTCGCATCGTCCGCCGCCCAACGCGCAGCATTGACGTCCTTGTCCTTTGACGCTTCGGGTAACGTGATGACGCTCGCGACGCTGCTGCTATAAACCAGGTTCTTCGGGGAAAGGCGCTTCTCGGGCTTGGTCTGGCCCGGCGCGTTGTTTTTTGCGGCAATTTCGATCTTTGCGATGATCCGGAGCGCATCGAATTCCGGCGACAGATCATAGCTATATTCAACGAAGGCCGTCTGCGCATTCGAGCTTGCATCGAGATACGCACTTTTTCCTGCCGGCGAATTGTCCTTGCTGAAATTGGTCTCCGGGGCAGTGGTATACCATTGTGCGCCGGCGAAGCTCGCCTTGGCCGCTTCGATTGCGAGCGCGTCGCCATCGACGTTTGCCATGGCCGTTCGCACGGGAGCGATCAGCACCTCCGCCTTCTTGGCGCGCGCCGAGTCCACTGCCGCACCGATCAAGCCTCCCAATATTCCGCCGCCCGTTGCGACCGCAACGTTTGACAGATTGATGTCGGACTTGATTTCCGACTGAGCGACGAGCACCCGAAGCGAGCGACCGCCAGCAACCGCGACATTCTGGCCCGTCGCCCGTTGAGGCGCAGGAGCAGTGGCGCCATAGTCCTGGGCGCTGGCCGCTGAAATGGATGAGCTTGCAACAACGCACGCGCAAAGCACGGAAGAAAAAATTCTCAACACTATTATACCCCCCAACACGCGCTGCCCCACCGCAGCGTATTGCTGGTCTATTTAGTCAACGCTGGAATGACAAGCCGAACGGATGGAAGCCATTCAGAGGTTGACCCAGCGCCCTAATTTTCCTTCCGTCTCAGCACGAAAAAATCACACGGCACATCGGGGCCGGGATACCAAGGAGCGAAGTTCGATGCGTAGTCTCTGGGCCGTTTTGGCCACTTCGGCGTTAGTCGCTCCTGCCGCCGCCATCGCCCAACCCGCCGCGCCGCCCCCGCCCAAGTTGATCGTGGCGATTTCGGTCGATCAATTGTCGTCGGATGTGTTCGATCGGTATCGGCCGACGCTGAATGGCGGGTTTGCGAAACTGGGGCGGGGGACGGTGTTTCCGCATGCGTATCAGGGGCATGCCGCGACCGAGACGTGCCCGGGCCATTCGACGATCCTCACCGGATCGCATCCGGCGCGCACCGGGATCATCAACGACTCTTGGTACGACCTGTCCCAGGCGCGGTCCGATAAGGCGATCTTTTGCGTCGAGGACGAGCGCGTGGCGGGCACCTCATCGAGTGCTTACACGGTGTCGCCGTGGCATTTGAAAGTGCCGACCCTGGGCGACTATATGAAGCGCCAGTGGCCGGCCAGCCGGACGGTCGCGGTGGCGGGCAAGGATCGCGCGGCGGTGATGATGACCGGGCAGCGGCCCGACCAGCGCTGGTACTGGGACGGAAAGACCTTCGCGTCCGACATCAAGTTAGGCACCATCCCGCGATCGGTGATTTCGGCGCGGACCGCGATTGCCAATTTGGTAGCGCAGCCGCAGGTTGCATTCGAACCACCGGCATTGTGCGCGGCCAAGGCCGCCGCGGTAGCGATCGAGGGCGGCGGAGGGCCGGTCGGCGCGGGTCGGTTCGAGCGGACGGCAGGCGATCTCGCCTCGTTCCGTGCTTCGCCGGCATTCGATGGGGCGATTCTGGCGTTGGCCGCCGGGCTGGTGCGCGAAATGGAGCTCGGCAAAGGCGCGGCTCCGGACCTGCTCGCAGTCGGGCTAAGCGCGACCGACCGTGTCGCTCACCGTTACGGCACTGACGGGCAGGAGATGTGCCTGCAGATGCTGTCGCTCGACCGTGACCTGGGTGATTTCCTCGCCTTCCTCGATCGCGAAGTGGGCGATTATGCGGTCGTGCTGACCGCTGACCATGGCGGCAAGGATATCCCCGAGCGCGAGCGGGCGGCAGGGGTCGCGGGCGCGGTGCGGGTCGATCCGGCTCTGTCGGCGGGGACGATGGGCAAGGCCCTGAGCGTGCGGCTCGGACTGCCGGGGACGTTGCTCTACGGCAGCAATTTTGGCGACATGTATGTCGACCGTGGGCTGGCATCGGCGGCAAGGGCGCGGGTGCTGGCGGCGGCGCTGGCAACCTATCGCGCGCACCCGCAGGTCGAGGCGGTGCTCACGCACGACCAGCTGGCGAAAGCGGCCATGCCGACGACGACCCCCGACCGCTGGACCCTGGTCGAGCGCGCGCGCGCGTCGTTCGATGCGCAGCGATCTGGCGATTTCGTGGTCATTCTGAAGCGCGACATCACCCCGATCGCCGACACCAAGGGCGGCTATGTCTCGACCCATGGCAGCGTGTGGGATTACGACCGGCGGGTGCCGATCATCTTCTGGCGGCCCGGCTATCCGGCGCAAAATGTCGAGGTGCCGGCCCAGACCGTCGATATCTTGCCGAGCGTGGCGGCGATGATCGGACTGTCGCTGCCGATGGACAGCATCGACGGAAAGTGCCTTTCCCAAGCACCGGGAGCGGTCTGCACGTCACGCTAAATCATCGCTTGCAAGTGATTAAAATAGCAGCATAATCTTGGCTAATAACGGGTCAGGAGGCAGGATGCGTCGCAATCTCATCGCCGTTGGGGTGGCAGCGCTCGCGCTCTCGGCCTGCGTCCAGACCAAGCAATATGCGAACGTCGAATTCGCCCCGCCCAGCGGCGATTATAAATTGCTGGTGATGCGGCCCGACGTCACGGTCGGGTCGGTGACCACCGGCGGGATGGTCGAGCCGCGCGCCGACTGGACCGAGACCGCGCGAGCCAATCTGCTTGCCGCATTGAAGACCCAGCAGGCGGGGCGCGGGGGGAACGTCCTGATCTTGGAGAAGCGCGACGGATTGCCCGGGGTCGATGCCGAGACGATCGCCGAGCTCGAGCGGCTGCATTATGCGGTCGGGTCGTCGATCGCCCTGCACAAATATTCGGGCGCCTATCTGCCGACCAAGCGCGGCAAGGGGCTCGACTGGACGCTTGGCCAGGATGCGGTAGCGCTTGGGCGCAAGAGCGGCATGGATTATGCCTTGTTCCTGCACGCCGAGGACAGCTTCGTGTCGCCCGGGCGGGTGGCGCTGCAGGTGCTCGGGATCGCGGGATGCGCGGTTGGATTTTGCGCGCCGACCATCGGCGGCGGCGGGCAGTTCGCCTATGCCAGCCTGGTCGATTTGCGGACCGGCGAGGTGGTGTGGTTCAACGTGCTGCAGACCGGCAGCCAGGTCGCGGGGATCAAGTTCGGCGACATTCGAACGGCGGACGGCGCGGCGGTGATGGTCGAGCGCCTGCTCGGGCGGATGAAGCCGGGCAAGGACGTGGCGCGAGCGCTGAAGGCGGCGCAATGAACCTGTCGCGCCGAGCATTGCTGGGCGGCGGCGTGGCGCTGGCCGCGGCGCTGACTGCCGGCGCCGCGGACGCGCGCATCCTGCCATCGGCAATGGGGCCGCTGATCGGCCCCGGTTACAAGCCTACCGACCGCGACGAGATCGGGCTGTGGCAGCAGATGGCGCGGGTCGAGGAGGAAGTCGCGGGGTCGAACCTGCTGATCAAGGATCCAGCGCTCAATCGTTACTTGCAGGGGCTGATCGGCAAGGTCGGTGGGCCGGCCGCACAGGACATGCGCATCTATCTGGCGCGAATCCCCGAGTTCAACGCGGTGATGTTCCCGACCGGCTTCACGGTGATCTTCTCGGGGCTGCTGCTGAGGATGCGCAACGAAGCGCAGCTGGCGGGCGTGATCGCGCATGAATCGGGGCATTTCCTGCGCAAGCACCAGATCCGCCAGTGGCGCGACATGCGGACCAAGAGCGACGTGTTTGCGGTGCTGGCGATGGGCGCGGGCGTGGCGGGCGGCGCGGCGGGGGTGTATACCGGCGACCTCGCGCGGCTTGCCGAATTGGGGACGATCCTCAGTCTGTTCCGCTACAATCGCACGCTGGAGGCGGAGGCCGATGCGATGGGGGTGCGGCTGCTCGCCGGTGCGGGTTATGCGCCGGACGCGATGGCCGAAACCTGGGACCAGTTGATCCGCGAACTCGACGCCTCGGCCAAATATCGCCGCAAGAAACGCGACCGCGGATATTCGCTGTTCGCGACCCATCCGGCGCCCGAAGCGCGGATGGCCGATTTGCGGGTCTCGGCGCGCGAGGTGACGGTGCCGGGCCGCGGCTACGACGATGGGCGAGATCGCTACCTGTCGGCGATCGCGCCGATCCGACCGATGCTGCTCGACGATCAGGTCAAGCTCAACGATCCCGGCGCGAGCCAGACGATCGTCGAGACACTGGCGATCGACGGGTGGAACGGCTTGCTGCGGTTTCACGAAGCCGAGGTGTGGCGGCTCCGCAATCGTGCGGGTGACGATGCGCGAGCGGCGCTCGGCTATGCGGCCTCGGTCGGGTATGCCGATGCGCCGCCCGATGCGTGGCGCTGGCATGGGGTGATGCTGCAAAAGGCCGGGCGCGGGGCGGAGGCGAGGGCGGCCTATGCGCGCTATCTCGTGATGGCGCCCAATGCGCCCGATGCGCCGTTCATTCGCCAGTTGCTTCAGTGAGGGGCCGTTCCATGCGCAAATCAATTGTCGTCCTGACCGCCGCGACCTTGCTTGGCGGTTGCTCGGACAGTTTGGGCGGCGGGGGATTCGGGTTCGGCGGTTATTCGTTGATCCGGGCGCGCGACGTCGCGGTCGGCGACGGGTCGATGATCGTCGCGCCGACCCGGGAATGGAATCGGGTCAGCACAGTCTGGGCGATCGACGATATCCGCGCGGTCGAGGATTGGACATTGAATGGGTCGAGTCTCGACTCGCTGAGCTTCGTGACGGGCCTGAAGGGCGGGCGCTACATCCTCCGCCAGAGCAAGCGCACCGCGCAACAAGTGCCCAAGTTCCGTTCCGACATGACCGCGCCAGAGGTCACCGCGATGCTGGAGAGCTTCTACCGGGTGAAGGCGGGAACGGTCGATTTCAAAACCGTCGGCCTGATCCCGCGCCAGTTCATGGGCTACCCCGGCTTCCAGTTCGACTTCGATCACCTCGACACCGACGAAGTGTGGCGCCGCGGCCGCGCGGTCGGGGCGGTGGTCGAGGGCCGACTCTATCTGGTGCTGCTCGACGGCGCGCGGTCGCATTATTTTGCGGCGGCACTGGCTGATTTCGAAGCGGTGGCGAACAGCGCACGCCTGAAGCGTTAGACCGGATCGGGCGCGGGCGGGGGCTCGGGCTCACCGGGCAGCGGATCGGGCTGCCCGGGTGGCTCATCGGGCTCGTGTCCCGGCTTGAGTGGCGCGGACGCCATCAGGCGATTGGCGAAATCGGGGTGGTCGGGGCTTCGGTACCGGGCGACGACGGCGAGGGGACGTCGATCGGCGGCTGCATCGGCGGGCTTTCGGCGGGGGCCTCGCTCGGCTGGGCGGGCGGCGACGGGTCGCTGGCAGGTGCCGGATCGGGCGTTGCCGGTGGGGTATTGTCTTGCATGATAAGCTCCTTCGATTCCCCAACGTCTCGATGCTGTGCATGGTTGCCCCGCCCGTGATCCTTGCTATAGGCCGCGCACCTTAATGGCGTCCGCGCGGGCGTGGCGGAATTGGTAGACGCGCTTGGTTTAGGTCCAAGTATCGTAAGATGTGGGGGTTCGAGTCCCTTCGCCCGCACCATTTTCGCGCACAGCCTGTCCGGGGGACAGGCGAGCACGGAAATCGGGCGTCAGCCCGCCGCGAACGCCGGAATTTTTGTTGACTGAATTTTCGAGTTGGAACCGATCGCATGACCATGAAAACCGTCGAGACGGAAAATGAAGGCCTCAAGCGGGCCTACACGCTGACCATCGCCGCGAAGGATATCGACGCGCGGCTGGACCAGGAAATCAAGCGCATCGCGCCGACCGTCAAGATGCCCGGCTTCCGCCCCGGCAAGGTCCCCGCCAACCTCATCCGCAAGATGCACGGCGATGCGCTCCATCAGGACGCGCTGTCCAATGCCGTCCAGCAGGGCGTGCAGACCCTTCTAACTGAAAAGAAGATCCGCCCGGCGATGCAGCCCGAGGTCGAGCTCGACCAGGAATATGCGCCCGGCAAGGATGCTGAGATAAAGGTCCGGCTCGAGACGCTGCCTGACGTCCCGGCGCCCAAGATCGAGAAGCTCAAGCTGGAGCGGCTGACGGTCGAGGCCGATGACAAGGTAGTCGATACGCAATTGAAGACGCTCGCCTCGTCGCAGAAGGCGTGGAAGGCCGCGCCCAAGGCGCACAAGGCAGCAATGGGCGACCAAGTCGTGATCGATTTCGTCGGCACCGTCGATGGCGTGGCGTTCGACGGCGGGACCGGCGAAGGCATGGCGGTCGAGCTTGGGTCGGGGTCGCTGATCCCGGGCTTCGAGGAAGGGCTGGTCGGGGTCAAGGCCGGCGACAAGCGTGACGTCAATGTCACCTTCCCGGCCGATTACCAGGCCGAGAATCTCAAGGGCAAGGCGGCGGTGTTCGCGATCGTTGCGACCGAGGTGAAAACCGCGGGCGAGACCAAGATCGACGACGATTTCGCCAAGACGCTTGGCCTCAAGGATCTCGATCAGCTCAAGGGGCTGGTTCGCGACCAGGCGCAGCAGGAATTGAACGGCCTGACCCGCACCCACATGAAGCGCCGGTTGCTCGACCAATTGGCGTCGGATCATGACTTTGCGGTGCCGCCGTCGATGGTCGAAGCCGAATATAACAATATCATGGCGCAGCTTCGTCACGAAGCGAGCCACGATGCCGATCCGGAAGGCTCACTCAAGGAAATCGAGGCCGAAGCCGACGATTATCGCGGCATTGCCGAGCGCCGTGTGCGCCTGGGCCTGCTGCTGAGCGAAATCGGCTCCGCCAACGGCATCGAGATCAGCCAGGCCGAGATGAACCGGCTGATCGGCCAGGCCGCGGCGCAATATCCGCCCGCCGACCGCGATCGCTTCATCCAGTACGTCCAGAACGAGCCGATGGCCGCCGCTCAGCTGCGCGCGCCGCTGTACGAGGATAAGGTGGTCGATTATCTGTTCGCCAAGGCCGACGTCACCGAGCGCGCCTCGACCCGCGAGCAGCTCGAGGCCGATCTCGAGAGCGAGGAAGGCCATGTCCACGGTCCGGGCTGTGGCCACGACCACGGCGAGACCAAGCCGGCCAAGGCGAAGAAAGCGGTAGCGAAGCCTGCAGCGAAGGTCGAGGCCAAGCCTACCAAGGCCGACGCCAAACCCGCCAAGGCGAAGGCCGAGGCCAAACCTGCTCCGGCAGCGAAAAAGGCGGCGGCTCCGGCCGAGGCCAAGAAGTCCGCTGCCAAGCCGGCGGCCAAGAAGCCGGCGAAGGCCGCCAAGTAACCTTGCCGATCGATCGGGGGCTTGAACCGCACGTCTGCGCGGCGCTTGCCCCCGAGATCGAGGCGCTGACCAAGGCTGGCTATCGGCTCGACATCATCTGGCCCGCCGATTCGCCAAGCGACGCAATCCTCTCGCGTAATGGCGATCGCCGCTGGGTGACGACCGCGTCGGGCACCACCTTCCCGGACGGCAAACTCCCTCCATTCGTTCACGAATTCCTACTCACCCGCGCGTCGGGCGAGGGTGGGGTGGGTCGAGCGGGAATGCAGTATCGTGACCTGATCCCCTCGCGGCTCGGCGGTCATTCGATCGCCAGCCATATCCGGGTCGCCGACGGTCCGGTCGATGATTGGGTCCATTATCACGAGCTTGCTTTCCAGCTGATCGTCGTGACCCGCGGCTGGGTCCGCCTGGTCTATGAGGGACAGGGCGACCCATTCGTGATGCACCCCGGTGACATGGTGCTTCAGCCGCCGGGAATCCGCCACCGCGTGCTGGAAAGCGGCGACAGGCTGGAGGTAGTCGAGGTTAGCGGCCCAGCGGTCCATGCGACCTTCGCGGATTATGAACTGGAGCTTCCGGGCGGGGAGGGCGACCGGTTCGGCGGGCAGCGCTTCGCCTGGCACAAGGCCGACGACGCGACGTGGAGCGCATGGAACGGCGGCGAATCGCAGGAAACCGCCATCGGGGAGGCCAGTGGCGGGGCAATCGAGGCGCGGATCGTTCGGAATGCCGGTGGCGCGTTGGCGGTCCCGGCAAGCGATGGCGAGCTGGTGCTCGGTTTCCTCATCGACGGCGACGCCAGCTTGCAGTCTGACCGAACACACCAACTTGCCGCCGGGGATGCGTTCGTCATCCCGCCTGATGTGCCCTGGACGTTGACCGGCAACGACTATTGCCTGCTCCACATCGCGACTCGTCGCGCAGATCGGGCCTAGCGGCGCGGCGCTCGCCGCCTCTATAAGCGACACATCCAAGGGGGATGATTTGACCAGTCCGACCAGTCCGCGCATCGCCGTCCTGCTGCCCTGTTACAACGAGGAGGCCGCGATTGTGCGGACGATCGAGGGTTTCCGCGCGGCGCTGCCTGGCGCGACGATCTTCGTTTATGACAATAACAGCCGCGATCGCACGGTCGAGGTCGCCCGCGCCGCGGGGGCCGAAGTGCGCAGCGAACGCATGCAGGGCAAGGGCAATGTCGTGCGGCGAATGTTCGCCGACGTCGATGCAGACATCTATATCATGGCCGACGGCGACCTGACCTATGATCCCGCCGCCGCGCCGAAGATGGTCAAGCTGCTGATCGACGACCAGCTCGACATGGTGGTCGGCACACGGCTGCACGACGCCAGCGACGCCTATCGCGGCGGGCATGTGCTCGGCAATCGCATCTTCACCGGCCTGCTGTCGAAATTGTTCGGACGCAGTTTCTCGGATATTTTCTCGGGCTATCGGGTGTTTTCGCGACGCTTCGTGAAGAGCTTCCCGGTGCTTAGCGAAGGCTTCGAGATCGAGACCGAGATTTCGGTCCACGCCCTCGAACTTCGGATGCCGGTGGATGAGGTCGAAACCGCTTATGGCGCGCGGCCCGAGGGGTCGGAGTCGAAGCTGTCGACCTTCCGCGACGGGTGGCGGATCCTCAAGACGATCGCCATGCTCTATCGGATCGAGCGGCCGGTGCTGTTCTACGGGTCGATCGGGGCGCTGCTGCTGGTCGCCGCGATCATCCTTTCGATCCCGCTGGTGCTGACCTACCTCGACACCGGGCTGGTACCGCGCTTCCCGACCGCAATCCTCGCCACCGGGTTGGTGATCATCGCCGTACTTTGTTTCTTTGCCGGACTGATTCTCGACACGGTCACGCGAGGACGGCGGGAAATGCGTCGGCTGGCCTATCTATCCCAGCCGGCCACAAGCGCCTGATTTTGGTCGCACTTATTGGCACCTGTTACAATAATGTCGCATCATCGACTTAGTTGACGCACCCGGCTGGTCAAACAGGCAGGGCTTGATACTCTCTCATTATTAATCGTGTTGTTAATGTAACGCACCGTTAACATGGGGGAATGTCATGACCAGCAAGCAAATTTTCTTTCGCGCCGGCGTTTCGCTGGGGGCCATGATGTTGTCGACAGCGACACTTGCGCAAAGCTCGCTTCCCCCCGCCGATCCCACGCAGAGCCCCGCAACGGCGGCCGCCGAGGAACCGGAATCGGGCGACGCGATCATCGTCACCGGTTCGCGCATCCGTCGCGATCCGCTAAGCCAGGATTCGCCGGTCACCTTCGTTGACCAGTCGGATATCGCCAAGACCGGGCTCAATTCGATCAACGACGTGCTCCAGCGGCTGCCCAGCGCGGGCGGCGGCCTCAACGGCAAGTTCAACAATTCGGGCAATTTCGGCAATCCGCCCGACGGTGGCGGGGTCGGCGCGGGCGCGGCGGAGATCGACCTTCGTTACCTCGGGTCGAAGCGGACGTTGGTGCTGGTCGACGGCTTGCGCTTCGTCAACGCGGCCTCGGCCTCGGGCGTGCCGGGATCGGTCGATCTCAACGCCATCCCCGATAGCATGATCGAGCGGGTCGAGGTGCTGCAGGACGGCGCGTCGGCGATCTACGGGTCGGATGCGATCGCCGGCGTGGTCAACATCATCACCAAGAAGCGCCAGAAGGGCCTGCTCGGGACGGTCCAGCTCGGCGGTTACGACAAGGGCGACGGTTTCACCCAGAATTACCAGCTGAGCTGGGGCAATGGCGGTGACGGGCCGACCCAGATTGTGATCGGCGGCAATTTCGTCAAGCAGGACCCGATCAGCTCCGGCGACCGCGACATTTCGCTGTTCCCGGCGCCCTATTCCAATAGCTGCCTCGACGGCGGCTGCAGTTCGGGAACGCCGCTCGGCCGGTTCATCCTGCTCGGCCAGGATTTGACGCTGCGCGGTCCGGTGATCGGCCGGCCGGTCATCTTCAACCCGTTGAACCCGACCGACCCGGCGAGCGATTTCAAGGCCTTCACAACCGCCGACCGGTTCAATTTCGCGCCGTTCAATTTCATCCTTACCCCGCTTGAGCGCTATGGCGTTTTCCTGACCGCGAAGCAGGAACTTGGCGAAAATGTGAACCTGTCGGGCAAATTGATCTTCAATCGTCGCAATTCGAAGAATCAGGCGGCTCCGCTTCCGCTGTTCGTCGGACCCGACGCCGGCAACGGCAATCTGCTCGACACCATCACCATCGACGCAAGCAATCCTTTCAATCCGTTCGGGCAGACGCTCGATGCGACCAACCTCGCCTTTATCGGCCGCCGGGTGATCGAAGGCGGACCGCGCCGCTACAACCAGAAAGTCGACACAAGCTATGGCACGGTCACGTTGGACGGCAAGTTCAAGGTGGGCAGCCGCGACTGGTACTGGGACGTCAATGGCATTGCCGGGCGCAACAAGGCCAAGCAGACGGTGTTCGGCAACATCAACGCCGCGAATCTGCAGAATGCGCTCGGGCCGCTTGCCCCTTGCCTCGCCGGGGTCGGCGCGTTCGCAGGATGCGTCCCGTTCAACATCTTCGGCGGGGTCGGATCGATTACGCCAGGCATGCTGGACTATGTCAGCTTCGTTCAGGACGACAGCAGCGAGCAGAAAATGTGGGGCGTCAGTGCCAATTTGTCGGGCAGCCTGTTCGATCTTCCGGGTGGACCATTTGCCTTCGCCGTCGGGCTCGAACATCGCGATTTGAAAGGTCGCTTCGACCCCGATGAGATCGTCGCCGCGGGGCTCGGCTCCGACATTCCGGCCCTTCCGACCAAGGGCGGCTATAATATCGACGAGGCCTATGTGGAGCTGGTTGCGCCATTGTTCTCCGACCGGCCGTTCCTCCAATTGCTGGAGTTCAACGCCGCCGCGCGATTCTCCGATTACTCGGCATCGGGATCGACCACGACGTTCAAGGCCGGGGTCAACTGGAAGCCGATCAAGGATCTACGCTTGCGGGGATCCTGGTCCGAAGGGTTCCGCGCACCAACGATCGGCGAATTGTTTGGCACGCCATCTCGCTTCGATCAGGAAATCGTCGATCCCTGCTCGGGCACGCCGACCGGCCAGATCGCCACCAACTGCGCTGCACAGGGTGTGCCGCTCGGCTACACGCAGAACAATCCGCAGATTTCGGTGATCACCGGCGGCAACGAGAATCTGAAGCCGGAAACGTCGAAGGGCTGGAACTTGGGCGCGGTCTACAGCCCCGCCTTCATCCCGCGCTTCTCGCTCGAGGCCAATTATTACAACATCAAGATCAAGGGCGCGATCCAGGCGGTCAATGCCAACACCACGCTGCAGCAATGCGTGGTCAACAACGATGCCCCCGCCTGCGCCCTGGTCAACCGCACCGCATCGGGTCAGATCGCCAATATCCAGGGGCTGCTCAACAACATCGCGGCGATCGAGACCGAGGGGCTGGACCTCAACATGACCTATCGCTCGCCCAAAATGTCCTGGGGGACGATCGGGCTGACGTTCAACAACACCTTCCTGTTCAACTACGATGTGTTCGTGCCGACCGCGGACGGGATCCAGCGGATCAGCCGCGAGGGGACCGAGCAAGGTAGCCCCGACCAGGCGTTCCCCAAGCATAAGGCGATCGCCATCCTGGATTGGGACTGGACCCATTTCGGGGCGTCGATCACCGGCCGCTACATCAAGAGCGTCCGTGAGACCGAAGCCGACAACAAGCTCAACAGCCGACTCTACACCGACCTGCAATTGCGGTGGAACTCGCCCGACTTCGCGGACAAGTTCAGCTTCGCGCTGGGGGTCAACAATCTGTTCGACAAGGATCCCCCCGGCTGCGTCAGCTGCGGCCTGAACAATTTCGATCCGGGCACCTACGACGTCCCGGGCCGCTATCTCTATGCGCGCGCGACGGTGAAGATGTAGGCGGCGTTTCCCGAGCCTGGCTCGATGGGGAAGGGCGGTTGGCTTCGGCCAGCCGCCCTTTTTCGTGTCCCGCGACGCAATGGCTTGAACATGCGCGCCTGTCCGCCGATGTAGGTGGCCAGGCACTTCAACGCGCAAGGACCAGCATTCCCCATGGATCATCAGGATATCGTCTCGCAGCTCGTTCCGATCGTCATCGAGCAGTCCAACCGGGGCGAACGCAGTTTCGACATTTATTCGCGCTTGCTGCGCGACCGGATCATCTTCGTCACCGGGGCGATCGAGGATCATATGGCGGCGGTCATCACCGCCCAATTGCTGTTCCTGGAATCGGAGAATCCGAAGAAGGATATCTTCATGTACATCAACTCGCCGGGCGGGGTGGTGACCAGCGGGCTCGCGATCCACGACACCATGCAATATATTCGCCCCAAGGTCGGCACGGTGTGCATTGGCCAGGCGGCGTCGATGGGCAGCTTCCTGCTTGCTGCGGGCGAGCCGGGAATGCGCGTCGCGCTGACCAACAGCCGGATCATGGTCCACCAGCCGTCGGGCGGTGCGCAGGGCATGGCCGCCGACATCGAGATCCAGGCGCGCGAGATCTTGCGGATGCGCGCCCGGCTCAACAGCCTTTATGCAAAATATACCGGTCAGCCGATCGAGGCGATCGAAAAGGCGATGGATCGCGACAGCTTCCTCGAGGCGGACGAGGCCAAGACCTTCGGCCTCATCGATGAAGTGTTCGGCACTCGCCCCGACGATGCCGACGACCCCACCGGTGCCGGGGATATCACGCCAGCCTGATCCGATGACGCTTAGGCACGACGCCGGCCGTCAGCGGGCGCGGCGCGGTCGCCGTTACTCGTCCAGCGGTCGATCGTGTGGCTCAGCAGGCCGAAATCGATTGGCTTGACGACATGATCGTTCATTCCAGCGGCAAGGCTTTGCTCGATCTCCGCCTTGAAGGCGTTGGCCGACAAGGCGACGATCGGGATTATCGCCGCAGTCCCCCCGAGCGCGCGGATCGCCCGGGTTGCGTCGTTGCCATTCATTACCGGCATCTGGACGTCCATCAGGATCAAATCCCAAGCCGTCGGCTCTTCTGCTAACCGCTGGGCGAGGGATACCGCCTCCGCCCCATTGGTCGCGCACTCGACCCGGTGACCCAAGCGGCGAAGCATTTCGCTGACCAGTTCACGGTTGAAGGCGACGTCTTCGACCAGCAGGATCGACCGGCTCGGCCCGGTCGGTTTGAACGCAACATCGGGCGTTTTGCTCTCGCCATACGCAATCTCGCCGAGCGCCGATCCGTGTCGCCCGTCAGTCTCGGCCGCTTGCGATGCCTCGAGCGCCGCCTCAGGCGCCGGCACCAGGGGAAGCACCAGTTCGGTGGTGGTTCCGACGCCCTCTTCGCTGTCGAGCGTGATCGTACCGCCCATCAATTGGGCAAGCTCCCGGCTGATGCTCAGGCCAAGCCCCGATCCGCCGAATCGCCGCGACGTCGAATTGTCGGCCTGAACGAAGGCGCCGAACACGGCTTCCATGCGGTCGGCGGGAATTCCGACGCCGGTATCCGCTACCGCAATGCAAAGCTGGTGTTTGTCGCTTGAATCGGGATTGAAAGCGGCGCGAAGCGTGACGGTCACTTCCCCCGCATCGGTGAATTTCAGTGCATTGCCGAGCAGGTTGAGCAATATCTGCCGGACCCGGCCGCCATCGATCATCACCGCCGCCGGAAAATTGGCGGCGACGTCGACCTTCAACGCAATCGTCTTCTGCTCGGCGATCGGCATCATCAGCCGCACCGCATGGTAGATTGTGCGTCGCAGGTCGGTGGCTTGCGGCGCGATCTCGACATGTCGCGCCTCGACCTTGGACAGGTCGAGGATGTCATTGAGCAATTTGAGCAACACCTGGGCGGATTCCCGAACTAAACCCAGATAGCGGCGCTGGGTGTCGTCGAGATCGCTGTCGAGGACGAGTTCGATGAAGCCGATGATCCCATTGAGCGGGGTGCGAATTTCATGACTCATATTGGCGAGGAAGGCGGCCTGCGCCTGCGACGCCGCTTCGGTCCCCCGACGGGCCTGTTCGAGTTCAGTGATGTCGGCCAGCACTCCGAACACCGACTCGAGCGATCCGTCGAGAGCTTTTCGGCAAATGCCATGCGACTTGAAAATTCGTAATTCGCCGTCCGGTGCAAGCAAGCGGATCTGCCATTTCCAATCTTCGGACGCCGACCGGGCCTGATGCATCAATTGCTGAGCCATTGCGCGGTCGTCGGGATGGATTCGGGCGTTCATCACGTCGAAGTTGGGGGCCATGTCCGCAGGAAGCCCGAGGAGCGCGCGGAATTCCTGCGTCCAGTGCAGTTCTTCCCCCACGGCATTGTAAACCCAGTGTCCCATTTTGCCGATCCGCCCGGCTTGGCGATACTGGTCTTCGCTAACGGCCAAGGCCATGGCCTTCGCGCGCAATTCATGCTCGCTGCGAAGCAGCAGGATCAGGGCGCCCCACAATATTCCTAAGGTCAGCGAAATATTGCCCGCGATCATGATTGCCACGCCATCGCCGACGCTGAACCCAGTGGCCTCCTGCAGCCACAACCGCGCGATGCCGAGGATGATCGGCACCGTACCGCAGATCGGCAGTGCAATCCGCGCCAGCCGCCCCGACGGGCCCGCGTTGAGCAGCAGTCGCATGACCCCATGACCCGGATTGATCGTGATGACCGCCATGCCGAGCGCCATCAGGCCGACCGCAGTATTCACCGCCATATTGTTGAAGGTCAGCTGGTTGATTGTTGCGGCGCCGAGGATGAATCCAATAAGTGCCATCACGGCAATGGCCAAGGTCGCGATGGTGAGACCTTGCGCTGCAACGGCTTTTACAGGTTGATCGGTGCGCCCGACCGCCAATGCGCCGCCGAGCAGGATGAACGCCAATGCGCCGTTCAGCGCAATGGCGTCAGGAAGACGTCCCTGCGGTTGCTTAAGCAGCGCCGACACCCATTGGTCGATCCCCAACGGTCGACCGAGGGCAACCTGGCCCAATTTGAGCATTCCGGCGGCAATCATGAACAGGGCAACAACTCGGAAAGCAAGCTTCTGACGGTCCGCCGGCAGCAGGATCGCGCCCGATCCAGCGACTAACAGCACCGCAGTGATCGGATTCATTGTCGTCGAAGTTGGTAACCAGCGGATCAGCGCGTCGATCCCGGTGGCCAACCCGATCAAAGTTGCACTGCCAATCACTAATGCAACGACCGCCGCCGTTCGCTGGAATTGGCAGGCATCGCCGCTGGTGGCCACGAGAAAGCGCTGCATGAGGCCCCTTGATCGCTGCCCTGGCCGACCTGCCGGGACGAATGAATTTGTACTCTATTTGATCCGCTGCGAGATGCGATTTCGCATCGGAAATGGCGGGATCGTCCGCCATTGCGGTCAGATCGTCGCGGCCCTGCGCGGCAACCCTTGTGGCGAAGCCGCGATCCGCCCATATTCGGGACAGTAAGAAACCGGGGACGGGCGTTAACGCTCCGAACAGGTTGATTGTGCGATAAAGCGGGCTAGCATGGCCCTGACTTCGGAAGCATCGCCTGCTTCCGCGTAACAAGGACGTTTATGACGAAGCTTCAAGGTGGCGACAGCAAGAGCACCCTGTACTGCAGTTTCTGCGGCAAGTCGCAGCACGAGGTCAGGAAACTGATCGCCGGGCCGACCGTGTTCATCTGCGACGAATGTGTCGAGCTGTGCAACGACATCATCCGCGAGGAATCGAAGTCGGCGCTGGTCAAGACCCGCGACGGCGTGCCCACGCCGCTCGAAATCTGCAATGTGCTCGACGATTATGTCATCGGCCAGCCGCGCGCCAAGCGCGTTCTTTCGGTGGCGGTGCACAATCATTACAAGCGCCTCAACCACGGCTCCAAGACCGGGAATGAGGTCGAGCTGGCGAAATCGAACATCCTGCTGATCGGCCCGACCGGATGCGGCAAGACGTTGCTCGCCCAGACGCTGGCGCGAATCCTCGATGTGCCATTCACCATGGCCGATGCGACCACGCTGACCGAGGCGGGCTATGTCGGCGAGGATGTCGAGAATATCATCCTCAAATTGCTCCAGGCGTCGGACTACAATGTCGAGAAGGCGCAGCGCGGAATCGTCTACATCGACGAGATCGACAAGATCAGCCGCAAGTCGGACAATCCCTCGATCACCCGCGACGTCAGCGGCGAGGGCGTCCAGCAGGCGCTGCTCAAGCTGATGGAAGGCACCACTGCCAGCGTTCCCCCGCAGGGCGGACGCAAGCATCCGCAGCAGGAATTCCTGCAGGTCGACACGACCAACATCCTGTTCATCTGCGGCGGTGCTTTCTCGGGGCTCGAGAAGATCATCGGCGACCGCTTGCAGGGCAAATCGATCGGGTTCGGCGCGCATGTCGCGGCGCCCGACGAACGGCGCACTGGCCAGGTGCTCAAGCATACCGAGCCCGAGGATCTGATGAAGTTCGGGCTGATCCCGGAATTCATCGGCCGCATGCCGGTCATCGCCACGCTCGAGGATCTCGACGAGGAAGCCCTGGTCAAGATCCTGGTCGAGCCGAAGAATGCGCTGATCAAGCAGTATCAGAAACTGTTCGACATGGAGGAGGTCGAGCTGGCCTTCTCCGAGGATGCCCTGGCGGGGATTGCGCGGAAGGCGATCGACCGCAAGACCGGTGCACGCGGGCTGCGCTCGATCCTCGAGGGAATCCTGCTCGACACGATGTTCGACCTGCCGTCGATGGACGGGGTCGATGAAGTGCATGTCGACAAGGATGTCGTCGCCGGGTCGAAGGATCCGGTGCGCGTCTATGCCAAGAAGGACAAGGCCGCTTCCTCCGGCGGGGACGCGGCCGCGTAATTGATCGACCGATCGCGACTGATGACGCTGCTCGAGCCGCGGCGGCCGTTGCGTGCAATCCTGGGAGGGTGGCTGGTGACGACCATCCCGGCGCTGATGCTTTCGGCGCTGGTGGCTTCGCTTCTGCCGCAATCGGCGGGACCGGAATTTGGCGCCATCGGGCTGGATATGTTCATCCGCCTGGTCGCAGTCGCGCCGGCACTTGAGACGCTGATCATGGCGGCGGTGCTGGAGGTGATGTTGCTGGCGATGCCACCACGCTTCGCCGTGATTGCCAGCTCGATCGGTTGGGGGATCGCGCATTCGCTGGTTGCCGTGGCGTGGGGCTTGGTGATCTGGTGGCCGTTCCTGGTGTTCTCGACGCTGTACGTGATGTGGCGCGGGCAGGGGCGGGTCCAGGCGATCGCCATCGTGTTCGCGGTCCACGCCCTCAATAATCTCGGTCCGGCCCTGCTGTTGTTGCGCTCGGCCTGAGGGCTGCCCATATGGGGGTCATGAGCTCCACCTTCCCCATCCTGCCGCTGCGCGACATCGTCGTCTTCCCCAACCGGATCGTCCCCTTGTTCGTCGGCCGCGACAAATCGGTCGCCGCGCTGGAAGCCGCGATGGCGGCGGACAAGCAATTGTTCCTGGTCGCCCAGCTCGATCCCAATGAGGACGATCCTGATCGCGACGCGCTGTACGACCTCGGCGTGGTGGCGACCGCGATGCAATTATTGAAGCTCCCCGACGGGACCGTACGCGTGCTGGTCGAGGGCGTGCGCCGTGCCCGGCTGGTCGAACTGGTGGACAGCGACGGGCATCTGGCCGCGGTAGTCGAAGATGTCGCCGAGGAAGAAGCAGTGGCACCCGAGGCCCAGGCGCTGATGCGCTCGGTGGTCGATCAGTTCGACAATTATGCCAAACTCAACAAAAGGCTCCCGGCCGAGACCGGGGTGCAGCTGGCCGAGATCGACGATCCGTCGATGTTGGCGGATGCGGTCGCGTCGAGCCTGTCGATCAAGGTCGCCGACAAGCAGGCGCTGCTAGGTGAGCTGAACCCGTCGCGGCGGCTGGAGATGGTGTTCGCCTTCATGGAGGGCGAGCTTGGCGTGCTGCAGGTCGAAAAGAAGATCCGCAGCCGCGTGAAGCGCCAGATGGAGAAGACCCAGCGCGAATATTATCTCAACGAGCAACTGAAGGCGATTCAGCGCGAACTCGGTAACGAGGAAGGCGAGGATGGCGACGAGCTGGCTGAGCTTGGTGCCAAGATCCGCAAGACCCGACTCAGCAAGGAAGCGCGCACCCGCGCCACGTCCGAGCTGAAGAAATTGAAGGCCATGGCGCCGATGTCGGCCGAGGCGACCGTCGCGCGTAACTATCTCGACGTGCTGCTTGGCCTGCCGTGGGGCAAGAAGAGCCGACTCAAGCGCGACATCGCCGAGGCGCAGGCAGTGCTCGATGAAGATCATTATGGCCTGGAGAAGGTCAAGGACCGGATCGTCGAATATCTCGCGGTCCAGGCGCGGACCAACAAGTTGAAGGGGCCGATCCTGTGCCTCGTCGGGCCGCCGGGCGTTGGCAAGACCAGCCTTGGCCGGTCGATCGCCCGCGCCACGGGCCGCGAGTTTGCGCGCCAGTCGCTTGGCGGGGTGCGCGACGAGGCCGAGATCCGCGGCCATCGCCGAACTTACATCGGCTCGCTGCCGGGCAAGATCATGGCCAATCTCAAGAAGGCGGGGACCAGCAATCCGCTATTCCTGCTCGACGAGATCGACAAGCTCGGCACCGACTTCCGCGGCGATCCCGCCTCGGCGCTGCTGGAGGTGCTGGACCCGGAGCAGAACAACCGCTTTCAGGACCATTATCTAGAGCTGGATTACGATCTCAGCGATGTGATGTTCGTCACCACCGCCAACAGCCTCGACATGCCGCAACCATTGCTCGACCGGATGGAGATCATCCGCCTCGAGGGATATACCGAGGATGAAAAGGTGCAGATCGCGCGGCGCCACCTGATCCCCAAGCAGATGGAAGCGCACGGCCTGAAGGACGAGGAATTGTCGTTCGCCGACGACGGCCTGCGTGCCATCCTGCGCCATTTCACCCGCGAGGCCGGGGTCCGCACGCTCGAGCGCGAGCTGGCCAAGATCGCGCGCAAGTCGCTCCGCCAGATCCTCGAGAAAAAAGTCGAAAAGGTCGAGCTGACCGCGGACAACGTCGGCGACTATCTCGGGGTCACCCGTTACCGCTTCGGCGTGGGCGAGGAGGAGGATCAGATCGGCGCGGTTACCGGGCTTGCCTGGACCGAAGTGGGCGGCGAATTGTTGACCATCGAGGCGGTCACCGTGCCCGGCAAGGGACTGGTCAAGACGACTGGCAAGCTGGGCGAAGTGATGCAGGAATCTATCCAAGCGGCGATGAGCTTCGTCAAGGCGCGAAGCCCCGCTTATGGCATCAAGCCGTCGATCTTCGCGCGCAAGGACATCCACGTCCATCTGCCCGAGGGCGCGGTGCCCAAGGACGGGCCATCGGCGGGCGTCGGCATGGTCACGGCGATGATTTCGACCCTGACCGGAATTGCCGTGCGGCGCGATGTTGCGATGACCGGCGAGGTGACGCTTCGCGGGCGGGTGCTGCCGATCGGCGGGCTCAAGGAGAAACTGCTCGCGGCCCTGCGCGGCGGGATCACCACCGTGCTCATCCCGGCGGAAAATGAAAAGGACCTCGCGGAAATTCCGCAGGCGGTGAAGGATGCGCTCGAGATTCATCCCGTGGCGCATGTCGACGAGGTGCTGGCACTGGCATTGGTCGATCCGATCGTCGCGATCGAATGGTCCGACGTTGACGAACATGCTGCCGAGCCGGTGCCTTCGCCGGCGGGAACGGTCGAAAGCCCGGCTATTCGTCACTAGACCCTGATTCGACCCTGTTTTGGGGGCCAGTTTGAATTAATCTGGGACAATCCCGGTCTAGTGCTTTGACTTCGCGGCCAGTTCTTGCCTTAAAGCCGTGTTGACGAAAGGCCGCGAGTCCCCGCGAGCAAGTTCGGGAGTATGTATGAACAAGCAGGATCTCATCGGCCAGATCGCCGACCGCGCCGGGCTCAGCCGCTCGGATTCGTCGCGTGCGGTGGAGACCATGCTTGAGGTCATCACCTCGGCGTTGAAGCGTGGCGACGAGGTCCGCCTTGTCGGATTCGGCAATTTTTCGGTCACCCGGCGCAAGGCGTCGGTCGGGCGCAACCCGCGCACCGGCGAACCGATGCAGATCAAGGCGTCGAGCCAGCCCAAGTTTCGCCCGGGGCGAATCCTGAAGGACGCCGTTCAATAGGCTGAGGGCAGGCTGGACAGGCCGGAAGCCCTTCACTATCGGCAGCGCAACGCCAGGCATGGGCGCGTAGCTCAGTGGTAGAGCACACCCTTCACACGGGTGGGGTCGCAGGTTCAATCCCTGCCGCGCCCACCATGCCCTTCAATTACTTTAGTCTTCGCCCGGCGCAGGACGCCCGGAGCCGAACGGTTTTCTGACGGTCACTTTGATAGTTTCAGCGAATGCCCGTCGGCACGGGCTTCGATCATTGCGCATTCTGGGCCGCGGCGCTGAATGCGACTTCGATGCGAGAGGGGGACGCGACCTATCCGAGCGCGTCCCCAACCTTGCTAGTTCCGGCTAGGAAGCTTGTGACAAATTTTCCGTCCTGCGTCGACGGCGTAAGGACATGCCCATTGCACCAAAACCGATCAGCATCATGGCCCACGTCGCAGGCTCCGGAACTGCTGCGACCGCTGCGCGTGTGATGGTCAGCGTAGCCGCACCGGCCGTGAAGCCGCCGGACAGGCTGAAGGTGCCGGTGTTGAAGATGGGGTTAGCTGGATCACCACTGAACAGGTCGCCCGCCCCCGTTAGCTGGGTGAACCCCAGATTTGATGATTGAATGTTCAGATCCGCAAGAAGATTGGTTCCGAAACTAATGTCGGCGGTCCCGGCCATGCCGCCGAAACTTCCAGCGATGTTATTGAAGAAAATCTGATCTCCGGTGAGCGCATTGCTGGTGAAGCTATCGGGAATTGAGTCATCGAGTGTGAAGGTCGCGGTGCGCGAACCGGTCAACGTGAAGGTGACCGATTGGGCGTTCGCGGGAACGGCCGCGAACGCCGTGGACAACGCAATGCTACCAAGCAACAAGAATTGTTTACGCATAATCAGGCTCCTAACGACCGTCCCGCTCTGAACAGGACGAAAGACGCGTGAAGCTACGATTGGTTGCTTTATGGTAAACAAATATTAACAAATGTTAAGTTTGTGACGTCGATTAATGGGTCAGCGCTTGTGCAACGTTGGGGCAGACGGCGTGAGGGTGCCGGACCGTCCCCCATGAGAGCGCAAGGGCGCTCGCCTAGTCCAGATAGCCCGGCTGAAAGCTCGCCACGCGCAGCAATTCGGGCCAGTCGATGAAGCGGATTTCGCGACCGTTGCGCTTGATCAGTTTCTGGCGCTCCAGATCGGCGAATACGCGATTGACGTTAACGCTGGTCTGACCGGTGATGTCGGCGATCTGTTGTTGGGTGAACGGGTTGATCAGCGGCGCGCTGTGCACGTCGATGCCGTAACGGGTGGCGGTTTCGCACAACAGATGCGCCACGCGCGCGGTCGAATCGCGGCGGCCGGTATTGACCATCCATTCATAGCCGATCGATTCGTTGCGCTGGACCAGCCGCCAGAAGAAATTGCCCAGTTCGGGATTGTTGGCGATGATCTTGTCGAAATCTTCCGCCTTGCCGAGCATGATTTCGCTCTTCACGATCGCCTGGACGCCATAGCTGGCATTGCCCTCTCTCGGCAGCACGCCCTCGCCCGGGAAGCGCAGCGCGACGATCTGCCGCCGGCCACTGGAATCGGTCTTGTATTTGGAGATCAATCCCGATGTCACGAACATGACTTCGTTGCGCGGCATGCCGGGTTCGCGGAACGGGCGACGCGGATCGAGATGAACAATGCGGTGCGGCAGGTCATCGAGCACATCCGCCAGGGAAGGCGATAGTCCGGCTTGAAGAAGCGTGTTCTTCAATGGCACCGTGTCCGGCTCGCGCCTTGCAGTTCGACTAGAATTCAACGTCCACTCCCCGACTCTAATATTTGCGCCAATCCAAAAGAATGCGCAAGCGAAATGCCCTGTTTTGTAGATGTCGGTTATCGACGTAGTCGATACTGACGTTAGCGAAAGGCTTCGACTGCCTGCCCAATGGCCACCGAATCCAGTTCTATCGCCGATTTCAGGTCGGGAGGGCCGGGCCAGCCATGGTCGGCCAGATCCAGTCCCGCGAAAGAACGTACCCCTTGGTAGCGGGGGATGATGTGAAAGTGAACATGCGGATCGACCATCATGAGCATTAAATAATTGATTTTATCCATATTTACCACGTCGCGTAGCTTTTTCTCGATTTTCGCGACGATCGCGCCCTGTTCGGTAAAGGCGTCGATGGGAAGGGCGCCATAAGCGGTCGCTTCGCTCTTTGCAGCAAGGATAAGCGATCCCGCCGTGACCTGCGCCGGACGGATCAGCAGCACCCAATGGCGATAGTCGCGCACCAATGTTGCCGGATATCCGAATTTTTCGATCGTCGCGTTCATCGTGGCTTGCCTTGCGTTATCCAGTGGCGACCCTTAAGGGCGTGGCGCGCCTAGTCCAAGGGCGCTTGCGGCGATCGTAGCTCAGCTGGTTAGAGCATCGGTTTGTGGTACCGAGGGTCGCGGGTTCAAGCCCCGTCGATCGCCCCATTTTTTCTTTTGCGAGCAGGACTTGCGCCGATCATGACCACCCCCTGGGGTTACCCCGACTTCGACGCGCACGAAGCGCTCCATTTCGTCACCGATGAAGCCTCCGGACTGCGGGCGATCATCGCCATGCATTCGACCCATCTCGGGCCGGCGGGCGGCGGGTCGCGCTTCTGGCATTATGCCGATGACAGCGACGCGCTGACCGATGCGCTGCGCCTGTCGCGCGGGATGAGCTACAAGAATGCCATGGCGGGGCTTCCGCTCGGCGGCGGCAAGGCTGTGCTTCTGGCCGGTCCCGACCGCGCCAAGTCGCCCGAGATGCTCGCCGCGTTCGGCCGCGCGGTCGATTCGCTGGGCGGGAAATATGTCACTGCCGAGGACGTCGGGATGAGCGTCGCCGACATGATCGAGGTCGCGCGCCAGACCAAATATGTCGCCGGACTGCCGGTCGACACGGGCGTTGGCGGCGATCCCGGGCCGCATACCTCCTTGGGTGTGTTCCTGGGCATCAAGGCGGCGGTCAAGCGCGCGCTAGGCAAGGACAATGTGTCGGGGCTGCACATCGCGCTCCAGGGCGCGGGCAGCGTTGCCGGCGGAGTGGCCCGTCATGCCGCCGCCGAAGGCGCGCGGCTGTCGGTGGCCGATGTCGACCAGGGCCGGGCGCAAGCGCTGGCGCAACAGTGCGGCGCCGCCATCGTCGATCCGGCCGAGATCATGAGCATCGAGGCCGACGTGTTCAGCCCCAACGCGCTCGGCGCGATCCTCGACGAAGCCAGTATCGCCGCGCTCAACGCGCCGATTGTCGCGGGCGGGGCGAACAACCAGCTCAAGACCGACGGCGACGGCCGGCGATTGATGGAGCGCGGGATTCTCTACGCCCCCGATTACGTCATCAACGCCGGCGGC
>JBBQTM010000010.1:0-37719 GCA_038234545.1 Sphingomonadales bacterium
GGAGGAATTCGCCATCGTCCGCCAGCGGGCGATGTCGCCGACGAAGCGGCCAAGGCTGCGACGGGCCTGCGGGGTGAGTTCATCGCTGTCGACCATCTGCGCGGCGGCGAGCAGCAGTGGCTGGCCGGTGGCGCGGGAAAATTGGTGGATGTTGGCCACCGCTTTGTCGCCGAGGCCGCGTTTAGGCGTGTTGATGATTCGGTCGAAGGCGAGGTCGTCGGCCGGCTGGGCGACGAGGCGGAGGTAGGCGAGCGCGTCGCGGATTTCGGCGCGCTCGTAGAAGCGGAAGCCGCCGACGATCTGGTAGGCGAGGCCGATGGCGATGAAGCGCTCCTCGAACTCGCGGGTCTGGAATTGGGCGCGGACCAGGATGGCGGCGTCGTCCAATGTGCCGCCGCGGCGGACATGGGCCTCGATCTCCTCGCCGACGCGGCGCGCTTCCTCGGGGCCATCCCACACGCCGATGACCTTGACCGGGTCGCCGGCGTCGACCTCGGTCCACAATGTCTTGCCAAGGCGGCCATTGTTGTGCGCGATCAGGCCGGTGGCGGCGCCGAGAATGTGCGGGGTGCTGCGGTAATTCTGTTCCAGCCGGATGACGGTCGCGCCGGGGAAGTCCTGCTCGAAGCGAAGGATGTTGGCGACCTCCGCGCCGCGCCACGAATAGATCGACTGGTCGTCGTCCCCCACCACGCACAGGTTGCGGCGCGGCTCGGCCAGGAGGCGGAGCCAGTCATACTGGCTGGCGTTGGTGTCCTGATATTCGTCGACGAGGATGTAGTGGAACCGGTCGCGGTAGCTTTCCAGCACGTCGGCGTGGGTGCGGAAAATGACCAGCATGTGCAGCAATAAATCGCCGAAGTCGCAGGCGTTGAGGGTCTTGAGCCGCGCCTGATAGGCGGCGTAGAATTCGGCGCCGCGACCGGCTGCATAGCCTTCGGATTCGGCGGCGGTGATCTGCGCGGGCGTCCAGCCGCGGTTCTTCCAACGGTCGATCAGCGACGCGAGCTGGCGCGCGGGCCAGCGCTTCTCGTCGAGGTTGGCGGCGGTGATGAGCTGCTTGAGCAGGCGGAGCTGGTCGTCGGTGTCGAGGATGGTAAAGTTGGACTGGAGGCCCACCAGCTCGGCGTGCGACCGGAGCATGCGCGCGGCGACACTGTGAAACGTGCCGAGCCACGGCATCGATTCGATCGCCCCGCCGGAAATCCTGGCGATCCGCTCCTTCATTTCGCGCGCCGCCTTGTTGGTGAAGGTGACGGCGAGGATCTGGCTTGGCCAGGCGCGGCGGGTGGCGATGAGGTGGGCGAGGCGCGCAGTCAGTGCGGCGGTCTTGCCGGTGCCGGCCCCGGCCAGCATCAGTACCGGCCCCTCGGTGGTGAGCACGGCCTCGCGCTGCGGCGGGTTGAGGCCGGTCAGGTAGGCGGGTTCGGGGTTCGAGGCGGGGGATTCGGGCACGCTTGCGAGGTAGGGAAAGTGGAACGAAACGGCAACCTAGGCGAATCTGAAGTTATAGCCGATATCCCCGTTATCCACAGGCATGGAGCGCAAGATTCCGCTTTGCGCGACTCGGATTCGTGCGCATATTCCAGTGGTGATCGGGACGGAAGTCCCAGCCTCTTCGGAGCGCCGGCAACGGCAGGAAGGACAGGAAGGGACGGAAGGTCCGATCTCCGCCGGCAGGCGATGGATGCGGGAATTGAAGCGGAACTGCCCTCGGGCGATGATGCAGCGAAACCCAAAATCCGGACCAGTCGGCAAGAGGCGCCGGAAGAGTAGGTCCGCCTTTGCGAGGGCGGTTTCCCCCCCAGGGAGACCAAGCCGCGCGAAGCAGGCCAACCCAAGAAGGGCCGCGGAAGTTCAGGATGCGGAAAGGCCTTCGGGTCTGAAGCGAAGCACCTTCGGGAGGCTAACCGTTCTTCGGAATGGGGCGACGAGCGAAGGAGTGAGGATCCTCGGATCCGCCTTGATTGGAAGCGACGCCTGAGCTGGTGAGTCAGGATCGAGAAGCGGGGGGCCTTCGGGCTTTGCAGCTGACGAACACCGGCAAATCCATACTCGGCGCAGTGGGGCCTGGCAGCAATGCCGGGCCCCTTTTCTGTTGTGCGCGGTTGCCGGGCGGCGGCGCTTCGCGATCAAGTGCAGCCGGTGGCGCAGCAACCAATTTCATCCCTGCGGGTTTGATCTTCGAACGGCATATGGCCGGAAGAGCGGGCACAGTTGAAAGGGATTATGCGTGCTTGCATTGCTTGGCCTGGTTCTGGCCGCTTCCACTTCTGTTCCCGCTCCGGCCACGACCCTTGAATCGTCCCTCCCGTGGTGGGAGCGGATTGCGGTCACGGTCGACGGCAAGGGCACCCAGCAGTCGTGCACGTTCCAGTCCAGCCTGGAGCCGTCCGGGCCCAAGGCCTGTGAAAAATCGGTCGCCTCGAGCATGCAGGTGACCGGAACCGGCGGGCCACAGGGCACCTATTCCAAGATCACCTTCGAACGCCGCTTCAGCCCTGCCGCTTCGCTCGATTCGGGCAAGCTCGAGCCGGGCGACACCTTGCTTGCGCGCCAGGTGCTGTTCCTGACGATCGGCGCGGACGGGTCGATCGACGGCTGCAAGGTGATCGCGACGGGTGGCGACATGGCGCTGGCTTATGGCTGCGACGAGGCCAGGGCAGAGCAGTTCCGCGCGTCCGCCGATCAGGGCGGCTCGCCCGCCGCGCGGCAGGCGTTCCTGACGATCCTGGCCTACAGCCACGACGAGCAGATCGCCTAGAATATCAGGCTGAATGTCTGGCTCGATCGGATGGAATGGGCTGGGCGCAATGGCCGCATGGGCGTAGGGAGTGCTTAACTGGCAATTCTTTCGTGAGGTCCACACCATGACCGACCATGCCACGCCCAATCTTCCGTCGCGCGATTTTTCGGCGACGTCTGCGTTCTACGCGGGTTTCGGGTTCGAGGAGGGGTGGCGCGACTTGGGGTGGATGATTCTCGAGCGTGGCGGCCTCACGCTTGAGTTTTTCCCGTTTCCCGACCTTGATCCGCTGACGAGTTCGTTCGGATGTTGCCTGCGGCTCGACGATCTCGACGCTTTTTATGCGGCGGCGATAGCGGCGGGGGTGCCCGAGGCGCGCGGCGGACAGCCGCGGCTGCAGCCGCCGGCGGTCGAACATTCGGGGATGCGGATCGCCTATCTGGTCGATCCCGACGGGAGCTTGGTGCGCTTGGTCCAGAATTAGGCGATTGGTCTGCCTAGCGACGAGGCGTGGCAGCGGTGCATCACCGGGCAGAGTTCGTGCGTGGCCTGTCTTGTCTTAAACTGTCGCCAAGATATTGATGCGTCGTGAATTTCTGATCGTCAGTCCTTGGGGGGATAAAATGCGTTTCTCGAAAACATTGGCGCTGGCTTCGGCCGGCGTGGTCCTGGTCACGTCACCGACCGCCGCCGCGGCGCAGGCCAAGGCCGGCAAGCTGCCGAGCGTGTTCGTGCAATGTGACGGGCGAACCGGCCATGTCAGCACGGGCGAGAAATTGGGGCGCCTGCTACTGGTAACCGCGACCGCCGGTCTGTCGGAAGCGGCCATGTCGGGCGACAAGGAAACGGGACGGGTGTCCGGCGCGGCCGGCGCAGCGGCGTGCGATGCGGCGCTGCAGTCGGAGGGCGACGGCTATCGCCGGGCGCAGCTTGGGTTGGCCAAGGCGCTTCACTTGGGCGAGGCCGAGCAATGGGATGCCGCCGCCGCCGCGGCGCGCGCGGTGCCGTCGTTGATCTCCGCCCAGGCGGGCGACTGGTCGCTGATGCGCACGACCGAGACCGCCGCCGCCAATATCGAGGCCTGGGCACTGGCGCGCGCCGGCAAGCTTGCCGAGGCCGAGACAGTGCAGGCGCGGGCGGTGCTTCGCGCCGGGGCCGATGCGCTCGCGCTGCAGCGAACCGCGAGCTACTTGCGGCTGACCCGCACCATGAGCGAACCCAAGCGCCAGGCCTATTTTCACCTGATGCGCTATGCGCCGCAATTCCAGACCGTGGCGCTGTACGGCTTCACCGATGCCGGCGATTATCGCGCCGCGCGAACCTCGATCCGGGCAATCTATGCACTCGACAAGGCGATGTACAAGAAGTCACCGCCGCAGTCCGAATTCGAAGCGATGGAAGCGTCCTATGCGGCGATGGACGGCAATGCCGCCGATGCCCGCCGACTGCTCGATGCGGCGCGCTTGTCCTTTGCGCGCGACCGTAGCGAAGGCGTGTTCAGCAGCCCGGCGAACGCATCCTCGGTCGATGAGAACCTCGCCTTTGCCGAAGCCGCGACGGCGATGGCGGAGGGCAAGATGGCCGATGCACGGCGGTTGATCGGGCAGCGCTCCTTGTGGGGCGGGATCGCGCCGGGGATGGTCACCGACCTGGTCACCCGGCTGCGGGCGGAGGCACCGGCGGGCGATCGGCCCGGGATCCTGGCGAGCGATCCTGGCGTGAGCTGGAGCGATTTCAGCAATGCGCGGATCAAGATCATGGGCGAGGAAGCGGAGACCAAGCGCCTGTGGAAATCGCTCACCGAGCTGATGGTCGACAAGCATTATGCGCCGCTCGCGAAACAGGCGGCGAGCGGGGCGGGGCCCAAGCCGAAATGGCTGATGAAGCCGATCAAGGACATTCCGCTCAAGTTCGAACTGGTGTCGGTGACCGGCGCATTCTACGGGCCCGCGATCAACGAGCCGATGATGCTTCACGCGGCCTACATCGCGCGGGCACGCGGCAAGTCGGGGATCGCCCTGTTCCCGGGACGCAAGTCGCTCGAAATGATCGGGGTCAAGTTCGTCAACCCGGGCGACGAGGGGATTGCGGCGGAATCGATCATCGATGCCAATGCGCTGATCGCGCAGTTGGAGCCGCATCTGAAGCCACCCGAACCGAGCAAGTGATTGGTAACGGTAGAGCGGCGTGACCTGACGGGATGAAGGCGATATGGCTGAGGCAACCGACAAGGAGCCCTGCCATGCGTGAAGTCCTGATTGCCGCCACCGGCCTGTCGCTTGCCAAGGATCTGGGCTGGATCCAGCCTTTGGCCCGGCTGGGGCGCGCTAACAGCGCAGGGACAGTGACGTACGGGGTTCCCTTCCTGATCGCCCAGAATCCCAAGGACGATCTGGTCGCGTCCGCCGTGACCCGGACTTATGCCAAGGCGCTGTGGCGGTCGGGCGCGCGGGTGCGCTATCTGTCGATCACCGATCGCTTTGCCGGACGGCCAGCGCCGAGCGATTGCCGCAGGTTCTGATGGGCGACGTCTTCGAGCATCTGGCGAGCCGGGTCGCGGCGGCGGCGGGGCGGCCGTGGGCGTTCGCGCTGGCGCTCGGGATTGTGGTCGGCTGGGGCTTTTCGGGACCGCTGTTCGGCTGGTCCGACACGTGGCAATTGGTGATCAACACCGGCACCACCATCGTCACCTTCCTGATGGTGTTCCTGATCCAGAACGCGCAGAATCGCGACGCCGCGGCGATCCAGGCCAAGCTTGACGAGGTGATCCGCGCGATCGACGGCGCGCGCAACGAATTCATCGGCATCGAGCATCTGGGCGAAGCCGAGCTGGAAGAAATCCGCAGCGTGATCGAGAAGGATTATGGCGATGAGAGCAAGCGTCACGCCGCAATCGAACGGCTGATCAAGCGGCGCTGAGGCTCGCCCCCTAGAGAACGACGATCATGGTGCTCATGCCGAGCATGCGATGGCCGAACTCGCCGCAATGAACCTTGTAGGTGCCGCGTCGGGGGACGAGGTCGATCACCGCGCTGCGCCCCGCAGCGAGCCGGACTTCGCCGCCCGGCGCGCGGCCGCGCAGGATGCGGGAGTTCCGGAAGAATTGGCGCGCGGTGAAGTCATGGCTCTTGCCGGCGCGATTGAGCAGGATCAGCCGCACCGGGACGCCGCTGGCGAGATAGATTGGCGACGGGGTGAAGCGATGGCTGGTGAGAGTCACCGTGGCACGGGTCTTGGGCGCGGCCTCGGCGGCGACCGGCAGCGAGACAAGCAAGGCGGCGGCGGCGAGCATTCGGATCATGATCATGTCCTGGCGACAAAAAGGAGCGACATCTGTCGCCCATACAAGGGCGGCGGCGCAAGTCCTGCGCCGCCGCGAGCCCCGCACAAAAGTGGGGCAATTGGATGTCGAAAAGGGGATTCCCGACATCATAACAACGCACTAGCCGGAAAAAAGTGCCGAGGGCGCGTTTCGTGATGCGACGTGATACGTTCGCGGCGAGACAGGGAGGGCGAGTCGTGATGCGTCGTTGGATGATTTGCGGAGTGGCGGCGGGGCTGATCGCTGGCAGCGGGCAAGCGCAGGACATCGTGCGCAGTGGGTCGGCGGAATCGCCGATCGCGGGCAGCGTGACCGTGCCGGGCAATGCGCGGCTGGTCTATGTCAGCGGCACAGTGCCCGACGCGGTCAAGGCCGACGCGCCGCAAGGCAGCGTCGAACGGTTCGGTGATACCGAGACGCAGACCAAATCGGTGCTGGGCAAGATCGACGCGGCGCTCAAGGCGCAGGGGCTGGGGATGGGCGACGTGGTGATGATGCGCGTGTTCCTGGTCGCGCCGCCGGGCGCCAAGGCGATGGATTTTGCGGGGATGATGCGCGGTTACAGGACATTCTTCGGGACGGCGGCGCAACCGCTCAAACCGGCGCGCTCGACGATGCAGGTGGCGGGGCTGGTCGATCCCGGCTGGCTGGTCGAGATCGAAGTGACGGCGGCACGCAAGTAGGGATAAATTTCCGGGGGGAAAATCATGGCACTGACACGACGGCGATTGCTGGGCGACCTGGGGCTGTTGAGCGGCGCGGGGGCGAGCGTCGCGGCGCTCCAGATGCTGGGGATAGCCTCGCCCGGATCGGCCAAGGCAGCGGGGTTCGGCCTTCCGGCGGGGAGCGGCGCGGGCAAGCGTGTGGTCGTGCTCGGCGCCGGGATCGCCGGGCTGGTGTCGGCGATCGAATTGCGCAAGGCAGGCTATGCAGTAACCGTGCTGGAGGCGCAGCAGCGGGTTGGCGGACGGGTGTGGACGATGCGCGGGAACGAGCGGATCGAGCAGATCGACCGACCGTTGCAACGCGCAAACTTTAGTGCTGGGCAATATTTCAACGCCGGTGCGGCGCGCTTGCCGAGCTCACATCATGTGATCCTGGGCTATGCCCGGCAGCTTGGCGTGCCGCTGGAAATTTTCGTCAATACCAATCGTGCCGCGGGCTGGGACTTTGGCGGCAAGGTCCACCGCGAGCGGCAGATGATCTTCGATCTGCAGGGGCGGCTGGCCGAATTGCTGGTCACCGCGATGGATCACAAGGGCCTCGACACGGTGATGCCCAAGGCCGACCGCGACCTGTTTCGCGGCTTCCTGCGCAATTGGGCGGGGCTCGATCCCAATGGCAAGTTGCAGGCTTTCCCAAGCTCGGGATTTGCGACCGAGCCGGGCGGTTACGATCGGCCAGGCGTTCCGCTCCAGCCGCTCGGCCTGAAGGAAATTTTGTCGGGACCGGCGGTCGGGCTGCCGCTGATCTTCGAGGCGATCATCGACATGCAGGCGACCATGCTGCAGCCGGTCGGCGGCATGGACCGGATCGCCGCGGCGATGTTCGAAACGGTCAAATCGAGAGTCCGGTTGGGCGTCCCGGTAACCGCCATCCGCCGGGAAGGTGCGGGCGTGCGGATCGAGCATGGGGACGAGGCGACCCGCGCCGATTATTGCATCTGCACGCTTCCGGCGCCGATCCTGGCGCGCATCGCGAGCGATTTCTCCCCCGCCAAGAAGGCGGCGCTGAAGGGAGTCGAATATCTCAAGAGCGCCAAAGTCGCATTCGAGGCGCCGCGCTTCTGGGAGACGGGCGAGGGGATTTACGGCGGCAACGCCTGGACCGACCGGCTCAACGAGAATGTCATGTACCCGTCGGCCGGATTGCTTGGCGAACGTGGCGTGATCGTCGGCGCTTATGTCGTGGGCTGGACCAATCAAGGCAATCCCGACAAGTTCGTCGCGCTACCGATCGCCGAGCAGATCCGGCTGAGCGCGGCCTCGATCGAGGCGCTGCATCCGGGCAAGTCGCGGCTTCTGGCCTCGCCGGTGGCGGTCAATTGGGGTCAGGTGCCGTGGTCCGAAGGGGTCGGCGCGGTGGGGCGTAATTTCGGTGGGGAAAGGCGCGGACCGGCCTATGCCGAACTGCTCAAGCCCGAGGGGCCGATCGCGTTCGCGGGCGAGCATCTGAGCTATGTCGGGCTGTGGCAGGAAGGATCCGCGTTGTCGGCGCATGAGGCGATGCGGGTGGTGCAAGAAATGGCGACCGGGCAGAAGGTCGGGTGAGTCAACAAGGGCGGCGGGATTGCTCCCACCGCCCCGATTGTCGGCACGCTGGACCTTAGTCGGTCATCGAAGTCGGCACCTTGCCACCATTGGCGGCGAGCTGGCGCATCACTTCCTTGTGCAGCCAGATGTTCATCTCCGCGCTGCCGTCCTTGTCGCCGGTGTAGCCAAGTTCGGTCGCCAGTTCCTTGCGATTGTCGAGACTGGAATCGAGCCCGATGAGCTTCATCAGGTCGACGATCGAGGTCTTGTAGTTGAGATCCGGATTGCCCTTGGCCAAAGCCATGTCATCGAGCGACTGGACGACATCAACCTGCTCGGTCGGTGCCGTGGTCGTGGGCGCGGGTTGCGGCGATCCTGCCGGCGGCCCGCCGTCCATGCCCGCGGGAATTTGCGGACGATCCTCCGGCGCGACCGCCTTCTTGCCGAAAATGGCATCCTTGATCTTGCTGAAAATGCTCATGCTTATGCCTCCAGGCCGTGCTTGAGGGCGCTGATCTGGTCGTGCCCCTTGCGGACCGATTGGAACGCGCGTTCGACAATTTCGCGACTCTCGGGCGACAGTTCGTCGGCCTTCAATGCCGTTTCGAATTTCGCCTTGATATAATCTTCGCCGCGCTCGACCTCGTTGATGATCGCCTTGTCGTCGCGGCCGGTGACCGCGGCCTTCAGGTCGAGAAACACCTGGTGGGTCTTGCCCAGCAATGTGCCGTCTTCGTCAGGCGTGCCACCAAGACGGCGCACTTCGCCGGCAAGCTCACCAGCGACGCGCTCGCGCTCGCTGCCATTGGTGCGAAAGATCTCGCGGAACTGCTCGCCCTCGGCATGCTCGGCCGCTTCGCGATAGCCGTTGACGCTGTCGTTGAGAGTCGAAGTGAGGGTCTTGAGGATGGTCGTGTTGTCGTCGGTACCTAACATGCGCTTACTCCGCGGCTTTGTGGTTGATGCGAGATGAAACGCACGAGCGCGGCGGGCGATGCGCGGGGCAGGGATTAAATGTTGCGGCACCTGCAACGGAAGCCGGGGGGTTTGACGAACATGGTACGTGAACGAACCCGGAGACGGGACGGTTTCCTCGGTCGCGGATGGCGGCTAGCGTAAGCGCGAGTTTCACGGAGCGACCCGATGCCGTCAGTACCGAACGACCAGGTGAAAAAATCAAGCGACGACCCCGAGGCGACCGCCGCCGGGACCATCAAAGGCGCACGGGCGGTCTATATCCTTGGGGCGCTGGTGGTCGGGCTGCTGCTCGGCGCGATGGCGGCGCGGATGGGGGACGGACTTCGCGAGCCGGCGCTGAAGGTGGCGTCGCTGGTCGGCGGGCTGTGGCTCGATGCGCTCAAGATGACCGTCATTCCGCTGATCTTCGCATTGCTGGTGACCGGCATTGCGCGGGGTGCGGAAGCCGCGAAGGCGGGCCGGATCGCGGGACGATCGGTCGTGTGGTTCGTGATCATCTGCACCGCCTCGGCGATCTTCGGAGCGGTGGCGACGATCGGGCTGCTCGATGCCTTCCCGCTGCCCGCCGATGCCGGAGAGGCGTTGCGCGCGGGGCTGGCGGCGATCGACCCGGCGGTGGCGGGGGCGCCGGTGCCGCAGGTCGCGGATTTCTTCCGCTCGATCATTCCGGCCAATGTCATCAGTGCCGCGGCCGAAGGGCAGATTTTGCAACTGGTGATCTTCGCCTTCCTGTTCGCGCTGGCGCTGACCCGGATTGAGGGCAAGAAGCGCCAGTCGGTGGTGGCGCTGTTCGAGGGCGTCGGCGATGCCTTGCTGGTGATGATCGGCTGGGTGCTGTGGATCGCACCGCTGGGGGTGTTCGCGCTCGCGTTCGCGGTCGGCGCCGGGGCGGGCGGCGCGGCATTCGCAGCGTTGCTCCATTACGTCGTGCTCTTGTCGGCGGTGGGCGTTCTGGTGACGCTCGCGGCCTATGGCATTGCGGCGATCGGCGGGCGCGGGGTGGTGACCTTCGCCCGCGCCATGATCGGGCCGCAGGCGGTGGCGATTTCCACCCAGTCCAGTTTGGCCTCCCTGCCGGCGATGCTCGCAGCGGCACGGTTGATGGGGGTACGCGACCAGGTCGCCGACGTCTCGCTGCCGCTGGCGGTGGCGCTGTTTCGGGCGACCGGGCCGGCGATGAACGTCGCGGTGGCGATCTATGTCGCGCACTGGATGGGGGTCGAACTGACGACGTCCGGCCTGCTCGCCGGGATCGCGGTGGCGGCGGTGGCGAGCTATGGCGCGGTCAGTCTGCCAGGGCAGATCAGCTTCTTCAGTTCGATCGCGCCAATCGCCTTCGCCATGGGTGTGCCGGTCGCGCCGCTGGCGATATTGATCGCGGTCGAGACCATTCCCGACATTTTCCGCACGCTCGGCAATGTGACGTTTGACGTGGCGGTGACCTCGGCGGTCGACCGCAAAAGCGACGCGGTCGAAAAGTCCTAGCGGCCGGCGATGCTGCGCACGCGGTCGGCGTACAGCCGCCCGACCGGCTGCTCGCTGTGATCGGCGAGCCGCGCGATCCAGCGCCCCGAGGGATTGCGCGAAAAGCCCGCGATAAACTTCCGCCGGACGATCGCCGAGCGATGCAGGCGGACAAAGGTCTGCGGATCGAGCCGCTCCTCCAGCGCCGCCATCGAATGATGGATCAGCCAGCTGCGCGCGCCGACATGGAGGCGCATATAATCGCGCTCGGCGGTGATCCGGTCGATGTCGCGCGCGGCGATGCGCACCAGACCGCTACGGTCCGAGGCCCAGAATTCCTCCAAAAATGGCGAGACGTCGGCGCTGTCGTGCGCGGCGTCCTGCTCGTCACGATTTCTAAGATGGAGACGGGCGCGATCCAGGGCCGCAACCAGCCGCGTCGGCTCGATCGGCTTCATCAGATAATCGACCGCTGCCACCTCGAACGCAGCGACCGCAAACTGGTCGAAAGCGGTAATGAAGATCACGGCGGGGGAGGGGCGTCGGCGGGCCAATGCGCGGGCGACGTCGATCCCGTCGAGCCCGGGCATGGCGATATCGAGCAGGACCGCATCGGGATTGAGCGCCTCGGCCATGCGGATCGCGGCGTCGCCATCGCTCGCCGCGCCAACCAGATCGACTCCGCCGGTGCGCGCGAGCAAAAGTTGCAGCCGCTCGGTAGCGAGCGGCTCGTCGTCCGCGATCAGCACCTTGAGCGGCGGTTCATCCATCGATCAGTTCCCGCGGCATGGTCAGGCGGACTTCGAATCCGCCATCGTCGAGCGGACCATAATCGCATGTCGCCTCAGATCCGAATCGCGCCTCGAGCCGCTGGCAAACATTGGCGAGGCCGACCCCGGTGCCTTCGATGCGGTCGCTGTCGCGGCGGCCGCGACGCTTGGCCTGGCCGGTCGTGCCGCTGTTGGTCACGCTGAGCTGCAGCCGGTCGTCGCCAAGCGCTCTGGCGGTGATCGTCAGCGTGACGACATCGCTGGTCGGAGAGACTCCATATTTGATGGCATTCTCGACCAGCGGCTGGAGGATCAGCGCCGGTAGCCGGACATTCTCATATTCGTGCGGCACGTCGATGATGACCTTCAGGCGGCTCGGGAAACGGATTTTCTCGATCTCGAGATACAGGCGCTGGAGGTCGATTTCCTCGGCCAGCGTGACGTCGGCGGTGGGGTTCAAGGACAGGCTCGTGCGGAAGAAGGTCGACAATGCGAGCAGCATCTCCTCGGCGCGCTCGGTGCGGCCGGTCATCACCAGCGACGACAGGGAATTGAGCGTGTTGAACAGGAAGTGCGGGTTGACCTGGTAACGGAGCGCGCGGACCTGCGCGGTCTGGGCGGCGCTTTCCGCGGCGGCGGCGCGGCGCTGGGCCCGAAGCGCCTGCGCTTGCGCGACCGTGGCGAGATAGAAAGCACTCCAAGCGGCAAAGAAGAACAGCCAGATCACCGCTGCGTCGGCGGCGTAGCGGACTTTCTTCGACCCCTCGATGTCCTTCATCCTGGGCAGGGTCAGCACCAACGGCTCGCTCGCGGTGCGCTCGATTCGGATCGTGTTGCCCTTTTCGATGATCACCATGCCTTCCTTCGCCTGGTGACGAAATTCCTCCTTGCTCTCGCGCATCTTGCCGTCGGCAAGCATGAGCAGCCCGGCCATGGCGCAGGCGGCAACTGACGAGGCAATACCCGCGACTGCAATCTTGCGGCGGTTGCTGGCCTCGCGCCCGCCGATCACGACGATCGCGACATAGATCAAGCCGATGAGTATGATCCCCACCCCGAGCGTGACCAATTTGTTCTGGAGCATGGTCAGTGGGTCGGAACCGAGCAAGGCGCGAGCGACAACGGTGGCGGCATAGACCAGCCAGAAACCGAGGATCGACTTGAGGGCGAGCGGCCAATCGGCGAAGCGGCCGGCCGGGTGGAGCGGTGCACTATCCATGATTCGACAGTGGCAAGGGCGCGCCGCGCATGCAATCCGCCCGCCGTCGCTTGGCAGAAGCATGGGGTCGCTTGGCAGAAGCATGAGCCCTCTCCGTCGAACAGGCACATGGAGACGGCACGGAACGCGCATCAGGCGGTAATCGTTTGTCTTGACACATTCGAGGGAGGAACGACCTGCGTGACCGATCAATCAAACGACAACGGCCCCACCGATCAGGCGGCGACGCCGGCCGCGACTGAGCAGAAGGCTCCGGATCGTGAGCTTGAATTGAAGCTCAAGAAGAACCCGGAAGACCTTGATAGCAAGACCGATGTCGGCTCCGACGAGTCGATGGACGCGTCCGATCCGATCGCGGCGACGCAGCCTGGCGGCAACGAGCCGGCGCCGTCGTCGAGCTTTCCCGAGGAATCGTCGCACGACTGACTCGTTTCTGACTCCGGGGTGACACCCAGTTGCAATATTCCCACACACCCGGATTCAATGGTCCGATGTGAACACTTCTCCCTTGCCGCGGCGCTATCCCTTTGATTCAATGTGAATGGGGGGTGGGATCGTGGTTAAGCCTTTTGCAACCAGGCCGGCCGCATGATCTCTCCCAGGCAAAAGGAGTCGGGTGATGACGACGCGGACCAGTCAGCCAGCAGGCGGTGCACTGCTGATTGCAGAGCTTAAGGAATTCGCCAGTTTTCCGAAGGCGACGCAGCGCTATATCCGCCGCTCGCTCGACATCGGTTTTGGTCGCGCCGACCCGATCGACATCTGGGCCCGCGACGATGGCGAGGCCGCCTCGATCCGCGCCCAGGGCCGCTTCTATAAGCAGATCGACCACCTTCGCGTGCAGATCCCCGATGACAGCGGGCTCGACATGATCGAGCCGTTCCTCGGCACATTGGTGACGCTCGCCGCCTTCGACCTTGGGCAGGATCGCCTGCCGAGCTTCGCGGCATTCCGCTTTCTCTACGAGCGCCTGCTCGGGGCGAGCGTGCGGCCGTGGCTGCCGGCGGCTTTCTGTGCCGCCTCGGCACTGCCCCATTTGCATCCCGAAAAGCGGCGCGTCCTGCTGCAATCGATCAGCGAAAGCGCCGCGACCGCGCCGGGCTGGTCGAACCGCGAGCCGGTGTTCTGGCCGGAATGGGTCGAGAAGGTGGATGTCGCCGCTGCGGCCTGATCGGCACGGGACAGGTCACGGATGTTGATTGCGAGCGGCGGCGGCCCCACCAGGGCCGCCGCCGTCGGCATATTGGAGCGAAGCGATCCTCGAGACGATTCTCAACGATGCGGTACGCACGCTGGGCGGGCTGCTGGTCGGGCTGGCGCTGTTTCGCGCGGTCGAGCTGGCGTTTCCGCAAGCTGGTAAGCCGCCGCCGGAGCGCAATCTCACCGGGCTTCGCATCTGGCTGGTCTACGTTGGCGCCCAGGTCGCGCTGACTGCTGCAGTGCTGGCACTCGTCGGTGTGAGCGGGGCGTCACCCGAGATCGACCCGCAGGCCGCGCTCGGGCTTCCCGCCTGGGCGGCGGCGGTTCTGGTCGGAATTGCGATCATCCTGGCCAAGGATTTCTTTTATTATTGGGAGCATCGCATCCAGCATCGCTGGTTGTGGCGATGGCATGCGCCGCACCATGCGATCCGCAATCTGAGCGCGACCAATAGCTGGCATCACTGGACCGAGATCATCATGTTCGCAGCGATGGTGGCGCTGCCGATGAGCCTGCTGACCCCGGCGTTCGGGCCGCGGCCGTTCCTGATCGGTCTGTTGCTGAGCTGGCAGCCGATCTATCTCCACTCGGCGACGCGGCTGAAGCTGGGACCGGTGATGCGGCGGCTGGTGGTCGACAATCGCTATCACCGGATCCATCATTCGCTCGAGCCGCAACATTTCGACCGCAATTTCGGCGCCGCGACCCCGCTGTGGGACTGGCTGTTCGGGACGGCCTATTTTCCGCGCGACGACGAATGGCCGCAGGTCGGACTGGCAGGGGTCGAGGAGCCGACGAGCCTGGCCGATTGGTCCGCGCTGCCGTGGCGGATGGATCAGCTTGAAACGGAAATCGACGGGAAGGTCGCGGTCAGTTCGTCGAGCGACTGAATTGCATTGCGGTGGTGGACGAACAGTCCGCCGGCATCTTCCCATTTGTCGCGATGATCCTCGCGGTCGTCGACCAGTACGTCGCCGGTTTCCATATAGCGCACCTTGTCGCGCGCCATGCAGGTGATGATCGGGGTGCCGGGAAAGTGACGCTCGGCCCAGGCGACTTTCTGCGGGGCGGCCCAGGTGCCGAGCGGGAGGCCGGTGAGGATCGTCGGGCGCAGATGCTCGACCGCGTCGAACAGCGCCTGGGCATCGGGCATCAGCGGCAACGTGCCGTAAAAATCGGGGGTGTTGGCAAGCCGACGCCAGAATTCGCGCTTGCCGTGGCGTTCCTCAAATTGCGCTGAGGTCAGGCCACCCAATGCGGCGCGGGCGCCGGCGTCGAAATCGGCCAATACGCCATCGCAGTCCAGGAACAGCTTGGGCATCGCTACAATCGCTCCAGCAAGTCGGCGGCATAGTCGCTGAGCGTATCGTCGCGAGCGCCCATGATGACGATCCGGTCGCCGCTCGCGGCGTCGGCGATCAGCGCGTCGGCGATGGCGGTGCGGTCGGGCAGGTGGCGGGCGTCGCCGCCGCGACTGCGGATCGCTTCGGCAAGCCAATCGGCGCCGCGCGTCTTGTCGGTCGTGCCGCCCTGATAGACCGGATCGGGCAAATAGAGCCGGTCGCCGTCGCGCAAGCCCTCCGCGAAGGTCGCTGCCAATTCCTCGCCCATCTTGGCGAGCGGGCCGAAGCCGTGCGGCTGGAACATGACCAGCAACCGCCCCGGATGCGCGGTCAGCGTGGCGAGGCTGGCGGCGATCTTGTCCGGATTATGCGCGAAATCGTCGATTACGATGACGCCGTTCGCCGTGCCGACGATCTCCAGGCGGCGCTTCAGCCCCTCGAACCGGCCGAGCGCGGCGGCGGCATCGGGCAAGGCGACCCCGAGCGATACGGCGGCGGCGATCGCGGCAAGCGCATTGGAGGCATTGTGGCGGCCAGGGACCTGGAGCGCGACCTTGGCGCTGTTGCCTTCATGCTCGATCGTGAAGGAGCAATCGTTGGGGCCAAGGTGCAGGTCGCGGCCGGTAAACGCCGCTCCGGGGCTGTCAAAGCCATAGCCGGCGGGATTCGGGACGATGTCGGCCATGGCGCGGGTCTCGGGATCGTCGAGATTGACCACCGCTTTGCCGGCGCGGGAGAGGAAGGCGCCGAACAGGTTGCGCAATTCCTCCATCGAATGATGATCGAGGCTGACGTTGGTCAGCACTGCGACCGACGGGCGGTAGAGCGCGATCGAGCCGTCGCTCTCGTCGACCTCGCTGACGAACAGTTCGGGGTCACCGACCAGCGCGCTGGAAAATGGCGCCGAGGGGGAGACGAAATTCTTCATCACCGCGCCGTTCATCACGGTTGGCTGGCGGTGGCAGGCGTGGAGGATCCAGCCGATCATCCCGGTCACGGTCGATTTGCCACTGGTGCCGCCGACCGCGACGCTTTTCTGCGCGGCGTTGAGGAGTTGGGCGAGCAGTTGCGGGCGCGTGACCCGGTCGAGGCCGAGCTCGGTGGCGCGGACGACGTCGGGGATGTCGCTCTCGACCGCCGCCGAGGTAACCAGGGTCATGCCGTCGGCAAGGCCGCTGCCGTCCTGTGGATGAAGCGCGATCCCCAGACTGCGGAGATAATCGAACTTGGGGCCCAGCCGTCCGGCGTCGAGCGAGCGGTCGGATCCGGCGACCTTGGCACCGCGGGCGCGCAGGATCGACGCCAGGGGCAACATGCCGCTGCCGCCGATGCCGCAGAAAAAGTAAGTGGTGGAATTGCTCATCGCCGCTGCCCTATGGATATGCGAGCTGGCTTGCAATTGGGGTATCGGATGAGAATTGCCGTTGTTGCGCCGAGTTGCCCGTTGAAGCGCGAGGCCGCCGAGCAGGTAATGGCGATCGCCGCAGCGCGGGGCGATTGCGAGCTTGCCATCCATTCGCAATGTTTCCTGACCGACGGCCATTTCGCCGGCCCCGATGCGGCACGGCTGGCAGCGCTGCGAGATGTAATGGCCGACCCATCGGTCGACGCCGTGTGGTTCGCACGCGGTGGCTATGGATCCAACCGCGTTGCCGAGGCTGCTTCGCTCGATCGCACCAATGCGGCGAGGAAGAAACTCTATCTTGGCTATAGCGACGCCGGGTTCCTGCTGGCTGGATTGCACAAGGCCGGGCACGAGGTGGCGCACGGGCCGATGGTGCAGGACGTGCTGCGCGACGACGGCGAGGCAGCGATCCACCGCGCGCTGGACTATATTGTGCAGCGCAGCGACTCAGCGCTGGAGACTGGGCTGGACGGGCCGGCGATGGCCTTCAACTTGACCGTCCTGTCGAATTTACTTGGTACCGCGCTGGAACCCGAGCTGGCAGGACGCGACCTGTTGATCGAGGAAGTCAGCGAGCAATATTATCGCATCGACCGCGCGATGTTCCATTTGACCGGCAGCGCCAACGTCCGAGGCATCCGCAGATTGCGTCTCGGAAGGGTCTCCGACGTGATTGAAAACGAACCTGAATTCTCGACCGACGGAGAGGCGATCGTGCGCGACTGGTGCGACCGCGCCGGGATCGCATTCGGCGGCGCGGCGGATATCGGTCACGATGCCGCCAACAAGGTGGTCCCGTTCGGTCCGTCGCGCGCCTGAGGCGCACCCTCACGACAGGGCATTGCCAAGCGCTTTGGATTGCGCTCTATCGAGGATCGAACACAACAGGAGGGCCATATGGCAAAAGCAGCAGGCGGGACGGGTCGTAAAGCAGGGGGTGGCCTCGCCCGCCCGGTTCAACCGTCGCCCGAACTCGGCGCGATCATCGGCAACGATCCCATGCCGCGCAGCGAAGTGGTGTCCAAGGTTTGGGATCACATCCGCAAGAACAACCTCCAGAATCCCGCCAACAAGCGCGAGATCCTGGCCGACGACAAATTGAAAAAGGTGTTCGGCAAGGATAGCTGCACCATGTTCGAGATGAACAAGCATCTGTCGAACCATCTGAAATAGGCCCGGAGCGAAAGCTTGGAGCCGAAAGGGGCTCGCGCTGCGAAGCGCGAGCCCTTTTTCTATGGCACTGCGTGGGTCAGGAGCAGAGCCGCCCACCAACCGCGCCGCGCGATGCCAAATCGAGGTGGAAGTGATCGGCGTGGGCGGCGTTGTAATCGGGCGAGAGGGTGGTGGCGAACAGGCGGCAGGCGCCATCGCGCACCTCGCGCAGGAAGGCGGCACGGGGGCTCTCCCCGTTCCAGTCGCGAAGCAGGCTGACGCTCGCGCCGCGCGCGAGCCGGAAGCCGGTGATGTCGATCGCGTCGGCGGTCGAATGTTCACTGAACCGGCCCTCAGGCCCGCCTCCAATGCGGCGGCAGGCATAGCTTCCGGCATGGTCGAAGCCGGTGACATTGGTGCCGAGGTGACGGCGCGCGGCGGGCTGGACCACGTCGCGCTCCCACAGCACCAAAGCGGCGGCGACCGGGCAGGCGGTGACGACCCCGGTTGGCCGGAAGGGCGGGTCGCGGTCGAGGCGCATGCCGTCGGTGAAGCCGCACGGCGGGGCGGCGGTGACGGCAGGGGCGGCGCGGTCGTCGATCCCGGCGTTGGCCAGAAGCGCGCGGCAGCGGCGCGAATCATCGCCCAGTGCGGCTAGCTTGGGGCCGGTGAAGCGGCCGATCGGCTGGTCGAGGGTCAGCCGCGTCCACGGCATGTCCTGCGGATGGGCAGCGATGTAGCCGGCGCCTTCGATCACCGCGACGACCATCAAGATGGCCGCGATCGCGACGAACAACCATCGCCGGATGCTTTTGCTCATGCGGCGGGGAAGGCGGCCGCCCCGACCCCGCGGCGGACCGTGTCGAGCGGCTCGCGGACTATCGGATAGCCGAGCCCGTCGGGGATGGTGACATAGCGCGTGCCGTCCACCTCCTCGATCCGCGGGGTGATGGTCTCGATCGGGTAGGATGCGGCGTCGGCGCGGGCCTCGGCCACACAGGCGAATTGCGCCAGTCGTTCGAGATTGCGCAGGGTGGGGAAGATGGCGGTGGCTCTGCCGGCGGCGATCCGCTGAAGCAGCTCGGTCGCGCCGATCCACAGCACCGCCTCGCACTCGCCCGGCTGGGGCGTGGGATGCCAGTCGCCCGGGGGCGCTTCGGCGAGGAAGAACAAGGTGTCGAAAATCCGCGCCTGGTGAAACGCCGGCATCCACCGCGCGAACGGGGTCAGCGCAGCGAGATCGAGCGACAGGCCGTGTGCGGCGAGCAAATTGGCGAACGGCGCGCCGTCGTGAAGCGCGGTGGCCAGGGTCGCGGTCAGTGCGGGATCGGGGATTGGCGACAGGCCAACCGCAACCGAACTCTCCTCGACCGTCTCGCGAATCGCGGCGATGCGCGCGGCGGCGTCGGACTGTGAGTATCGCGCGCCAGCATCTTCGTCGGCCGAATCGACCCGCCCGCCCGGAAACACCATTGCCCCGCCCGCAAACGCCATCCCCGCGCTGCGCTCGACCATAAGCAGTTCAGGCGGCCCACGCACGCGGTCGCGCATCACGATGAGGGTTGCGGCGGGGATGGCGGGGGCGGTCATGACGCTCGATTACGGGAGCTGAAGGAGGAGGGGAAGGGTGACTGCGATCCTGATCCGCCGGATCAGATTATCCGACAGAAGGGGGGCGGGGCCTGCTGATTGCAGACGTCGGGCCTGGTGCGGGTGGTCTTCCAATATTTCATGAGGCCGAGTTTCGTCGCCAGTGCCGGAAAGCCGGGATCGCTGAGCGCGCCGCGCATCGATGGGTACCAGAAGAGCGATGGACCGGGATAATTCTTCGCCGACAAGCGGGTAGCGAGCAGAAAGGCGTCATGATCGGCGCCCAGCTCGCCGAGCAGCAGCGCGACATCATGTCGTTGCTGGTCCTGCGGCAGCGCGAGCAATGCTCGGACGGCGCCGGCATTGGCACCGGCATCCCGCGATGCCACGGCCCGCGTTGCTTGTAGCAGCGCCGCGCGCTTGGCGGGCGATAGCGGCGCCCTGGGATCCTGCAGCGCTTCGGTGTCGCCGATCGCAGTGGCCTTGGTCACTGAAATTGCATTCGCAAATCCGGAGTCCGGCGCGAGTTGGATGGCGGCATCGAAATAGGTTGCGGCTTCCTTGGGCTTGCCTGCGGCGACTAAAGCATCGGCAAGCGACAGCGGCGTGTACAAATAGAGGGCGAGCATGTTGTTGGCCTGGCGCAATTGCGCGACCGCGTCGGATACCCGGCCGACATTCGCCAGCATCCAGCCATATTGATGATGCTCGCAGCCGCAATCGAGCCGCCGGGCCGCGATGGCGCGCTTGAACAGGGATTCGCGGCCGATCCAATCCTGCCGATCGATTAGCATGGCCTTGATATACAGCGCTTCGCTGTTCCTTCCGTCGAGCGCCACTGCCCGATCCGCCGCCTCCCGGCCGCTGGCCCGCGCCTGTTCGGCGAGCCGGTCATTGTCTGCACCGGAGGCCACTTTCCAATATCCGCCGGCCACGCCGGCCCAACCCCAGGAGAAATCCGGCACGGCGGCAACGACCCGTTGCGCGGGAACCAGTGCCTTTCGGCCCTCGCCCTGATTGGTATCCCAATGTCCTTCGCAAAATTGCATGTAATCCCGAAGCACGGGGTCGGGCAGTGCCTTGCGATAGGTCGACGCGCCGAACAGTCCGCAACGCACCACATTGCCGGCATCGACGGCGATACGGCGCGGGACCTTGGCAACCTCATTGCCGTCATAATCGTAATTGTCGGTCCACAAGGTCGCGCCGGACCGTTCGTTGATCAGGCTGGTGATGACCCGGACATTCGGCCCGTCGCGCTGGATGGTTCCGCCCAGCGCATAGGCCGGTGCCGCGCTGGGCACGGGGGCGGTTGCGGTCGACACGCCGACCGCGCCATCGGCGTTGAAGGCGGCGGCAATCTCGGCATCGATCGTGTCGCGCAGCGTTACCGGCAGATCCGGCGACAGGAGCTTGAAGCCGGCCAGCCGGACGGTCATGCTGTGCGCCGCCTTCGGACGCGGAAACAACAGCCATGCGGCGCCCGCGATCACCAGCAACAGGACGGCGACGACGGCCGCGAGGCGAAGGCGATTGCGTGCAGCGAAGATCGTGCCACGGCGGGCGGCCGATGCGCTAGGCGCGACCACGGGGCCCGCGCCGGAAAGTTGCCCTATCCGACCAACCAGCAGGTCGATCGACTTGTCCCGGCCGGTGAAGGCATCGATCCACTGGCGGGTCGACAGTTCATAGGCAAAGGCGTCGCTCGGATCGACATCCTCGATCCGGAGCGCCAGGATCGGGACTCGAAAGCGGCTGGCGAGCGAAAGCTCTTTCTTGATTTCGTCGCTGTCGTTGGCAGCGTTGGAAAAGACCAGGACCAGGGCCCGAGCATTGCGGATCGAATCGACGATCGCTTCCTGGTAATTCGCCCCCGGTGCCACGTCGCGCAGGGAGATCCAGCACGAAGTTCCGCGCTTTTCGATTGCCTTGCAGATTTTCAGGGCCTCGATGCGATCAGCGGTCGCATAGCTGATGAACACCCGGCCAAGGGTCCGATCGTCATCGCTGAGTGCCGACCCTGTTTCCATCACGCGTCGCTCCGGAAAAGCAACGTCTATGGCGCTTTGGGGCGAAAGAGAAGGCGAAAGGCGGTGATGGAGATGCGCAGGTCATGTCCGTGGCAGAAACAAAAAAGGCCGGCGTCCCGAGGGACACCGGCCTTCTTCGTTCGAACCACCCGAAGGCGGCTCAACTCGATTACATCGCGTTGACGGCGTTCATCGAATTGACGTCGGCGTCGTCGATCGCTTCTTCCTTGCGCTCGCCTTCGGCTTCCAGGGCATCGGCCTGGTTGCTCAGGGTCGCGGCTTCGGCGCCGGTCGCATTGGCGGCCATGGCGTCGACGTTTTCAGCGGCATTCTCGTAATTTTCCTGGACATTTTCAGCCAGGGCATCGTCGCCTTGACCGCCACAGGCGGAAAGAGCGAGCGAGGCAGCGCCAACCAGCGCGAACGAAATCTTCTTCATAATAATCCCCTTGTTGATCGCGACGGCGGTGTCGCGTCTTACCAAGAACGGTTTCAACGCCATCGGCTCCGAAACGGTTCCCCGCTGGCGGCCAATTTGTCAATTGCTTGTGGATTCGTCCGCAATTCCCTATGTTTGGCAGGCCAGGCAACTGGCTATGTCGGTAGAGTATTTGGTGGAATAGGCATTTCGGACCCGGGGGGCAGTACCCCGGCGCCTCCACCATCAGCCCCGTACGGTGCTCGAATTGAGCTGGGCAGGGTTGATGATGGGGGCGAAACAGGATCGACGAGTGCAGTAAAGGCCAGGTTGCCGATCGGTAGGAGACCACCGCAAAGGCTCATTCACACAAGTGCCAACGATAATCAGGCTCTTGCGATTGCCGCGTAACTGACGGCCTAACGGTCAGAAGTTACTAGGACGAAAGCGCGGCCGGACCCAGCCGGGCAACAGAATGGGATTCCAGCGGCCCGGGGAGGGCCGGGCAACAGAACCTCCCCACCTTTTCTCCGCATTGCCGCTCGACCGACTTCTGCTTCGTCCCATCGATAATGAGGCGAATGATGGGGAAATTAGCGAAATTGCGGCTCGCGTTTCTGCTGACGGCCATGCCGACGCTGGCGTTGGCGGCGCCGTTGCCCAAGCACTCGCTTGCGCGACTACCCTACGGCCGATTCTTCAACTCGTCCCGGATCTGGGTGAGCAGATCGACTTCGCTCGGGCCCGCAGGTGCCTCGTCGGGCTTTTTAACAATCTTGTTGGCCTGGCGGACGAGCAGGAAGATGACGAAGGCGAGGATCAGGAAGTTGATCAGGACGGTCAGGAACTGGCCCCAGCCGAGCACCGCGACGCCGGCTTCCTTAAGCGCCGCATAGCTGGTCGGATCGCCCTTATAATCGGACGGAATGGCGCCGAGCACGGTGAAATAACTGGAGAAATCGGCCCCACCGAAAATCGCGCCGATCACCGGCATGATGAGGTCATCGGTCAGGCTAGCGACGATTGTCGCGAAGGCCGCGCCGATGATTACCGCGACCGCCAGATCGAGCACATTGCCCTTGGCGATGAAGGCCTTGAATTCACTCAGCATGTCGATTGCACCCCATCGGTCATTGAAACCGCGCCCCGCAGTTTCTACGTCATGACGCTACCGTTCCTTAAGGGGGAAACGCAATGACCACTGCCCGCCGCAATACTTTCGTATTAGCTCCGTTTGTCGCGCTCAGCCTGGCCGGCTGCGGACTGAACTCGGTCCCGACCGCGGAAGAAGTCGTCAACGCGCGGTTCGCCGATGTGCAGGCGGATTACCAGCGCCGGAGCGATTTGATCGGCAATCTGGTCGAGACGGTGAAAGCTGCCGCGGCGCAGGAAAGCAGTGTCCTGATCGGGATCAGCGAGGCCCGCGCGCGTGCCACCCAGACGACGCTCAGCCCGGCCGACTTGTCTGATCCGGCCAAGGTGGCGGCATTCGACCAGGCCCAAGCGCAAGTCGGGGTTGCGGTTCGCCCGCTGATGGGTCCGATGATCCAGGAACGCTATCCCGAGTTGAAATCGCTGAATAATTTCTCGTCGCTCCAAGACCAGTTGGAAGGCACCGAGAACCGCATTCGCGCCTCGCGCGGCGATTATAATACGGCGGTGCAGGCGTATAACACGACCATCCGCACCTTCCCCGACGCGATCGGCGCCAAGGTGTTCTACGGCGCCAAACCCAAGGTCCCGTTCGCCGCCTCGGCCGCCGCGCAGGAAGCCCCCAAGGTCGACTTCGGCAACGCGAGCTAGGCGATTGCTCAGGCTCATCGCTGCGGTGTGGCTGGCGCTATTTGCGCTGCCCGCGGTCGCGCAGAATTTCCCGCCGCTGACCGGGCGCGTGGTCGATCAGGCGAATTTGCTTCGCCCTGAGCAGAAGGTCGATCTCGATTCCAAGCTGTCGGCGCTCGAGGCGCAGTCGGGGCGGCAGTTCGTGGTCGCCACGGTCAACAGCCTCGATGGGCAGGAAATCTCCGATTACACCTACCAGCTTGGACGTCACTGGAAGATCGGCGACGAGAAGCGCGACGATGGCGCGGTGATGGTGGTCGCTCCGAACGAGCGGAAAGTGTGGATTTCCACGGGCTACGGCGCCGGCGCCTATTTGACCGATTCGGTCACCGGGCGGATCGTCCGAGAGGCGATTTTACCGCGCTTCAAGGCGGGCGACATGGGCGGCGGGATCATCGCCGGGGCCGAGCGTGTGATCGAGGTAATGAAGCTTCCACCCGAGGAAGCAGCGCGCCAGGCGCAAGCGGCCGGAGCGGCGGAAAAGAAGCAGGGCAGAAGTGGCAGTGCGGGTTTCATCCCGGTAATTTTCATCGTCGTGATCTTCTTCATGGTCATCGGCGGGATCAATCGCGCAACCGGCGGGCGAAAATATCGCGGTCGCGGCTCGCGCGGGGGGATTGATCCATTGGTCGTGCTGTGGGGACTGCAAGCGCTCAGTCAGGCATCGCGCGGCGGTGGCGGTTTCGGAGGGTTTGGCGGCGGTGGTGGCGGCGGCTTTGGCGGCGGCGGCGGTGGTTTTTCCGGTGGCGGCGGGTCGTTCGGCGGCGGCGGTGCGGGGGGTAGCTGGTGACACCGATGAATGAGGCCGATCACGCCAAGGTCAGCGCGGCCATCGCGGCGGCGGAACGCGGCACCGACGGCGAGGTGATCGCGATCATCACCGAGCGGTCGGACAGCTATCATGATGTCGGGCTGCATTATGCGGTGGCGGTGCTGTTCCTAGTGATCGCCTGGTTCACTGCCTGGCCAGGGCAATTGGAAAGCTGGTGGACGCTGGCGATGGGCTGGACCGCGGCGCCGACGACCCAGCAATTGTTGCTGCTGTTGCTGGGCATCGGCCTGTTTAAATTCCTGGCCGTGCTGTTCATCCTGCGCTGGATGCCGCTCCGGCTGGCGCTGACCCCCGGCGCGACCAAGTCCCGGCGGGTGCGGCGGCGCGCGGTGATGCTGTTCAAGGCGGCGGCCGAGCGGCGCACCGTCGGCCGCACCGGCGTTCTGATCTATCTCTCGATGGGCGAGCATCGCGCCGAGATCATCGGCGACGATGCAATCACCCATGTGACATCGCCCGAGACGTGGGGCGAGGCGATGGTTGCGCTGCTGACCGAGGTGAAGGCGGGGCGGTCGGCGGACGGGATTGTCGCCGCGGTCGGGCTGATCGGCGGCGTTCTGGCGACACATTTCCCCAAGGACGGCCACGACCATAACGAAATCCCCGACAAGTTGATCGAGCTTTGATGAGCGGCGACAAGGTCACTCGCTGGGAAGGCAAATACCTCCGCATCGTCACCGACGCTGGCTGGGAATATGTCGAACGCTGCGGCGACATGACCGCGGTGGTGATCGTCGCGATGCATGACGGGAAATTCATCCTGGTCGAGCAGGAGCGCGTGCCGCTCGGCCGCCGCTGCATCGAGCTTCCCGCAGGATTGGTGGGCGACGAGGATGATCTCGGGATCGAGGCGACGGCGACCAAGGAACTGGAAGAGGAAACCGGCTTCCTGTGCGACCGGATCGAGCGGCTGGGCGAGTATTACTCCTCGCCGGGGATGGTCGCGGAAGGTTATACTTTGGTGCGCGCGCATGGCGTTCGACCGGGTGGGGTGAAATCCGAAGAGGCGATCGACGTTCACCTCGTCGCGCCTGCCGACATGGCGAGCTTCATCGCCGCCAAACGCGCCGCGGGTCTGGCGGTCGATACCAAGCTGTTGCTACTGCTCGCTGGCACCATGCTGGCTTGATTGTCGGTCGAAGGCACAAGCGGTTCGTCGAGCCGTCGTTGTCGTGGGTTCAGCCGCGTTCCATTACACTGCGCGAGAAAGTTTCACCCGGAGGGAATTGATAATGAAGGCTTTTTTGATGGCAGGCGCGGCCGTGATAAGCGTTGCCGCCGCCGCCCAGACGACCATGCCAGCCGCGCAGGCAACGACCGCTGCGGTCGCGGTCCCCAACAACATCCTGCTCGTCGACTGGACAGGCCCGTATCAGGGCGTTCCGCCGTGGGACCAGGTCAAGGCCGAACAATTTGACGAAGCCTATGCCTTCGCCATCGCCGAGCTGGAGCGCGAGGCGGCGGCGACCGCCAACAATCCCGCCGCGCCGACCTTTGCCAATACCATCGAAGCGATGGAGCGTGGCGGTTCGAAGCTCAGGCAGGTCGGATCGATCTTCGGCGTCATGACCAGCAATATGTCGTCGCCCGAATATCAGGCGCTGGACAAGAAATGGTCGCCCAGACTGTCGGCCGCCTACGACAAGATCACGCTCGATCCCAAGATCTTCGCACGGGTCGAAACGCTGTACAACAAGCGCGACAGCCTGGGCCTCGACGCCAAGCAGTTGCGCGTGCTGACCCGCACCTATGACGGCTTCGTCCGCCGCGGCGCTAAGCTGACCCCGGCGCAAAAGACCCAGGTGTCGGCGATCAACCAGGAACTGGCTTCGGTCTTCTCCGACTTCAGCAGCAAGCTGCTGGCCGACGAGGGAACCTTCATCCAGGCCAGCGCGGCCGAGATGGCGGGCGTTCCGGAAGACGTGCGCAATGCCGCGGCGGAAGTTGCCAAGGCCAAGCAATTGCCTGCTGGAAGTTTCGCGGTGCGCAACACTCGCTCGGCGGTCGATCCGGTGCTCAGCTTCGCCAGCAATCGCGCGCTTCGCCAGAAGGTGTGGCAGGCGTTCGTCAATCGCGGCGACAACGGCAATGCCAACGACACCAACGCGTTGATCGCGCGGATCGTCAAGCTGCGCGCCGACCGGGCGCATCTGCTCGGCTACAAGACTCACGCCGATTTGCGCATGCAGGACACGATGGCCAAGACCCCGGCGCGGGCGATGGATTTGATGATGCGCGTGTGGCCGGCGGCGGTGAAGCGCGTCAACGAGGAAGTCGCCGACATGCGCCCGTTCGCGACCAAGGACGGCGTCGCCACCGTCGAGCCGTGGGATTATCGCTATTATCAGGAGAAGGTTCGCAAGGCGAAGTACGACCTGTCCGAAGACGAGATCAAACCCTATTTCGAACTGTCGAACCTGGTCAATGGCATGTTCTGGTCGGCCGAGAAACTCTACGATTTGAAGTTCAAGGAAAATACCGGAACGGTGCCGGTGTGGCAGTCGGATATCCGCACCTTTGAGGTGACCAACGCCAAGACGGGCAAGGTGATCGGGCTATTCTATCTCGATACCTATTCGCGCGAGGGCAAGCGCTCGGGTGCCTGGGCAACCGGCTATCGCGACACGTCGGGGCTCATGGGATCGAAGCCGAAGTTGGTGTCGAACAATAACAATTTCACCAAGCCGGGCCCCGGCCAGCCGGTGCTGATCACGCTAGACGATGCGTCGACCCTGTTCCATGAATTCGGCCATGCCATCCAGGGGCTGCTGACCGACGTTTACTATCCGTCGCTCGGCGGGTCGCAGCGCGATTTCGTGGAATATCCCAGCCAGGTGAACGAGAATTGGCTGCTCACCCGGCCGGTGCTCGAGCGGTTCGCGAAGCATTACAAGACCGGCGCGCCGATGCCCGACGCATTGGTCAAGAAGATCGAGGCGTCGGAGACGTTCAACCAGGGATTCGCCACGGTCGAATATCTTTCATCGGCGCTGGTCGACATGAAACTGCACACCCGCGAGGATGGCGTGGTCGATGTCGATGCGTTCGAGAAAGCGACGCTGGCCGAGCTCGGCATGCCGCGCGAGATGGTGATGCGTCATCGCCTGCCGCAATTCGGGCATCTTTTCTCGTCCGACAGCTACTCGGCCGGCTATTATTCCTACCTCTGGTCGGAGACGATGGACGCCGACACCTGGGCGGCGTTCGAGGAAGCGGGCGACCCGTTCGACCGCGCGACCGCCGACAAGTTCCGCACGATCCTGCTGTCGACCGGCAACGAGACGGACCGCGCCGAAGCCTATCGCAAGTTCCGCGGGCGCGACCCGGACGTGACGGCGCTGCTCAAGCGGCGCGGATTCCCGATCAACTGACGGCTCCAACAAGCCGTCATCCCGGGCTTTGACCCGGGATCCACCTTTCTTCTGTCGCTGCAGAAAGGCAGGTGGATCCCGGATCAAGTCCGGGATGACGATTGTTTTACATCGTCAGCTCGCGCTCGGTCCGGCAAACGTGTCGATCAGCACATCCAGCTGTGCCTGGCAGTCGTTGCGGATCAAATTTTGCGCGAGGCCTTCCAGCCCCGCCGGGACCGGCGCGATCGGGATTGCATTGAGCGTCACTGCAGCGCCTGCACCCTTGATCTGATATTTGTTGCCGACCGCAACGGGCAGCTCGGCGGGCCAGGGCGCATTCTTCTGCCCGGCGGCGAATTCCACTGTCGCGGCGCGATTGCTTCCGATTTCGGTCATCGTCACGCGTCGCGCGACGCTCGATTCAGCGCGATACAAGCCGACGTCAGCCGGATTGGCGATGCAGACATTGCCCGAGCGACCGATATCCGCCTGCCACACGTTACGGCCGGAAGTCGCGCCGGTCGGTCCGCCGCGCACCGCCCCGACCCGGCTGCGCCGCGCGTTGGACTGGCCGCCGAGCGCCGACATCGCCGAGGTCGATCCGCCGTTGGACGCCGAGGTGCTGTAACTGCCGGGCCCGCGAAGTGTGCGGGTACCGCGCGAATCGAGCAGGATCACGACGTCGTTGCCGCGCAAGGTGATCGTCTGATTCTCGAGCAAGGCACGACCGGCCGGGAAGGCCTTGGCCGATGGCCCCGACGATCGCACCACCAGGACCGCCGCGTCGGCCGCCACCGCAGTCAGCGCCAGTGCGATTCCGCAGCCGGCCAACAACAACCTGTTCATCCTATTTCTCCCCTAAAAGATACGACCCACCCGGCCCCGTCTGGCGAAGCCGGTTGGCGAATACCGATAAAGCTATATCATTATCATGCTTTGCTGCGATAGCTTCAAGTGCATGTAGCGCTTCTTTGTCTCCAGCCTCGAACTGGCGCCATAAACGGGTCAGTTCGGCACGCTGCGCCGGGTCGCTCGCCGACGACGGTTCCCACACCACGATCGGTGTTGAGCGGCCGGACAAAGTGATTCGCCCCATCGGCCGGAAGATATCCTGCGTACCAGTCCGGGCGCGGGCTTCGTCGCTGACCAAAGCGGTGCTCTTGAGATATTTGTTGGCCCCCTCGAGCCGCGCGGCGGTGTTCATCGCGTCGCCCAGCGCGGTATATTGGATGCGGCCCTCGCCACCGAAATTGCCGACGATCGCCTCGCCATAGTGGAGGCCGATGCGGGTTTTGCCGAGCATCGCACGGTCGGGATCGGCCACGCCGAAATTCTGGGTGAATTCAAGCATTTGGAGGACGGCGGCGAGCGCCCGGTCGCCATCGTCGTCGCGCGCGATCGGTGCCCCCCAGAAGGCGACCACCGCATCGCCGACGAACTTGTCGATCGTGCCGCCATTGTTGAGGACGATCTCGCTCATCCCGTCGAGATAGGCGTTGAGGATCGAGGCGGTCTTTTCCGCCGGGATGACGTGGCTGAGGCTGGTGAAGCCCTGGATGTCAGTGAACAAGGTGAAGATCGGCAATCGCTCGCCGGTAAGCGACAGCTTGGTCGGATCCTTGATGATCATCGCGGCGATATCGGGCGGGAGATACTTGCCGAGCGCCGACTGGGCAAAGCGCTTCTGGTCGCTGCCCATAGCCTTCACTGTCGCCTCGGTCGCCATATAAGCAAGCAGCCAGCCCGCGATCCAGCCGAAGGCGGGTAGCCCCTGGGTGTCGATCCCGCGCCATTCGAACAGGAAGGGCGCCGCGCCGAAAAACATCACCTGTCCAACGATCAGGACGCTCAATGCGCCGGGGCGAACGTCGACCATCGAGGTGAAGGTCCCGGCGAGTACAACGAAGGTGGCGAGCACCCAAAGTGCGGTGCTGTTGATCCGGCCGGGCAGGCGGCGGTCGAGCGCCTGGGTCAGCATCGCGCCGTGGACCTGCAGGCCCGCGATGGTTTCCTTGGTCACCCGGGTCAGCGGATATTCGAACTGGTCGACATCGGGCAGGTCGCCGCCGATCAGGACGTAGCGGCCCTTGACCTCGCCGGCGAGCGCGGGGGCGACCGCGGGATCGATGAACAGGTCGATCGGCAGCGAGGCGAAGACTTCATATTCGTTGTTGATCGGCGCGCTGTAGAGCACGCTTCCCTCATAATTGGCGGCGCTCTTGCGGTTGCTCATCGCGACCGGAAGGAACGGCGGCAGGTCGCGCGGCTGGTTGGGCCAGTTGCGCAGCACATTGTCGGGATCGCTCTCGATATGGATCGAGGCCTTGCGGACGACGGGATTGTCGATCCGGGCCATGAACTGGTCCTGGAATTCCTGCGACCATGTCTCGATATCCCGGGGGTTATGGCGGTTGGTGGCATAGCCGATCCACACCGGCGTCTTCATCGCCTGGAGCGCCGCGATCAATTTGCCATCGTCGGGCTGGGCCTGATCGAACAGGATATCGATGCCGATCGCCTTGGCGCCCATCTTGTCGAGATTGGTCAGCGCGTCGGCGAGGGTGGTGCGATCAAGCGGCGAGCGTTTGCCGGTCCGTCGCTGGGTGTCGGGAATGAACGGAACCAGCAGGATGCGCTGTTCCTGCGCCACCTTTCGCGTGGCGAGGGCGGCGAAGGACGCGCGTGCATCGTACAGGGCGCGCTCGGCATCGGTGGCTATCGGGATGGTGACGAATTGTCGCGACCCGTCGGGTTCGGTGACGGCGATCGGCGTCTCCCAGCTGTAGCGGGCGAGCAGGACCGCGACGATGATGAACAGCAGGGTGGCGATCCGCCGGGCGAGCGGGACTTGTCCCAGATCCTTGGAAATCGAGGCGAGCGACGGCAATCGCGCCGCTGTGCGACGCTCTACCTTCGGCCATTCCAACGGCTTGTTCACCCCGATGCGCCCGCTCCCCGCCCGACAAATTATCGAGTCGTTATCCGCATCATGCTTAACTTGGGATGCACTATAAGGCGAGTGCGCGGGATCAGCCTGTGCCGTGGTGTGACAGTCAGAGCCGGGCGGCTTCGGCCTGTTTCCACGCCAGATCGGCGAGCGGTTCGGTCAAGGCGGCGGTGGCGGCGGCATGATCCGAACTGGCATTGCCGCGCGCCAGCCGCCCGCGAATGCCGTGGGTGATCGCGGCCAGCCGGAACATCACGAACACCATCAGATAGTCGATGTGGGGCAGGGCGCTCCGTCCGGTACGGCGGCAGTAAGCGGCGATATAGTCGGCTTCGGTGGGGATCCCGAGGGCATCGAAGTCGAGCCCATTGAGCCCGGTGAACATGCCGGCCGGCATGCGGTACATCATCAGATGATAGACGAAGTCGGCCGCCGGATCGCCAAGCGTCGACAATTCCCAGTCGAGCACCGCGGCCACGCGTGGCTCGCGCACATCGAAGATCATGTTGTCGCAGCGGAAATCGCCATGGACGACCGCCACGTTGCCACTGTCGGGCGGCAGGTTGGAGCGCAACCAGTCGACCAGCCGGTCCATCGCCGGCACCCGCCCGGCATCGACATCGCCTTCATATTGCTTCGACCAGCGCGCCACCTGCCGCTCGACGAAATTGCTCGGGCGACCGTAATCGGCGAGGCCGACGGCGGCGGGATCGACCATGTGCAATTGGGCGATGGTCGCATTCATCGCGTCGAAGTGGGCGGCGCGGTTGGTGGGGGACAGGCCGGGGAAGGTCGGATCCCACACGATCCGCCCCTCGATCATGTCCATCACGAAGAATGCCGTACCGATGACGCCTTCGTCCTCACACAGGCCATAAATATGCGGGACCGGGAAGCCTGCGCCCCCCAACGCCGCCATCACCCGCGCTTCGCGCTCGACTGCATGCGCGCCCGGCAACAGCGGCCCAGGCGGCTTGCGGCGCAGGACATAGGAGCGGCCAGCCTTGCCAGCATCGGGGGCGGTATCGAGGCGATAGGTCGGGTTGGACTGTCCGCCTTTGAACTGGCTGACGCTCAGGGGACCGGCAAAGTCCGCGACATTGGCGGCCATCCACTTGGCCAAGGCATCGCTGTCGAACGCCAGTCGCGCATCGACGTCGCGAGTGCCGCTATTCGCTTCGGTTCGGTCCATCGCCCACCACTCGACCAAGATTGGGGTTGAAACAAGTTCCGAGCAACGGTGTTGTGCAATCATGCCTCGCCTGATCCATCTGTCCGACTTGCATTTCGGTGCCCATGACCCGGTGCTGGTCGAAGCGGTCGAGCGCCGCCTCGACGAGGAGAAGCCCGACTTGGTGGTGGTTTCGGGTGATGTCACCCAGCGCGCGAAGAATGAGCAGTTCGAGCAGGCCGGTGCCTTCCTGATGCGGGTTCGCGAGGCGGGGCATGAGGTACTCGCCGTCCCGGGCAATCATGACGTGCCCTTGTACGACGTGCTGCGCCGCTTCCTGTCGCCGCTGACGCGATACAAGCGTCACATCGACAGCAGCCTGTGCCCGTTTATCCAGATCGACGGGGCGGCGGTGCTGGGGATCAACACGGCGCGCTCGCTGACCTTCAAGAACGGGCATATCAGCGAAGAACAGATGGACATGATCCGCGATACCTTTGCCGAGACGAGTGAGCGGCAGCCGCGGATATTGGTGACCCACCATCCCCTGTTCGCGCTGCCGGTCGGCGACGGGCCCAAACTTGGCGAATTGATGGACGATCATGAGATGGCGCTCGACGCAATCGCCGACGCCGGGGTCGACCTATTGCTTGCCGGGCACAACCATCGCGCCTCGGTCAATGATGCCGGCAGCCTGGTGAAGGGCGCTGGCAAGGCGCTCGTGATCCAGGCCGGAACCGCGACCTCGACCCGCACCCGCGACGAATTGCAGAGCTTCAATCGGATCGAGATCGATGGGAAAGGAGTGCGGGTGACGATCCAGCGTTGGGACGGCACTGCTTTCGTGTCGGGGGACAGCCAGTTTTTCGAACGGCACGACGAACGGTGGGAATTCGCCGACGGCAAGATAGTCGACGCGGCGCCAGCATCTTGACCTTGCCCGGGCGGCGCGCGGCGGCGTAGGGGGCGGGCCATGACCCAGACCGTCGATCACGCCATTTTGCCCCATTTCGACATGGCGGATTTCGTTCGCCGCGTGCTGGCCGAGGATCTGGGGTCGGGGGGCGACGTCACCAGTCGCGCGACGATCGAGGCCGATGCGCGCTTTACCGCAACGATGAATTGCCGCGAGCCGATCGTGGTCGCCGGGATCGAAATCGCGATTGCGTTCTTCAGGTCGCTTGACCGCGAAATTCGAGTCGATGCGGCGGTCGCCGATGGCGACCGGGTCGAGGCGGAGACGGTGTTGGTGTCGCTAGAGGGCAACGCTCGCGCCATGCTCGCCGCAGAGCGGTCTGCGCTGAACACGCTGCAGCATCTGTCGGGAATCGCGACCCTGACCCGAACCTATGTCGACAAGATCGACGGCACCGGCGCGATCCTGCTCGACACGCGCAAGACCATTCCGGGCCTCCGTCTCCTGGAAAAATATGCGGCGCGAATGGGCGGCGCCCAGAACCATCGGATGCGGCTCGACGATGGCGTGCTGATCAAGGACAATCATGTCGGGGTCGCGGGATCGGTCGAGGCGGCGGTGGCCGCGGCGGTGGCGGCGAATACGGGTTTGCAGATTCAGGTCGAGGTCGACCGCATTGCGCAGATCGAACCGGCGCTGAGGGCGGGCGCGGATCGACTTCTGCTCGACAATATGAGTAATGACCAATTACGCGAGGCGGTGGCATTGGTCGCCGGGCGCGTGCCGCTCGAGGCGTCGGGCGGGGTCCGGCTCGACACGATTCGCGGCATCGCCGAAACCGGTGTCACGTTCATTTCGGTCGGCCGCATTACCCAGTCGGCCCCAGCGGTCGATATCGGACTCGATTATAGGCTCACCTAGATGCTCGCCATGCGGCGGCGGCGCGTTTATAGGACGGCCAAGTTTTTTGGAGTGAGACATTGTTCAAGGGTTTGAAGCCGATCGTCTATAGCGGCCGCGAAGTGTGGCCGCTGGTCGAGGGCGGCAAGGGTGTGTCGGCGACCAATCATGCAAGTTCGGGTGCGTGGGCCGCGGCCGGCGGGATTGGAACCGTCAGCGCGGTCAATGCCGACAGCTATGATCCCGAAGGCCGGATCATTCCGCAAGTTTACAGCAAGCTGACCCGCAAGGAGCGTCAGGAAGAGCTGATCCAATACGGCATCGAGGGTGCGGTCGCGCAGATCGACCGGGCGTTTGAGATCGCCGACGGGCGCGGTGCGATCAACGTCAACGTGTTGTGGGAAATGGGCGGCGCACAGCCGATTCTCAACGGCCTGCTTGAACGGACCAAGGGCAAGGTTGCGGGCGTGACGTGCGGCGCCGGCATGCCCTACAAATTGTCCGAGATCGCGGCTCGCCACCAAGTGCATTATTTGCCGATCATCAGCTCCGGCCGCGCCTTTCGCGCGCTGTGGAAGCGAGCCTATTCCAAGACTGCGGAATGGCTTGGCGCGGTGGTTTATGAGGATCCGTGGCTGGCTGGCGGGCACAATGGCCTGAGCAATGCCGAGGATCCCAAGAAGCCGCAGGATCCCTATCCCCGGGTCAAGGAATTGCGTGACGTGATGCGCGAAGGCGGCATCCCCGACAGCGTGCCGATCGTCATGGCGGGCGGGGTGTGGAATCTCGACGAATGGGACAATTGGATCGACAATCCCGAGCTTGGACAGATCGCTTTCCAATTCGGCACCCGGCCTTTGCTGACCCAGGAAAGCCCGATCCCGGCCGAGTGGAAGGCGCGGCTGATGACGCTAGAGGACGGCGACGTGCTGCTGCACAAATTTTCGCCGACCGGCTTCTATTCGTCGGCGGTCCGCACCCCGTTCCTGCGCTGGCTCGAAGCGCGGTCGGAACGCCAGATCGCCTTCACCAAGGAGGCGATCGGCGATCATGCGTTCGAGCTTGATGTCGGCATCGGCACCAAGAAGAATTACTGGGTCACCAAGGGCGACCTGCAACATGCCCGCGAATGGTTTGGCGCGGGCTTCACCAATGCGCTGAAGACCCCCGATGACACATTGGTGTTCGTGACCCCGGAGGATGAAAAGATCATTCGCCGGGACCAGTCCGAATGCATGGGCTGCCTCAGCCACTGCGCTTTTTCGAGCTGGGCGGAGAATGAGAAGAACAGCACCGGGCGGCTGGCCGACCCGCGCAGTTTCTGCATCCAGAAGACGCTCCAGGACATCGCCCACGGCGGGCCGGTCGACAACAATTTGATGTTCGCCGGCCATGCCGCGTTCCGCTTCAAGCAGGACCCATTCTATTCGAACGGCTTCGTTCCGACGGTCAAGCAATTGGTCGACCGGATTTTGACGGGGGCGTGATGCGGCTGTTATTGGTCATCGCCTTGCTGTTCGCGGTCGCGCCCGCCACCGCGCAAGACAAAGTGCCGCCGTACTGGGCGTCGATCGCCAGCGGTGAAGCGATGATCCGAACCGGGCCGGGCCGCAACTATCCCGGCACCTGGCTGTACAAGCGCCGCGATCTGCCGGTGAAGGTGCTCAAGATCTACCAGAGCTGGCGGCTGATCGAGGATCCCGACGGCACCCGCGGCTGGATGTTGGTGACCCTGCTGAGCGACCGCCGCACCGCGATCGTCAAACCCGGCCAGCCGCGATCGATCCGCGAAAAGCGCGATTCCGCCAGCCGCGTCGCTTATCTTGCCGAGCCTGGCGTCGTCGGGCGGATCGAGACGTGTGATGGCACCATGTGCAGCTTTGCGGTCGGTCGCCGGACCGGCTGGATTGGGCAGTCCGATATCTATGGCGTCGGCGAAAGCGAGCAGATCGAGTAAGGCTGGACCATATTGGCTTTAGTTCGTTCGGGATTGAAACCTTCTTGCGGCATTCTTGCAACAGCTTCGGCTTATTGATTTTAGACGCGGAACCGAGAGTCGCATCCACCGTTCGAGGATCCAGTACATGCGTTCATCTCGTTGGATGGGTGTGAGGAGGGGAGTCAATTACAGTTTCGTGACCGTTAACCCGAAGTCCGGTCCGGACAGCGAGGGATGAAATGCACGAAAATGACGTTGTCTTGTCACAAAACAAGGAATAACGTGGCGCCGCTCGGTCAGAATTATAGACGTTTGTATTTGTCGGTTCGGCTTTGAACAGGGAGTAAATTAATGATACAATTTTCACGGAAAACGCGTCTGCTGGCGAGTGTCGGCCTTGGTGCCGGCATGCTCGTCGCGTCGCAGCCGGCATCGGCGCAATGCGCCACGGTCGGTCAGGCCCGCACGTGCGCCACGACCGTCACGACGAACACGTCAGGCAATGGCGCGGTCGATCGCAACGGCCAGTATGACACCAGCGCGGGCGCAGCCTCGCTGACCATCACCGGCGCCGTCACCGGCTTCGGCCTCGCGCACTCCCCGACCGCTTCGGGCGCGAACACCTTGACCGTGACCAACAATGGTTCGGTTGCCGTCAGCGCGGGCAATCTCGCGACCGCCGGCGGAAGCGCAGCACTCAACGTCAACGCCGCTGGCGCGACCAGCGTCGTCTACACCGGCAATGGCAGCGTGACGAACCTCGGCACCGCTGGCAACGGCCTCGAATTCTCGATGGGCGGCAGCGGCACGCTGAATGCCACCGTTGGCGGTAACGTCACCTCGGCAGTTGGCGGGAATGGGATTTTCCTCGGCACCGCGGGCACCGGCACTGGCGCCAACTCGATCACGACCGCCACCGGAACCACCGTCGCCGGTGATCTCGTCGGCGCGTGGGTTTCGCAGACCAATGCCGCGAATGCGGCTGCGCAGACGCTGACCAACGGCGCCACCGTGACGAGCCTGACCGGCGCACCGGGAACGCTCGATTTCGGCATCGGCATCCAGAATGCCGGGACCGGCGCGACGACAGTGGTCAACACTGGCACCATCGGATCGATGACCGACCGCACGGTGAGTGAAGGCATCTTCAACGTCATCAGCAATGGCGCTTCGACCGCAACGCTCAGCACGACGGGCAGCGGTTCGATCTTCACCGCCGGAACGGGCATCATCAACAATAACGTCGGTTCCGGAGCGAACGTCGTCAACTATACCGGCGCAGTCAACTCGACCGGCGCGTTCGGTATCCGGGCCTTGAGCGGTGCCGGAACGACGTCCGTCACCACTGGTGCCGGCGCGGTCACCGCCAGCGGCGCTGGCGGGGTCGCCATCGTCATCAACAGCGGCCCTGGCGCTGCGACTGTCACCACCGGTGCGGGCGCGGTTACCGGCGCGGACACTGGTATCCAGGTGGTTACGACCGGAACCCAGGCCATTAACGCCAATGGCGTTGTGACTGGAACGGCGACGGCCGGTATCCACTCCGATACCAGTGCAAATCGCGTCATCACTGTCGGCACGGCCGGCAATGTGACCGGTGGCGTCGAGGCGATTCTCCTCACCAACACCGGAACCGCGACGATCAGCAACAGCGGTATCATCGGTGCGGCTTCGACCGGGCTTGCCGTGCAGGCGACTGGCTCGGGCGCAACGACGATCACCAACAATGCCACCGGCGTTATCAACGGCCGGCTGACGCTGACCGGGAATGCCGACACGGTGACCAACGGCGGGATCATCAACACGCAGGGGACGACCGATTTCGGGGCCGGCGCCGACGTGCTGAACAACCAGGCCGCGGGCACGATCAACATTCTGGGCGCGACCAGCCTGACCGGGCTGGAAACCTTTACCCAGAACGGCCGGATCA
>JBBQTM010000011.1:0-37376 GCA_038234545.1 Sphingomonadales bacterium
GTGCCGGTCTTGATGTCGAAGCCCTGCTTCTTGAAGATCTTGGCCGATTCCTTGCGCACTTCCTCGTCCATGCCGGGGAGGATCTGGTCGAGATATTCGACCACGGTGACTTTCGCGCCGAGGCGGAGCCAGACGCTGCCAAGCTCGAGCCCGATGACGCCGCCGCCGATGACGACGAGATGCTCGGGAACTTTGGGAAGCGCGAGCGCACCAGTGGAGTCGACTATCACGCCGACCTCATTATCCACGTCCACGCCCGGAAGCGGGGTAACCGAGGAGCCGGTGGCGATCATGATGTTCTTCGCGGTGACAATCTTGCCCGCGACGGTGACCGAATTGGCGGTTTCGAAGGTCGCATAGCCCTTGAGCCAGTCGACCTTGTTCTTCTTGAACAGGAATTCGATGCCGCCGGTCAGCTCGGCAACCGCCTTCAATTTCTCGGCCTGCATCTGGTCGAGATTGAGCGAGGTGCCGGTCAGGTCGATCCCGAATTTGGCGAGCGCGCCCGACTTGGCCTCATGGTAAAGCTCCGACGCGTGGAGCATCGCTTTGGACGGGATGCAGCCGACGTTGAGGCAGGTCCCGCCAAGCGTCGCGCGCCCTTCGGCGCAGGCCGTCTTGAGGCCAAGCTGCGCGGCACGAATCGCGGCAACATAGCCGCCCGGGCCGGAGCCGATGACGATGAGATCGTAGTCGAAGTCAGCCATGAGATTTTCCTAAGGCAATCAGCACCGCATGCTGCCCGTGCAAGGTTCGTAAAAATCATCCGAGCCGTAGCTTGATGAGGATCGGTCCCCGTTTATCATCCGGTCGCCATAGTAAAGGCCCCCGACAACGAATGCGCCGACCGCCAAAATGACGAGCCATCCCTCGACACCTCGACGCCGCGAGGAAATCGGTTTGCGAGGTCCTCGCCATTCTCGCACTTTTTCTCCGACGGAGGCGATGGCGTAAAGGGCAACTGCCGTCGCCGCGAAGAACGCCATGACAAACAGACCGTTTTCTAACCCCCTCACGCGCGCCTCACAAATCGATCAGAAGACGCGTCGGGTCTTCGATCGCTTCTTTTACGCGCACCAGGAACGTGACCGCTTCGCGGCCGTCGATGAGGCGGTGGTCGTAGCTAAGCGCAAGATACATCATCGGGCGGGCGACGATCTGGCCGTCCTTGACCACCGGTCGCTCCTCGATGCGGTGCATGCCGAGCACGGCGGACTGGGGTGGGTTGATGATCGGGGTCGAAAGCAGGCTGCCGAACACACCGCCGTTGGAGATGGTGAACGTGCCGCCCTTCATGTCTTCCGCCGTCAAAGCACCGTCCTTGGCCTTCTTGCCGAACGCGGCGATGGCTTTCTCGATCTCGGCAAAGCTCATCCGATCGGCGTCGCGGACGACGGGGACGACCAGTCCCTTGGGCGCCGACACCGCGACCGAGACGTCGAGATAATCGTGATAGACGATCTCGTCACCCTCGATGCTGGCGTTGACCGAGGGCACGTCCTTGGCGGCGAGCGCGACGGCCTTCACGAAGAAGCCCATGAAGCCGAGGCGAATGCCATGCTTCTTCTCGAACAGGTCTTTGTACTTGGCACGGGCGTCGATCACGGCGGTCATGTCGACATCGTTGAAGGTGGTGAGCAAGGCGGCGGTGTTCTGCGCTTCCTTGAGCCGCGTCGCGATGGTCTGGCGCATCCGGGTCATCTTGATGCGTTCTTCGCGGCGCTCGCCGGTGGAGGATTGTGCTCCGGCGGAGGCCGGAGCCGTGGCGGTCGGGGCTGAGGTTTCAGTTTTGCCAATCTCCAAGGCTCCGGCCTGCGCCGGAGTGCTTTCGCTCTTCGCGGTCGCCGCCGCGAGGACGTCGTCCTTGGTGATCCGGCCGTCCTTGCCGCTGCCCTTGATGCTCGACGGGTCGACATGGTTGGCGAGCACCGCGCGGCGGACCGCGGGGGAGAGGGTGAGCGAGGCGTCGTGCGCTGGTGCTGGCGCGGCTTCCACTGGCTGTGCCTCAGCTGCCACGGCTCCGGCCTGCGCCGGAGTGCTGGTTGCAGCAGCGTCGCTCGCCTCCCCGATCAATGCGATCAGCGCACCGACCGCGACGGTGTCGCCTTCCTTGGCGATTTGCTCGGCGAGCGTTCCCGCCACCGGCGAAGGGACTTCGACCGAAACCTTGTCAGTCTCCAACGACACGATCGGCTCGTCGATCGCGACCGCGTCGCCGGGCTGTTTCAGCCACTGGCCAATGGTCGCTTCGGTAATCGATTCGCCCAGTACGGGGACTTTGACCTCGGTCGACATGCGGTTTCCTAACTCCCGGCCTTGCCGGCTTTTTGAACGGTTTCGACCGCGGCCTTGGCGGCAGCGGGGGCCGCGTCGCGCTCGCCCAGCGCATAAGCGATCAGCGCCGCTTGCTCGGCCACATGGCGCTTGGCAAGGCCGGTCGCGGGCGAGGCCGAGGCCGCGCGACCGGCATAGATCGGGCGGAGGTTGGCGAAGCCGACGTCGGACAGGCTTTCCTCAAGCAGATTCTCGACGAAGCTCCACGCGCCATTATTCTTCGGTTCCTCCTGCGCCCATACCAGTTCGGTGAGCTGGGGCATGGCCTTGAGACGCTTCTCCAACGGCTCCGACGGGAACGGATAGAGCTGCTCCACGCGCAGGATCTCGGTCGTCGAATCGCCCGCCTTGTCGCGCGCCTCCATGAGTTCGTAGGCAAGCTTGCCCGAGCACAGGACGAGGCGCTTTGTCGTGCCGACCGGCGGCGGGTTGAGATCGCTCAGGATGCGCTTGAAATGGCCCTCGCCGGTGAAGTCGTCGCGGGTCGAGACTGCGAGCTTGTGGCGAAGCAGCGACTTGGGGGTCATGATGATCAGGGGCTTGCGGAAATCGCGCAGCATCTGACGGCGGAGGATGTGGAAATAATTGGCCGGCGTGGTGCAGTTGGCGACCTGGATATTATCCTCGGCGCACAGTTGCAGGAAGCGTTCCAGGCGGGCGGAGGAGTGCTCCGGCCCCTGCCCTTCGAAGCCGTGCGGGAGCAACAGGACCAGCCCCGACGCGCGCAGCCACTGGGCTTCGCCCGCGTCTATGAATTGATCGATGATGGTCTGTGCGCCATTGGCGAAATCGCCGAATTGCGCTTCCCACAAAACGAGGGTCTTGGGGTCGGCGATCGAATAGCCATATTCGAAACCGAGCACGCCGAATTCGGACAACGGACTGTCGCGAACTTCGAAGCGGGGCTTGTCGACATGGCCGTCGTTGATCTGGCGCAGCGGAATATATTTCTCGCCGGTCTGCTGGTCGATCCACGCGGCGTGGCGCTGGCTGAACGTGCCGCGCCCCGAATCCTGGCCTGACAGGCGGACGCCGAAGCCGTTCTCGACCAGGCTTCCGAAGGCGAGGCTTTCGGCGGTCGCCCAGTCGATCCCGGCGGCGCCTTCCAATGCCTTCTTGCGGCCATCGATGATCCGCGCCAGCGTCTTGTGCACCGACAGGCTGTCGGGGACCGTCGTCGTCAGCGCCGTCAGCTTGTCGTAAAGATCGTCGTCGATCGCGGTGTTGATGTTGCGCCGAGCGTCGACCGGCTCGCCCGGAATGCCGAGGCCGGCCCATCGGCCCGAAAACCAGTCGGCCTTGTTGGGAAGATAATTGGCGCCGGCGGCGAACTCACCTTCCAGCAGTGTGGTGAATTGCTTGTGTTTCTCGTCGATCCACGCCTGGTCGACCACGCCTTCGTCGATCAACCGCTCGGCATAGATGGCGCTGATCGGCGCATGCTTGGCGATTTCAGCGTACATCAAGGGCTGGGTGAAGCTGGGCTCGTCGCCTTCGTTATGGCCGAAGCGTCGGTAGCACCACATGTCGATCACGATGTCGCGATTATATTCCTGCCGATATTCGATCGCCAGCTTGCAGCAGAAGGTGACCGCTTCGGGATCGTCGCCGTTGACGTGCAGGATCGGCGACTGGATGCCCTTGGCGACGTCCGACGGATAGGGCGACGACCGGCCGAACTGGGGCGAGGTGGTGAAGCCGATCTGGTTGTTGATGATGAAGTGGATCGTGCCGCCGGTGCCGTAGCCGGGCAGTCCGGAGAAGCTGAGGCATTCCCACACCACCCCCTGCCCCGCGAACGCCGCATCGCCGTGGAGCAGGATCGGGAGCACGGTGTCGCCCTCGCGGTCGCCCTTGATGGTCTGCACCGCGCGGCTCTTGCCGAGCACGACCGGGTCGGCGGCTTCGAGGTGCGACGGGTTGGGGACCAGGCTCAAGTGCACCTTGATCCCGTCGAACTCGCGATCACTGCTGGTGCCGAGATGATACTTCACGTCGCCCGACCCGCCGACATCGGCCGGGTTGGCCGCGCCCCCGGCAAATTCGTGGAAGATTGCGCGGTACGGTTTGCCCATGACGTTGGCGAGGACGTTCAGCCGGCCGCGGTGGGCCATGCCGACGACGATCTCCTCGACCCCCATCTGCCCGCCATATTTGATGATCGATTCCAGCGCCGGGATGGCGCTTTCGCCGCCGTCGAGCCCGAAGCGCTTGGTGCCGACATATTTGCGGGCCAGGAATTTTTCCCACTGCTCGCCGTGGATCACCTTCTCCAGGATCGACTGCTTGCCTTCGGGGGTGAAGGTGATGGTTTTGTCCTTGCCCTCCATCCGCTCCTGCAGGAAGCGGCGCTCGGCGAGGTCGTTGATGTGCATATATTCGAGGCCGACATGGCCGCAATAATTGGCCTCCAGCACCGCGACGATCTGGTGGACGGTGGCGCTCTGGAAGCCGAGCGCGCCGCCGAGCCAGATCGGGCGATCGAGGTCGGCGGCGGTGAAACCGTGGAACGCCGGGGTCAGCTCGGGCGGGGTGTCGTGATGGGCAAGGCCGAGCGGATCCAGCTTGGCCGAGAGATGCCCGCGCACGCGGTAGGAGCGGATCAGCATCATCGCGCGGATGCTGTCTTCGGCCGCGGCGTGGATCGCGGCTTCGTCGACCACGCCCGCAGACTTGGCTGCGGCTTTCGCGCCCTCGACCACTTTTTCGATCGTCGCTTCGGTCGGATCGAACCCGTCATTGTTGGAATCGAGCGCCGTCACCGGCCAGTTCGGCCGCGCCCAGCTCGGGCCCTGTTCCTTCTCGATCGCCATCGAGTCCATGACCGGATTATCCCTTGAGCAGCGCCGACAGGGTGGTGCCGAGCTCAGATGGCGACGGGGAGACGGTAATTCCAGCCGCTTCCATCGCCGCGATCTTGCTGGCCGCGTCGCCCTTGCCGCCGGCCACGATCGCACCCGCATGGCCCATGCGGCGCCCGGGAGGTGCGGTGAGGCCGGCGATGAAGCCGACGGTGGGCTTTTTGCGGCCGCGGCGTGCCTCGTCGGCGAGGAATTGCGCCGCATCTTCTTCCGCGCTGCCGCCGATCTCGCCGATCATGATGATCGACCTGGTGGCCTCGTCGGCGAGGAACATCTCGAGCATGTCGATGAATTCGGTGCCCTTGACCGGATCGCCGCCGATCCCGACCGCGGTGGTCTGGCCGAGGCCTTCGTTGGTGGTCTGGAACACCGCTTCATAGGTGAGCGTGCCCGAGCGCGAGACGACGCCAACGCTGCCCTTGGAAAAGATGTTGCCGGGCATGATCCCGATCTTGCACTCTCCGGGAGTCAGCACGCCGGGGCAGTTCGGCCCGATCAGCCGCGACTTGGAGCCGCTCAGCGCGCGCTTGACCTTGACCATGTCGAGCACCGGAATGCCCTCGGTGATGCACACGATCAGCGGCACCTCGGCATCGATCGCCTCAAGGATCGAATCCGCGGCGAACGGCGGCGGCACGTAGATCACGGATGCGGTGGCGCCGGTCGCCTCGACCGCGTCGCGGACGGTGTCGAATACCGGCAGCCCGATGTGGGTCGATCCGCCTTTGCCCGGGGTCACCCCGCCGACCATCTGCGTGCCATAAGCGAGCGCCTGCTCGGTATGGAAGGTGCCGGTTTCGCCGGTCATGCCCTGGGTGATGACCTTGGTGTTCTTGTTGACGAGAATGCTCATGCCAGGCTCTCGTCGATGCCCTTGCACGCGTCGAGCAGTTCCTTGACCGCATCGACGCTCACCGCGAAATTCTGCTTCGCTTCGCCGTCGAGCGCGATTTCGATCACTTCTTCCGCGCCGCCCGCACCGATCATGGTGGGGACACCAACGTAGAGGCCGTCGAGACCGTATTTGCCCTCGACGTAGGAAGCGACGGGGAGGATTCGCTTCTGGTCGCGGAGATAGGCTTCGGCCATCGCGATCGCGGATGTCGCGGGGGCGTAAAAGGCGCTGCCGGTCTTGAGCAGGCCAACAATCTCACCGCCGCCGCCGCGGGTGCGGGTGACGATGGCGTCGATCGCCTCCTTGGTCGAGCGGCCCATCTTGACGAGGTCATCGACGGAAATGCCGTTGACCGTGGTGTAGCTGGTGACCGGGACCATCGTGTCGCCGTGGCCCCCGAGCACGAAGGCGTTGACGTCGCGCACCGAGACCCCGAATTCCTGCGCCAGGAAGGTGGCGAAGCGCGCACTGTCGAGCACGCCGGCCATGCCGACGACCTTGTGATGGGGAAGACCGGAAAATTCGCGCAAGGCCCAGACCATCGCGTCGAGCGGATTGGTGATGCAGATCACGAAGGCGTCTGGGCAATGCGCCTTGAGCCCCGCGCCGACCGCCTTCATCACGCTCAGATTGATGCCGAGCAGATCGTCGCGGCTCATGCCGGGTTTCCGCGGAACGCCGGCGGTGACGATCACCACGTCGGCGCCGGCGATGTCGGCATAATCGTTGGTACCGGTGATTTTCGCGTCGAAGCCCTCGACCGGGCCGCACTGGCTGATATCGAGCGCCTTGCCCTGCGGAATGCCCTCGGCAATGTCGAACAGGACGATGTCGCCCAATTCCTTTTTCGCTGCCAGGTGGGCGAGCGTTCCGCCGATCATGCCGGCGCCGATCAGGGCGATTTTCTTGCGAGCCATACTTGCTGGTCCGTCCTTCGAGTCAGTGGGTCCGCGTGGGCGCGCGGGAGGAACGCGGGCGCTCTAACCGCTCACGCCGCAGCGCACAACCGCGTCGGACGGTGTGAAAGGGGCCACAAGCGCGGGTTCATGCGTTGAACCGTAAACGAAATGAAAATTCAGGAAGGAATCAACCATGTACAAGCTCCTACTCGCGGCCGGTGCCGCGTCGCTCGCGCTCGCTGCCCCAGCGGCGGCCGACCCCGGCAAAGGCAAGGGCAAAGGCCACGGCAACCAGGCCAAGCAGGGCCAGATGATGCATCAGGGTCAGGGCAAGCATGCCAAGCATGTCTATCAGGGACGCGCCGCCGCCAATTTCTGGGGCAACCGCTCATGCCCGCCAGGCCTCGCCAAGAAGAACAATGGCTGCCTGCCGCCGGGCATTGCCAGGCAGAGCTTCAATGTCGGCGATCGCTGGAACGGAAATTATAGCCAGTGGAACTACAATCAGGTGCCGACCGACTGGCGCAACCAGTACAATCTCGATTCCGACAATCGCTATTATTACCGCAACGGCTACCTCTACAGCGTCGACCCGCGCACCCGCCTGGTCGAAAGCGTCATCCAGGCGCTGATTCGGTAAGCGGTTCGGCCGAGTTCAACCGGACCGTAGGGCCGTTCCCTCCCGGAACGGCCCTTACCGTTTCAGCCGGCTAAGCGGCGGAGGAGGTTGACGACGATCGGCACTTGGCCGTGGAAGGCATCGATCAGGACACGTTCGTCGAGGCCGTGCGCACCACCCGGCTGGCCGATAATGCCCCAGGTTCCGCTTAGGCCGTAGACGGGGATGCCCCCCGCTCGAACATATGACCCGTCGGTTGCGCTGGATGACATGAAGGGCGTGACTTGGGCGTCGGTGAATCGCCCCCGTAGCGCCTCGGCATAAGCGTCGACCACTTCCGGGCGTAGCGGAGAAGGATCGGTTTCGGGCGTGGTCGAGCCCTCCACCGTCGTCACCGTCACGTCCGGACCGGCAAGGCTTTGCAACTGCTGCCTCACCGCATCGATCCTGATCTCGGGAAAAATGCGGCAGTTCACCGTCGCTTCCGCCCGCTGCGGCAAGGCGTTGGGGGCATGACCGCCCGCGACCATCGTAGCGACGCAGCGGGTACGGGTGTAACCTGGCAAGAACGCCTCGACCAGATCAGCGCGCTCGCGATGGGTGGGGTCGGCCAGCCACAATTTCACCAGCTCCCCCAATCGGCCTTGATCCTTGTCGGCGAGACGCTTGAATTGTGCCTTCGTTGCCTCATTGACCATCGGCTGGAAGCGGTGCGCCTCGATCGCTTTCAAGGCGCCGGCGAGGGCGTAGATAGCATTGTCGGGCCGGGGCGAAGCGCTGTGCCCGCCGCGGTTGGTCGCGACCAGCTTGTAATCGGCGTAAGTTTTCTCCGCGACTTCGATGAGGAAAGCGTCGACCCGGCCGTCAGCATAGAGCGCCCCGCCCCCGCCGTCGAAGTTGATAGCATATTCCGCGTCGACGAGATCGCGCCATTCGCCGACGGCGCGGCGGGCACCATTGCCGGTAGTTTCTTCGTCGCCGGTGAATAGAACGATGATGTCGCGTGTCGGCTCGAACCGCTGCCGGCGAAGCTCCTGCAGCGCTAGCACCGCGCCCGTCAGCGCGGCCTTATTGTCGTTTGTCCCTCGGCCGAGATACCAGCGGTCCGCCTCGCGAAATTCGAACGGCGGATTCTTCCAGTCGGACGCCTTGGCCTCGACCACATCCATATGCGCCATCAGCAGGATCGGCTTTTTGCCTGACGGCTTGGCGGCGGGCCAGCGTGCGATCATCGTCTGGGTGCCGTCATGGTCCTTGACGATGACATTGGTGATCCCGGCCTTGGCGAATTCAGACTTGAGCAGGGCGGTGAGCTTGCCGAACTCGGCGGTGCGGCCGCGAACGGTGGGGATTTCGACGATCTTCTCGAACAAGGCGCGCTCGGCATTCTTTCGCGCGGAGTCCGGCGACTGAGCGAAGGTGACGGACGACGTGGCGAGCAGTGCGGCAGCGATGATGACACGCATGAATAGTCTCCCCCAATAATAGGGAAAAGCTAGGCCGTGCCGTGGCCCTCGGCAAGATAGTCGGCGCTCTGCATTTCCTCGAGCCGGCTGACGGTGCGGGCGAATTCGAAAGTGCCGTCGCCCGCGGGGTAGAGATCGGCCGGTTCGGCGTCGGCGGCAGCGAGCAGTTTGACCTTATGCTCGTAGAGCTGGTCGATGAGGGTGACGAAGCGCGATGCCTCGTTGCGCATTTCGCGGGTCATTCTTGGGATGCCGACCAGGATGACGGTGTGGAAGCGTCGCGCGATGGCGAGGTAATCGGCGGCACCGCGAGGCTCGCCGCACAACCGTTTGAACGAGAACACCGCGACGCCCTTGAGGCTCTTGGGGACATGCATCGTGCGTCCGGCGCCGACGTCCAATTCCTCCGAGGGCACATGGGCGCGATCCTCGACCGGATAATCGGTCATCCGGAAGAATGCTTCGCTGAGCGCTGCGGTCGCGTGCGGCCCGTTGGGGACCAGCCAGGTATCGAGCCCCGCCAGGCGGTCGAGCCGGTAATCGGTCGCGCCGTTGAGCGGGACCACCTGCATCCGCGCCTCGATCAAGCGGATGAACGGCAGGAACAGGTCGCGGTTGAGTCCGTCGCGGTAGAGATCCGACGGCGGCCGGTTGCTGGTCGTGACGAGCCCGACGCCGGCGTCGAGCAGGGCGCTGAACAGCCGGCTCATGATCATCGCATCGGCCGGGTTGGTGACCATCATCTCGTCGAATGCCAGGAACCGCACTTCGTCGGCGAGATCGGCCGCGACCCGCGCGATCGGGTCGCCCTCCTCGGTCTGACGCGCGGCGCGAAGCCGCTCGTGGACCTCGATCATGAACGGCGCGAAATGAACCCGCCGCTTGGGATCGGCATCGATGTTATGAAACGCCAAATCCATCAGCATCGACTTGCCGCGCCCGACCCCGCCCCACAGATAGACCCCGCCGCGCGCCGGAGTCTCACGCCCGAACAGTCGCGACAGGAAGCCGGTCCGGGTGCCGCCCATCGCGATGCCGAAGCGGTCGAGCGCCGACGCCGCCTTGGCCTGGTCGGGATCGGCCTTGAGCTCGCCCGCCGCGACCAGCGCGGCATAAGCCTCAATTACGCTTGGCATCGGACGTTGCGACATCGCCGGTCTCGGAGCGCGACTTGATCCGCTTCAATGACCCGCTGAACGAATAGCAGATCGCGCCGTCCTGCTCGCAGTGGCCGTCGATGAACACCAGCCCGCCCGGAGTCTGTTTGAGCAGCCGGATATGGGCGTCGAGCGGGATACCCGACTGGCCCCGCGCGATGAAGCGGGTGGCAAGGTCGAGCGTGACGTAATGGCCGCGGCCCATACCGGCGCAAAACCCGCCCGAGAACAATGCCATGTCGATAAAGCTCATCACCGCACCGCCATGGATCGACCCGCCGAAGTTCATGTGGCGCGGCTCGGGGAACATACGGACGATGGCGTGGCCCGGCTCGGTCGGCCGGAAGACGATCCGCCCGGTCTGAGCGGCAAAACTCTCGGGCGGCAGTTCGCCCCAGGTGAACCAGCCGACGTGATCGGGGTCGGGCCTGGCGCCGACGGGGAGGTTGGGTTCCATCTGCTGGCTGCTATTGATGCGACCCGCCTGACGCAACCCGCTCGATCAATTGGCCGTCCACGTCAGAGGCTCGCACACGGTTTCAGATGCAGGGAGGTCCGTGGGCTCCCACGGCAGAATGCCGAAAGCCGTCGCGCGCGCTGAGAGCGATGTCCAATTGCCCTCGATCAGCCGTGACGCCAGCCGCCCGCGCTCGATCAGCCCGCGGAGGCGCAGGAGGTCGCGCTGGTCGAGGCTAGCCGCGCCCTCGAAGTCGAGCAATTCACCCCACACTTGGCGCTCCCGATCGCCGATCACTTGATACCCTCCGACGGCGTCGTAGAAGGTGGCGTAGGCAAGCCGGGTTTCCAGTGCCAGATGGGCGGTGACATCGGGCGTGCGCGAATGCCAAACGCTGGTTCGGAGCGTGGGGGTCGTCGGCCGGCCGATCCGGCTCGTGAGAGGTAGGCGCTGGCCGGCGGCGACACCCTTGTGCCAGCGGTCGAGCTGATCGAGCCTGCGAATGATGCAGTCGGACTGCTTCAGCCGATCGATATAGGCGCCGAGGTTGTAGCCGATTTCATGATCGACGGCGGCGCGAAACTCGCGAACTTCGCCCCGCCAGCGCCACGCATCGACCGCTTGCTGCGCGCCCAAGGCGATCAGCACGCCGAGCACGACGATGGCGAGTTCGGTGAAGAAACCCGACCAGCCGTTGACCGGTTTGAGCAAACTGAAACGCATGACGACCCCCGCATGGGAGCGTAGCGGGCAAGTTCGAAACCGCAATATCCTGTTCCCCGGCGAAGGCCGGGGTCGAGGAGCCCGTCAGGGCTTCATCTTCGCGAAATCCGGCTTTCGCCGGCCTGGGCCCCGGCCTTCGCCGGGGTGCATCACACCCGCTCCGCCACCATCTTCTTCACTTCGGCGATGGCTTTCGCGGGGTTGAGACCCTTGGGGCAGTTGTTCGAGCAGTTCATGATGGTGTGGCAGCGGTACAGGCGGAACGGGTCTTCGAGTTGATCGAGCCGTTCCCCCGCCATTTCGTCGCGGCTGTCGGCCAGCCAGCGATAGGCCTGGAGCAGCACTGCCGGGCCGAGGAACTTGTCGCCGTTCCACCAATAACTCGGGCAGGACGTAGTGCAGCAGAAGCACAGGATGCACTCGTACATTCCGTCCAGCTTGGCGCGGTCGTCGGGCGACTGCAGCCGTTCCTTGCCCGACGGCGCGGGGGTCGCGGTCTTGAGCCACGGTTCAATCGAGGCGAGCTGGGCGTAAGCTCGGGTCAAATCGGGGACGAGGTCCTTGACCACCTCCATGTGCGGCAGTGGGGTGATTTTCACCTCGCCCTTGATGTCGGCGATGGCGGTGGTGCAGGCGAGGCCGTTGCGGCCGTCCATGTTCATCGAGCAGGAGCCGCAAATCCCCTCGCGGCACGAGCGGCGAAAGGTCAGTGTCGGGTCGATCTCATTCTTGATCTTGATGAGGGCGTCGAGCACCATCGGCCCGCATTTGTCCAGATCGATCGAGTAAGTGTCGAACCGCGGATTGGCCTTGGTGTCGGGATCGTAGCGATAGACCTTGAACGCCTTGGTCCGCCCGCCGGCTTCACCCCGATGGGCGGTGCCGCGCTTGATCTTGCTATTCTTGGGAAGCGCGAACTCGGCCACGAACCACTCCTATTGACGACTGCGGTGCCGCTAACATGGTGAGCGGGGCGGTTCAACGCTCGCGCACGGGCAACGGATAAGCCGTCGTGCGCTTGACGGTTTCCATCGCAATCATCGAGGTGATCGTCTTCAACGGCACCGCGGCGGTGATTGCCCGGTAGAAAGCGTCGTAGGCAGCGATGTTGGGGACCGCGATCTTGAGCAAATAATCGACTTCGCCCGCCATACGATAGGTTTCCATTACCTCGGGCATGGCCGCAACCGCCTCGGCGAACCGCTCAGTCCACGCCGCGCTATGGTCGTCGGTCTCGACCGTGACGAAGATGGTCAGGTCGATCCCGACCTTGGCGGCATCGAGCAAGGCGACGCGGCGCTCGATCACCCCGCTTTCCTCCAGTTTGGCGATTCGCCGCCAGCAAGGGGTGGGGGAGAGATTTACCTGAGCCGCGACCTCGGCCAGAGTCAGGGAGGCGTCCTGTTGCAGCAACCCAAGGATGCGCAGATCGGTCGAGTCCATCAATTTTGCATCCGCAATTGGAAGAATTTTCTAAGCATCTCCGCTTCCCCGCCAATTAACCGCTATTTTAATCGACCGCGTTCAATGTTCTCGCCAGCGGCCCGGATGAGGGTTAGGCATTGCTAGAAAGATTTTCCAATCCTTAGTTTCGCACGCAAGACTCCCTAACCCTCGCGCGCATCCCACTGGAGCCTCCTCGCGGGGCTCCTTTTTTTGATATTCGAACGGCTAGATTGAAACCCGTTGCAGCCGTTTGCGCAGGCTGCCCATACTGATCGACTCAATCGCTCGTTCGGGCTGATCGGCGATAAGCAGCGCCGCGACATGGCCAAGGATTTGCGACGCGATATCCAGATTCTGAAGCTTCTCGGCGTGGCGCATGACGATCAGGGTCTCGGCGGACAAATCGTCGCCGAGACTTTCGAGCAAGCGGCCGACATAGGCCAGCTCCTCTGCCAGCCGTTGCGGGAGGATGTCGCGAAACACCTTCGGCGGTGATAAGGGCAGCACCTCGGCACGACCCGACCGCACCAACTCGACCATATCATCAACCGCCGTCTGATCGCGCGATGCCTGTTTCGGCATCCACTCGTCGAGCGCCAGCGGCGATTCGAAGTGCAACCCGCCTCCCTTGCGGTCGCGCCAGACGATGGTTCCGCTGGCGTGAAGGGAGCCTCGACGGATGGTCGCCGTCGCACCGATTGCCGGAAGGGTCGCGCCTTCGACCCGAGCTCCGCTTGCCGACAAGTCGCGAAGGCGGATCGCGGCGCTGATATTGTCGGAGTGGATCATCGCCGACAAGAACAGTTGGCTGCGCGGCATCAACCGCGCATTCACCCCTTCTTGCACTTCCGGTAGCGTCATGATCGAGCAAATCCCTTGCTCGAAACCTAGCCGCCCGTCGTTAATGCACTCCCGCTATTACATCCGTTCCGGACTAGTTTCCGGCGATCTTGGCGGATCCCGCCGGCTCGACCGGGTCCATCAGCTTGCGGGTGAGATAAACCATCTGCAGCGCCTGGGTGCGCGCCTGTTGCTTGAGGTTGGCGCCGGCTGCGTGGCCGCCTTCGGTGTTCTCGTAATAATAAAAGGGCAGGCCATACTCCTCCATCCGCGCGGCGAATTTGCGGGCATGTTGCGGGCCGGTGCGGTCGTCCTTGGTGGTGGTGTAGATGAACGGCACCGGATAGGCCTTGCCCTTGCGGAGCGCGTGATAGGGCGAGGTTTTCTCCCAGAAGGCGCGCACCGCGGAATCGGTCGAGACGCTGCCATATTCGCCCTCCCACGACGCGCCGGCCGCGATCTTGGAGATGCGCAGCATGTCGAGCAACGGAATGTCGATCACCACCGCATTCCACAATTCGGGACTTTGCGTAAAAGCCACGCCGGTCAGCAGGCCGCCGTTGGAGCCGCCCTTGATGCCGAGGCGACGGGCATTGGTGATCTTGCGCTTGACCAGGTCGCGGCCGATCGCTGCGAAATCGTCATAGATGATCTGGCGCTTGGCCTTGAGCCCCGCCTGGTGCCACGCCGGGCCAAACTCGCCACCGCCGCGCAGGTTGGCGAGGACATAGACGCCGCCACGCTCGAGCCACAATTTGCCCGTGCTGGCGCCGTAGGATGGAGTCATGCTGACCTCGAACCCTCCATAGGCATAAAGCAGGGTCGGATTGTTGCCGTCGAGCTTCATGTCGCGGCGATGGACCACGAAATAGGGCACCTTGGTGCCGTCGCTCGAAGTCGCCTCATATTGATTTGAGACGAGGCCCGACGCGTCAAACTTGGGCGGCTGCTCGCGGAATTTGGTCGCGGTGCCGGCCGCGGCATCGACCAGCCATTGCGACGGCGGGGTCAGGAAGCTGGTCACGCCGAACAGGGCGCGATCGTCGGTGTGGCTGGTATCGGCGATTCCGATCGTCGAATTGTCGGGCATTTCCAGTGCCGACCGCGCCCAGCTCCCGTTCGGTCCGGGCTTGAACAGCAGGGTCCGGCCGCGGACATTGTCGAGGATCGAGACAATCAGCATGCCCTTGGTCGCGCTTGCGCCTTGCAGCGCCTGTTTCGCGGTCGGGGCATAGATCAGAGTCGGGCGAAGCCGCGCCGGGTCGGCGGTCAGCGCTGCCAGGTCGACGGACAGCAAGGATCCCGCGGGAAACGCCCTGGTCGCGCCGACCGGAGTCCATTCCTCCTGGCTCTGGATGATCACCCGGCCGTCGATCATGTCGATCAGATTGGCCTTCTGGGGCATCACCAGCCGCTGCGGTCCGCTGGCGGTCATGACGAAGGTTTCATTGTTGAAGAAGTCGGTTCCCCGGACGAACGCCTGCAGGGTGCGTCCCTGCCCGTCGCGCAAGACATAGCCCGACGCCGAGACATCGTCGGCGGTGCCGCGATAGACTTCGCGCGCGGACCCCAGCGGCTGGCCGCGCCTGAGCGACTTCACGACATAGGCATAGCCCGACTTGGTCAGCTGACCCGGCTCCCACTCGCGGCTGACCAGCAGTTCATCCTCGTTGACCCAGCTAACGTTCTGCTTGCCCTTGGGAAGGGTGAATCCACCGTCGACGAAGCTCCTGGTGACGAGATCATATTCGCGCACCGTGACCGCATCCTCGCCCGCATCGGACAGGCGAATCAGGCATCGCCGCTCGGCCGGACGGGCGCAACTGGCGCCCTTCCACACCCAATTGGCCTTTTCGGCCGTCGCCAGCGCGTCGAGGTCGAGCACCGTCTCCCATTGCGGGGTGGCGGTGGCGTAGCTAGTCGCGCTGGTCCGCCGCCAGATACCGCGGACATGGGTCGCATCCTGCCAGAAATTGTAGATCTGCCCGCCCAAAAATTGCCCGGTCGGGTTGCGGTCCTTGGCCTCGGCGATTGCCAGCGCCTGATCGTAAAAGGTTTTGTAGCGCGGATCGGCCTCGAGCTCGGCGAAGGTCGGGAGATTGTGCGCCGCGATCCACTGGTCGACGCGCGGCGAGGTGAATTCCTCGAGCCAGATATAGGGATCGTCCGCCTGCACCGCACTCACCGCCACACCGCTCGCTCCGACAACCGCGGCCGCAGCCAGCAGGACAAATTTCAAACCACGCATCAACAATCCCCTTTTCAATCGCGAGCTTAGCCTAAGCCCCGACCGCCGCAAGCACCTCAGCCGCATGGCCCGGCACCTTCACCTTGCGCCATTCGCGCCGCACCTTCCCGTCAGCGTCGATCAGGAAGGTCGCGCGCTCCATGCCCATATATTTGCGGCCGTACATGCTCTTTTGCACCCAGGTGCCGAAGGCGTCGCTGATCGCCCCGTCGGTGTCGGCGGCGAGCGGCACGGCGAGGTCGTATTTGGCGATGAACCTGTCGTGCTTTTTCATTTCGTCGCGCGACACGCCGACCACCTTCGCTCCGGCGGCCTTGAAGTCGTCCGCCAGCGCGGTGAAATCCTGCGCCTCGCGGGTGCAGCCCGACGTATCGTCCTTGGGGTAGAAACAGAGCACCAGTTTTTGCCCGGGGGCGCCAAGATCGAGGCTCGATCCGTCGCTCAGGCGCGTTGTCATCGCGGGGGTCTTGTCGCCTTCACCGATCATGTTTTCAAATCCTTGGTCGTGGCCCACAGCCGGGCAATCCTTTGCCGTGCCGAATCATGCGCCGCAAGCAGGCTGACCCAATCGGCATGGCCACAAACTTGCGCCACCAGCGCCTGCGATTCGACCTCGGGCACTCCGCCCCCGGGTGTCACCAGCCGGCTGGTGACCAGGATCCGCGACAGCAAGCGCAGGTCGGGATCGACCATTGCATCGACCAGCCCGGCATCGGCCAGCGCCTCGATCGCCACCTCAAGTCGCGGATCGAAGCCCAGGCGATGAACCAGCTGCAGCGTGTGGACGGCGAATTCGAGATCGACCAGCCCGCCCGGCCCAAGCTTGATATCGAGCGGTCCGGCGGGCTTCTTGTGCGCTTCCATATCGGCTCGCATCTTGGCGGCGTCGGCGCGCACCTTGGCCGGATCGCGCTCCATATTCAGCACCCGCGCGATGGTCGCTGCAAGCTTCGCCTGGCCCCGAGCCGTCCCGTATAACGGGCGCGCCCGAAGCAGCGCCATATGCTCCCACGTCCACGCCTCGGTGCGCTGATAGGTCTCGAAGGCGTCGAGCCGGACCGCGAGCATGCCCTTCTCGCCCTGCGGCCTCAGCCTTGTATCGACATCGTAGAGCGGCCCTGCCGCCGTCGCCACGCTCAGCGCTGCCACCACGCGCTTCGACAGCCGATTGAAATAATCGGTCGCGCCGAGAGATTTGCGGCCGTCGGAGCGGGCATCGTCGGGGGCGTCGAACAGGAAGATCAAATCGAGGTCCGAGGCATGGGTCAGCGCCATTCCGCCGAGGCGCCCAAGCCCGAGGATCATCAATTCGCCCCCCGGCACCCGGCCGTGCGCGGCTTCGAAATCGATCCGCGCAGCGTCGGCCAACGCGGTGATTGCCCCCTCCGCCACCGCCGCATAGCCCATGGTGATATCCAGCGGATCGCGGTGGCGCGCGATCAATTGCACCCCCAGCGCAAAGCGTCGCTCGCCGACCATCTGCCGTACCCGGTCGAGCCGCTCGTCATAACTTTGGCGCTTGCCGCCCTCGGCCAGCTTGGTCGCCACCGTCGCCGCATCGGGGGGTTCGGCGAAGCTCGAGGCGTCGATCAGCCCGTCGAACAGGCCCGGCCGCCGCGCCAGCTGGTCGGCCAGCGCCGGGGCATGAATCAAGATCTGGCTCAACACGCGGGCCAGCGCCGGCTGCGCCTCGAGCAGGCGGTACAGGTTTACCCCGCTCGACAAGCGCTCGACGATGTCGCTGAAACGGTTGAGCGCGTGGCCCGGATCGGGGCCATCGGCGATCGCACCGAGCAGGATCGGCAACATCGCCTCGAACGCAGCCCGCGCCGCGGGCGATCGCAGCGACCGCACCTGCCCCGATCGCCAACTGCCGATCATGCGCGTCACCTGCCCGACGTCGGCAAACCCCATCGCCACCAGTTCGTCGGCAAGCAGATCGGGATCGTTCGACAATTGCGTGCCGCGATCGGGCGCCAGGCCGTCGAACTGCGCGCTGACGAAATCGACATGGGCGCGCAACGTCTCGATCAGCGCATCGCCACTCGGCAACCCGTCGAGCGCGGCGACCCCGGCCAGCGCCTCGGCATCAACTGGAAGCCGGTGGGTCTGCTGGTCATCGACCATCTGGATGCGATGCTCGACCGTGCGCAGTCGGCGATAGGCAGCGGCCAGCGCGGCCGCGACCCCGGCCTCCATCCGTCCCGCCGCGACCAGTGCCGGAAGCGCGTCGAGCACCGCCCGATCCCGCAGTCCGGGATCGCGACCGCCGTGGATCAGTTGCTGGACCTGGGTGAAAAACTCGACCTCGCGGATTCCGCCGCGGCCGCGCTTGAGGTCGAAGCCTGGCGCCAGCGCCGAGCCTTGCGCATAATGGTCGCGGATGCGGGTGCTGATATGGCGGATCTCGTCGATCGCCCCGAAATCGAGCGCCCGGCGCCAGATGAACGGCTGGATTTCGGTCAGGAACCGCTCGCCCAATGCAATATCCCCCGCCGCCGCCCGCGCCCGGATGAACGCCGCGCGTTCCCACGGCAGCGCCTGCGATTCATAATAAGAGATGGCGGCATCGACGGGGAGCACGATCGGAGTCACTTCGGGCGACGGACGGAGCCTGAGATCGACCCGCGCGACATAGCCATCCTCGGTCCGCTGCTGGAGCAATTCGACCAGCCGCCGCCCGATCCGCACCGCCGCCTCGCCGGGATCGTCGCGCTCGCGCCTGGGCAAGGTTGCCGGATCGAACAGCAGGACCAGATCGACATCGGACGAATAATTCAGCTCTCGGCTACCCAGTTTGCCCAGCGCCAATACCGCGAAGCCGGTCGTTCCGGCACCGGGACTGCGTTCCTCGATCGCCGCGCCGAGCGCCCGGTCGATCGCCAGATCGGCGAAATTCGACAAGGCGCCGGTCAATTGCTCGAGCGAGAGGTCGCCCGACAGATCGCCCAGCGCCACCGCCAGCGCCAGCGCGCGGCGACGAAGCCGAAGCATTTTGGCGACCGGTTCGTCGGCAATCGCGAGCGCTGCCTGGATCGCCGAATTGGCGCCGCTGGCCGCAAACTCGACCTCGATTTCGGGAAATGCCGTCAAGGCATCGCGAAGGAATGGCGCATGGGCCCGCGCACGGTCGGTCGCCGACTGCCGCGCCCTGATTGAAACTGTGTCCGCCACGCCGCACCCTGTGCCCGAATCTCTTGGCAAACGAAACTCGCTGCCTCGATCCGCGTTGTTGCGGTCTGATGTCAGTTAAATCGAACGAGGACGCCGCAGGCAAAATCCCCATGGAACGTCGAATCATCCAAGTTGAAAATTTTCCCGACCAGGCCGGGATCGCCGCTGCACTTCGCCGTGCATTCGCGGAACGGCTGTCCACTGCGCGTTCCGCCGATGCTGACGATGGTTTCGCGGCCCTGCTGAAGCAGATCCACTGATCTGCCTGTGACTTAAACGTCGTCGGCGGAATCTTCCGCGGCGGGTGTCTTGTCGCGGCTAAGCTCATCGACCTGCGCCATGATCACCGACAAGGCCGAGACATTGGGGTCGGACACATGCTGGCGCCGAGATGGCAGCTTGCCACCCGTCAGTAATGCTTCGAGCGCCACCCGCCCGCGCGCCACGCGGCTCTTGATCGTGCCCACAGCGCAGCCGCAAATGTCGGCGGCTTCCTCATAGGCAAAGCCCCCTGCACCGACCAGAATCAGTGCTTCGCGCTGGGGCTGGGGGAGGTGAAGCAAGGCGCGCTGCATGTCGCCAAGTTCGATATGCTTGTCCTGACTGGCGGGCGCGGCGAGGATCTTGGCGGCGGTGACATCGTCCCATTCGCCCTTGAACCGCGCGCGGCGCATCTGGCTCAGGAACAGGTTGCGCAGGATAATGAAGGTCCAAGCGCGCATGTTGGTCCCGGCCTGGAAGCGCTTGCGCGCCGCCCACGCCTTGAGCAAGGTTTCCTGCACCAGGTCGTCAGCGAGGTCGCGGCTGCCCGACAGCGAGCGGCCGAACGCGCGCAGGTGCGGAATCACCGCCGCCAGCTGGATCTTGAATTCGGGGTCGTCGAGCGGCACCGGCTCGGGCCGCACTTCCACCTCGTCCAGTTCCTGATCGTCTTCGTCGGTCAAATTTTCCCACCCGCTACTTCGACCAAGCAATGCCTATGGTAAGCGCGCTTGCTCGGGTTCAGGATATCACAAGATAAGAATTCAGGCTGCGACCAACAATATAACGGCGAAAATCGCTACGATCAGCGCCAGGCTGGCAAAGAGCACCACCCTGTTCACCGGGTTGCGCGTTCCGGCGCGGGCCTCTGTGGTCGTCACATGTTCGGTCGGTTCGGCCATGATTCCTCAATCTGATAGATTGTTATTGTTACGGTTCGACAACGCCGGGAACTCGCCTGCGGTTCCCGGCCTGCCCCTTCAGGCCGCCGGGACGGTCGCCGCGTCGAAGAACAGGGCCTGGCTGATCGCCGCCTTGACCGTCGAGCGCTGGAACGGCTTGGTGATCAGGAAGGTCGGCTCAGGTCGAGTCCCGGTCAGCAGCCGCTCGGGGAAGGCGGTGATGAAGATCACCGGCACCGCGAATTCGGCCAATATGTCGCGCACCGCGTCGATCCCGCTGGAATCGTCGGCCAGCTGGATGTCGGCCAGCACCAGGCTGGGCGGCGACTGGCGCGCTTGTGCGACCGCTTCCGAGCGGGTGACCGCAACGCCGGTGACATTGTGTCCCAAGTCGCGGACGATCATTTCGATATCCATCGCGATGATCGGCTCATCTTCAATGATCAGCACGTCGGCGTGGGTCTGGCGCTCGATCTCGGCCAGCGCTTCGGCGACCAGGCTGTCGACGTCGGCCGGCTCACTGTCGATCAGATAGGCGGTATCCTCAATCGAGAATCCCTCGAGGCTGGTCAGCAGCAGCGCCTGGCGCGACAGCGGGGTGATGCGCGACAGCCGTGCCTGGGCGATCCCCTCGGCGCCGCCGAAGCCGCCATCATTGTCATATTCGTCGCCGGTTTCGATGTTGGCGGTCGACCAGATAGCGTGAAATGTGCGGTACAAGCCGAGCCGGGGCTCCACATCGCGCGGGAAATCACCCGGGGAGGCGACGATCGCCTCCAGCGCGGCACGGACGAAGGCATCGCCATGGGTCTGGCTGCCGGTCAGTGCGCGGGCGTAACGGCGCAAAAACGGGAGATGCGGGGCGAGTTCCTGTCCAAGCGACATCGGTGGTGGGCTCCCTTGAAAAACGTGGCGCCCTATTGGGCTGTGCCATAATCGGTTGCAACCCCGGAAGCAGCTAGACGTGTCATATTAGTGACAGCATTTCCCCGGTGTCGATCAGGGCTGGAACAAAGCTGGAGGCTTTTGGTTTCCTGTTGCAGCGCGAGGGCTGGCTTTGAGCGATTGACGTTGCGTAGCGCCGAGATATAGGTGCGCGCCAGCGTCGGTTAACCCCGAGCTGTTGTTCACGCGTGAGTTGAGATTAAATTTGCCCAGCGTGAGCCGGCGTAAGGGGGACGAGAGGTTGAGTGACGTTACTGGTAGCGATCCCCGCCGGACATCCGGCAATCGTGACGACAAACCCGCTTCCAAAGCCAAGTCGGCCGGTACCGGCGGATCCGCGCGCTCAAAACCGTCGCCAAAAAACCCCAATGATGTCGGCAAGGCGCTGCGTTCCGTTTATGACGCCACGCTCAGCGAGCGCGTGCCCGACGATTTTCTCGACCTGCTCGGCAAGCTCAGTTAGCGGCGCCGCCGCAGGTCAGGGTCGTTAAGGCGATGCCACATCGCCCCTCGCGTTTCGATCATTGGTCGACTGGGACCAAATTATTGGTCCTGCTGTCGCTTGCGCTGTTTCCCCTCGGCGTGGCGCTGGCATGGGCCGCCCGGGTCAATCTGGGGAAGGCGGAGAGCGCGGTCGTCTATGCCTCCTACGAAGATGGCAAGGTCGCCGCGCGGGCGGCGGAAAGCCTGGTTGCGCGCAATGCGCTCGCCCTGCGGGTCGCCGCCAACGGCGCGATCAAGGCCAGTCCGACGACCGCCTGTCAGGTCGCTTCCCAATCGCTCGCGCTCACCCCGTCGGTCGCCGATCGATTCTCGCTTCGTCGATCGGATGGATCGGAGCTGTGCAGCACCGTCAATTATAGCGCCAGCGGGAACGACCAGGTCGTTGCACCCGGTGCACTCGCCTTGTGGATCGCGCCCGAGACCAATGCCCTGCGATACCGCGTCGGGGTCAATGACGGCATGGCAACGGGGGAACTGACCGCCGCCGAGCTCGCCCGCGCGGTTCGCGATGCCAGCCCGACCATCGGAGACGTCAGCCTGAGCGACTCTCGCTCGACAATCGCGGTGGTGGATTCTGCCCCAGTCCTCGGACCGAGCCGCGTCAGTCGCTACCGAATTGCCCGCGGGCAACTGACCGTCACGATCCGCTCACCGGTTCGTCCGCCCAGCATCGGCGAGCGGTTGACGATCCTGCTGCCGTTCTTGATGTGGGTCGTGGCGGCCTTGCTCAGCTGGTACCTCGCGCGTCGCCTGTTGCTGTTGCCGCTCGCCGGGCTCGAGCGCGCCGTGGCCGACTATCAGCCCGGCGAAGGGGCGCTGGTGCTGCCCGAACGATTGGGCGCTGCCGAGGAGATCCGCTCGCTTGGACGCGCCTTCGAACGCGCGGTCGACCGGCTTGAGGACTCGGAACAGCAAATGGCCGAGGCGCTCAATGGCCAGCGCCGACTGGTGCGCGAAGTGCACCACCGGGTGAAGAACAATCTGCAGGTGATCGCGTCGCTGCTCAACATTCACGGGCGAAGCGCAACCACGCCCGAATCGCGCGCCGCTTATGCCGCGATCGGCCGCCGCGTCGACGCGCTCTCGGTGGTTCACCGCAATCATTTCGCCGAGGTCGAGGAAAGCCGCGGGATCGCGCTTCGCCCCTTGCTCACCGAGCTTGGCCAGACGCTCCGCGCCTCGGCCCCCGAGGGCAGCGTCGGAGCGCCGATCCACCTCAATGCCGACGCGCTTCACACGACCCAGGATGCGGCGGTCGCGGTCGCCTTTTTCGTCACCGAGCTGATCGAATATGCGATGCTCCGCGGCACTGCCCATCCGATTGAAATCGAGCTTCGCCGGGTCAGCGAGCTGGCCGCCAGCCTGACCGTCTCCAGCGATGCTCTGATCCCCGATGCCGACCAGCCCAACATCGAGCGCCAGCAGTTTGAGCGGGTGATCGGCGGGCTCGCTCGCCAGCTGCGCTCACCGCTCGAACAGAAGCTCGGACGACTTGGCGTCAACCTGCCGGTATTTCCCGACTGACGGCCCGCCGTTCAGCGAAATTTCCAGGATTTGCGCGACTAATCAAAAATAATGTTGCTGCAGCGGAACCCGCGTCCGGGGTCGGCGTTATGATATTCGGATAGTGACCTTTTGCCCCCCCGCTCTCACTATCCAATAAAATGGGCCCGAAGCCGTCAACCCTCCCCCCCCCGGTGACGATTTCGGGCCCAAAATATGTCCGGGGCCCAAGCATCAGTCAGGCGCGTCGATCAAACGAGTGGTTGGTCATCCCCGGTGGATGATGGAGCCCCGTCGACAGGCACGGCCTTGCGGTTGGCGCGCCAGTGGGTCAGCCGGATGGCGATCAACGCCAGCTCGTATAGCGAATAGAGGGGCACCAGCAGCAGCAGCATCGACACCACGTCGGGTGGGGTCAGCACCGCCGACACGCCGGCACAGGCGACGATCGCATAGCGCCGCGACTTGGCGAGTTGCTCCAGCGTGACGATCCCCGCGCGCTCGAGGATCATCAGCAGTACCGGCGCGAGGAAGGCGACCCCGAAGCCGAACAGGAAACGGGTGGTGAAATTGAGGTAATTGCCGATTGCGGGAAGCGCTTCCTGCTCGACCCCGCCGACATTGCCTTCGAACCCGAGCAGGAATTTGAGCGCCCACGGCATGGCGACGAAATAGGCAAAGCTCGCCCCGGCCGCGAAAAACACCGGGGTCGCCAGCAGGAACGGCAGGAAGGCGCGCTTTTCCTTGGCGTAGAGCCCGGGCGCGACGAACCGCCAGATCTGCGTCGCGAGCACCGGGAAGGCGATCATCAGCGCGGCGAAAAACGCGACCTTCACCTCGACGAAAAAGGCCTCGAAAATGTCGGTGTAGATCAGCTTGCCCTGCCCCGCGGCGAGCAATGGCTGGACCAGCACGCCAAAGATCGGCTTGGCAAAATACAGGCAGACGAAGAATCCGGCGAGCAGGGTGGCGACGCACCACAACAAGCGACGGCGAAGCTCGACCAGATGGTCGAGCAACGGCGCCTTGCTGTCGTCGAGATCGCCGATCATGGCAAAGGCCGCTCGGCGGGCGGAACCGGGTCGGCATCGGGTGCAGCGGGCGCCTCGAACGGGAGCGGCGGCTGGTCGTCAGCTACCGGTGGCAGCGCCGTCATCACCGGCCTGTCCCCAGCGTCGTCGAGGGAGGCTTCCGTGCCCGCCGGGATCGGGTCGGGATAGATCCCATCGGAAGGATAAGCGGCGAGGATCTTCTGATTCTCCTCGCGCCATTTCTTTTCCATCTCGTCCAGCTCGGCCTCGCGGATGACATTCTCGACCCCCGAGGTGAAGTGCCGCGCGTAGCCGCGCGCCTTGCCGATCCAGCGCCCGACCTGCATCATCACGCGCGGCAGGTCCTTGGGGCCGATGAACAGCAAGGCGATCACCGCGACCACCAGGAATTCGGACGTGTCGACGCCGAACATCGTCGGCTACCGGCGCTTAGCGGGTTTGATCGTCGGGGGTCGACGAAGGCGGCGGCGTCACCGGATCAGCGGCACGCGGAGTGATATCGATCGGCTGTGGCGGAAGGATCGGGCGCTGGTCGCCGGGGCGATCCTGCGGCTTGACTTCATCGTCGTCGCTCATGCCCTTCTTGAAGTTCTTCAAGCCGCTGGCGACGTCGCCCATCATGTTGGAAAAGCGCTTGCCGCCGAACAACAGCAGCACGAGAACCGCGAAAATGACCCAATGAATGAGGCTGAAACTGCCCATGGAGACGCTCCGAGATGAGGAATTGGGGCTACCTTAGCCTTCCTCGCCGTCGCTTTCCAGTTGGACTTCGTCATCATCGGCCAGTTGGAGTTCGAACATCGCCTCCTCGAGCGGATCGAGTAGCCCGGCGGCTTTCAGATCATCGATCCCCGGCAAATCCTTGCGTGATCCCAATCCGAAATGGGACAGGAACTCGGGCGTTGTTGCGTACAGCAAGGGTCGCCCCGGCCCCTCGCGGCGACCGGCGGTGCGCACCCAGCCCGCCTCCATCAGCACGTCGAGCGTGCCCTTGGAGATCTGCACTCCGCGGATTGCCTCGATCTCACCGCGGCTGGCGGGCTCGTGATAAGCGATGATCGCGAGGCATTCGGTCGCCGCACGCGACAGCCGGCGCGGCTCCTCGCGGGTCCGGCGGAGGAGATGCGCAAGATCGGGCGCGGTCTGGAAATGCCACCGTCCGCCGCGCTCCACAAGTTCGATGCCATGTCCGGCATAGCGTTCGGCCAGTGCGGCAAGCTCGTAACCAACAACGTCCGCGCCGACCAGGTTGGCGATGTCGCCGGCGCCCAGCGGTTCGGTGGAGGCGAACAAGGCCGCCTCGATCGCGCGCTCGATTTCGGTCATGCCGCGACCTTGCGCACGAACAGCTCGTCGAACGCCGTTTCCTGCTCGATTTCCAGCCGTCCCTGCCGCGCCAGCTCGAGCGTCGCCACGAACGAGCTGGCCAACGCGGACTTGCGATAGGCGGGATCGAGCGTCACCGGCAGGAAGCTTTCCAGCGTGGTCCAGTCCAGTGCCGCCCCGAGCAGGGCCGACACGCGCTGGATCGCATCCTCAAGCGTCATCACTGATCGGTGCGCGACGACATGCATTGCCGGCTGGGTTCGCGCCCGCACCCGCCCGTAAGCCGCGAACAGGTCGAACGCGTTCGCCTGCCACCGCGCTTTCCGCACCGTTTCCAGCCCTTCGGGCCGTCCGCGCACGAACACGTCGCGCCCGATCCGGTCGCGGCCGAGCAATCGCGCCCCGGCCTCGCGCATCGCATCGAGCCGAAGCAGCCGCTGCTGGAGCCGCAACGCCAGTTCCTCGGGGCTGGGGTCCTGCTCCGGATCCTTGGGCAGCAGCAGGCAGGATTTGAGGTAGGCCAGCCACGCCGCCATCACCAGATAATCGGCCGCCACCTCCAGCTTCAGCGACCGCGCATTGTCGATGTAGGCGATATATTGGTCGGTCAACGCGAGGATCGAAATCTGCGCCAGGTCCACCTTCTGCGCCCGCGCCAGCGTCAGCAACAGGTCAAGCGGCCCCTCCCACCCGTCGAGGGTCAGGGTGAGGGTGTCGTCGTCAGGAACCGGGTCGAAGAATTCGTCCATCCGCCCAGTCTGTCACACCAACGCCAGCAACGCATCCCGTTTCGCCACTGCCTCAGCAAAATCCATCTCGTCGTCGGGCGTGAAGCGCATCGCCATTGCCCGCGCCAGCCGCGCCTCGCCTTCATCGGACAGCGCGGGCACCGCCGCCGCCACCGCCGTCATATGCTCCATCGTCCCGTCGCATTGCAGCACCACGTCGCAACCCGCGGCGATGCACGCCGCCGCGCGCTCGCCATGAGCGCCGCTCAGTGCGCCCATGTCGATGTCGTCGCTCATCAGGAAACCGTCGAACCCGATCCGCTGGTGGATGATGTCGTGGATGACGGTCGGCGACTGGCTCGCCGGTCGCTCGGCATCCCATTGGGTGTAGAGCAAATGGCTGGTCATCCCCATCGCCGCATCGCGTAACCGCTCGAACGGCTCGAGATCGATCGCCAGTTCATCCTCGCCCGCATCGACCACCGGCAGCGTCAGATGGCTGTCGAACAGGGCCCGCCCATGGCCCGGAATGTGTTTGATGACGCCAAGCACGCCCGCCGAGGCCAAACCATCGAGAATGGCGCGGCCCAGCGCGGCGACCTGCATCGGCTCCGACCCCAAGGCGCGGTCGCCGACGATGTCGGTCGCTCCCGGCTGACGGACGTCGAGCATCGGCAGGCAATCGACATTGACCCCGACCTCATGGAGCATCAGCCCCAGGGCCCGGGCATTGACCCGCGCCGCCTCGATCGCGCTCGACGGCGCCAGTTGGTAAAGCTTGTCGAACGCCTCCCCGCTCGGAAAAGCCTGCCATTCGGGCGGCCGCATCCGCGCCACCCGCCCGCCTTCCTGGTCGATCAGGATCGGGACCGCGTCATGGCCTTCGAGCTCGCGCAACGAATCGGTCAGCGCGCGGAGCTGGGCGCGGCTTTCGATATTGCGGCGGAACAGGATGAAGCCGGTCGGCCTGGCGTCACGGAAGAAGCTCTGTTCGTCGGGGGTAAGGGCCAAACCCTCAAGCCCGTAAATTGCCGCCTGCATCACTGCACCACGAAGCAATTCTCGCCCCCGGCGGATACCGCAGCGCAGGCCGCTTTGGCCTCCGCCGACGATCCCGCGACCGCCCGCAGGCGGAAGCCACCGCTATAGGGTGTGATCTGCTTGGTCAGCGCGCCCACCGCCGGGAAGCGCGACGACAGCATCCGCCACGCCGTCTCGGCCTTGGCGGTCGATCCGTAGGCGCCCAACTGGACCGTCGGGCCGGGCGCGCCCGGTGTTGCCGGAACCTCGGGCTTGGGTTCGGGCGGGGGAGGCTTGGGCGCGGGCGGCGGAGGCTTGGGCGCGCCTTCGGCCAGCGGAGGCGGCGGCGGCGGCTCGGTCATCTTGCCGACGTCCAGCTGGGCATCGCGATCCTCGCCCGCGCCAGTCGCGAAGGCCGTCCCGCTATCGCCCGCGACGTCCAGCCCGCCGGGATCGTCGGGCTGCACCTTATACGGTCCGGCCTCGGCGCGGATCAGCTCGGGCGGGCCCGATCCACCGCTCTGCCGCCCCAGATAGAACAATGTCCCCGCGACGATCGCCACCGCCACGCCAACCATCAGCAACGCCGCCAGCATCTTCCTCGCCGACACCCCGCGCGGCTGGTCCTCGTCGTCGACCGGCTCCAGCCAGGGCAGCGATTCCGTGTCGCCGCTGGCGGCCCTGTCATTCATCAATCCCGCTCCCTCAACCGATCACGATGCAATGGTCGCCGCTGGTCCGAAGGTTGCGGCATACGATCCGCGATTGTTGGCGCGAAGACGTGCCGAGGCGCAAGACATAAAGCACCTGTCCGCGCGGTTTGGTGATCACCGGCACGACTACCCGCGGCATGGACGCAAGCACGGGATAGCGCGACAGCCGCGTGCGATAGGCAGCCAGCGCCCGACCCTCGGTCCGGAACGCGCCGAGCTGGACCACTTGCCCGGCCGGTCCCGGCGACGGCATCTTCGGCCACGGGCGATACGTCTGGCGGATGATCGGAGCCCGTGCGGCGGCGGCCGCCCGTTCCCGCGCGACGCGCAGTTTGCGCAGCCGCTCACGCTCGATGGCAAGGTTGCGGATGGCGCGCTTCCGGACCGCCTGGCTGGAAGGCTTCTTGCCGGCCTGCGCGGTTCTTTTCGGTGCGGCGACAGGGGCAGGCTCGCTCCTGGCCGGCGGCGGGGCTTGGGTCGTCGGTGCAACCGGCGTAGGTGCTTCAACCGGCGGCGGTGGCGGCGTGACCGGCGCGATCGTCACCGGTGCCTCCGCCATCCGGGTCTCTGGCGAGGCCGGACGTATGTCCCCCCGCTGCCCGATCCAGTAGCCGCCGCCAGCCGCGAACAGCACCGCAAGCCCCGTCGCCACCGCGACCAGCCCACCATGCGAGCGCCGTGCGACCTTCTGCTTTTGCGCGATCGCATCGCGATACGGCTCGAGCCACGGCAGCCGTTCTTCATCATTGGGCGGGGTGCCCTTCGCCATCAGCGCATTTCCTCAGCGGCCTCGACCCCCATCAGGCCGAGCCCATTCTTCAACACCTGTGCGACGCTCCGCGCAAGCTCCAGCCGGGCGCGGGTCACGTCCGGCCGATCCTCGACCAGATAACGCTTGGCCGGGTCGTCGTTTCCGCGGTTCCATGAGGCGTGGAAGGCGGAGGCCAGATCATTAAGGTAAAAGGCGATGCGATGCGGCTCGTGGGCGAGCGCCGCCGCCTCGATCACGCGCGGGAACTGGCCCGCGATTTTGATCAGCCCCAATTCCTCGGCGTCGAGCAGGGTCAGGTCGGCCGGCGCGTCGAGCGACACCCCCGCGTCCGCCGCTTTGCGCTGCAGCGACGCGATCCGGGCATGGGCATATTGGACGTAGAAGACCGGATTGTCCTTCGACGCCTCGACCACCTTGGCGAAGTCGAATTCCAGCGGCGTATCGGCGCGCTTGGTCAGCATGATGAACCGCACGACGTCCTTGCCGACTTCGCGCACGACATCGGCCAGGGTGACGAAATTGCCCGAGCGCTTGGACATCTTGATCGGCTCGCCCGCTCGCAGCAATTTGACCATCTGGATGATCTTGACGTCGAGATCGACCCGCCCGTCGGTCAGCGCGGTGACCGCCGCCTGGACGCGCTTGACCGTTCCGGCATGGTCGGCGCCCCAGATATTGACGAGGTGATCGGCCTTCTCGGCTTTCTGCAGATGATAGGCCGCGTCGCCGCCGAAATAGGTCCAGCTGCCGTCAGACTTCTGCAGCGGGCGGTCCTGGTCGTCGCCGAATTGGCTGGAGCGGAACAGCGTCAGCTCGACCGGCTCCCACTCATCGTCATCGGTCAGGCTCTTGGGCCGTTCGAGCACACCCTGATAGACCAGCCCCTTGGCCTTCAGCGTTTCCATCGCGCGATCCGGGCCACCGGCGGCGGCCAATTCGGCTTCGGACGCGAACAGATCGTGATGGATGCCAAGCAGCGCGAGGTCGGCCTTGATCAACTCGATCATCGCCGCGACCGTCTTCGTCTTGAACGTCTCCAGCCACTCGCCCTCGGGCGAATCGACGAAGCGGTCGCCAAATTCCGCCGCCAGCGCCTGCCCAACCGGAACCAGATAATCGCCCGGATACAGCCCTTCGGGAATCTCGCCGATGTCAGTGCCGAGCGCCTCGCGGTACCGCAAGTGCGCCGATCGCGCCAAGGTATCGACTTGGCTCCCGGCGTCATTGACATAATATTCGCGCGTCACGACGAAGCCCGCCGCTTCCAGCACGTTGGCCAACGCATCGCCGACCACCGCGCCGCGGCAATGACCCATGTGCATCGGCCCGGTCGGGTTGGCCGAAACATATTCGACGTTGACCCGCTCCTGCCTGCCGACGCTCGACCGACCGTACGCCGCGCCTTCGGCCAGGATCGCGCCCAGCTCTTCGCGCCACGCGCTCTCGTCGAGCCGCAGATTGATGAATCCCGGCCCGGCAATCTCGACCACGGTCACCCCCGGCAGCGCCTCGAGCTTCGGCGCGATCAGCCCCGCCAGCGCGCGCGGGTTGGTCCCCGCCGCCTTGGCCAGCACCATCGCCGCATTGGTCGCCAGATCGCCATGCGCGGCATCACGCGGCGGCTCGACCGCGACGTTTTTGCGGTCGAGGTCAGCGGGCAACGCGCCCTCGGCAACAAGGGCGTCAAGCACGCCGTCGAGCAGCGCGGAATATCGTGCATAAAGAGACATGTCCGCCCTCTAGCGCAGCGGCATCGCCTCGTCACCCGTCGGTTGATCGAACAGCGCCCGCACGGTCACTGCCGCCAGTCCGGCCCCCACCAGTTGAGCAATGATGAACCCCGGCGCGTCGCCCGGTGCGATGCCCGAAAAGGTATCGGTCACGCTTCGGGCGACGGTGATCGCAGGGTTGGCGAAGCTGGTCGAAGAGGTGAACCAATAGGCTGCGGCGATGTACAGTGCGACGCTCGCCGGGATTGCGGCGGGCCGGAATTTCGCTGTTCCCCAGATGGTCAGCACCAGTCCGAAGGTGGCGATCCCCTCGCCCAGCCATTGCCCACCGCCGGTTCGCGCCTTGTCCGAAATTTGCAGCAGCGGCAGGTCAAACATCGCATGCGCCGCGAGCATGCCGAGCAATCCTCCGAGCAGTTGCGCGCCGATATAGGCACCGGCATCGCCCCACCCGATCTCCCGCCGCGACGCCGCCACCAAGCTCACCGCCGGGTTCATCTGCGCCCCCGAAATCGGCCCGAGCATCGTGATCAGCACGAAGAGCATCGCCCCGGTCGCGGCGGTATTGCCAATCAGCGCGACCGCATCATTCCCTAGGGCCAGCGCCTCGGCCATGACCCCCGACCCGATGACGGTGGCGAACAGGAAGAACGAGCCCAGCGCCTCGGCCACAAGACGGCGACCGAGCAGCGGCTTATCAGCCAACGGCCGCACCTTCGTCGGCGGTGCGGCCAATGTCCTTGATCTTCCGCTGCAGGCTCATTTCGTCGATGCTGTCCAACGGCAGCGCAAGGAACAGGCGGATCCGCCGCTGCATCGCCAGAGAAGCGGTGCGGAACGCCAGGGCCTGGCGCTCGCCCCCGCCTTGGTCCGAAGCAACGACCGCCGCGGGATCCTCGATCCCCCAATGCGCGGTCATTGGCTGGCCCGGCCAGATCGGGCAGGTTTCCCCCGCCGCATTGTCGCAGACGGTGAACACGAAATCGAGCGGCGGCGCGCCCTCGGCGGCGAATTCGTCCCAGCTTTTCGAGCGATATCCCTCGGTCGAAATGCCGAGCTCGGCAAGCTGCGCCAATGCCGCCGGATGAACCTCTCCCTTGGGATAACTACCCGCAGAGAAGGCGCGGTACCGATTCCCAGCTTCACGGTTCAAGATCGCCTCGGCAAGGATCGAACGCGCCGAATTGCCGGTGCACAGGAACAACACGTTGTAGGTTCGATCAGTCATGGGGTTACCCGCAGCCTTTGGTTGATGGAAGCGCCGGAGCGCAGCAGGCCGAGACTGCGGCATTGGCCGACACGGCGTCGATCGGCGCGCTATCGCCGTAGATGGTCGCCTCGCCATTGGTGTGGAACGCTTCCCAAACCACGCCATCCGGATCGCTGATCCACGATTTTTCGCTTTTCGCATAACAGCAGGTGGTGACGCCTTCCTCCAGCACCGGTCGTCCGGCGGCCTGAAGGCGGCGAAAGACGTCGGCCAGCTCGCCCTCATTTTCGGCCTGGATACCGAGATGCTCGATCCCCTTGGTGGCGTGATGTTCCGACGAAATGGCGAAATTGACGCGCGGGTCGTCGAGCATCCATTTGGCATAATCGGGCTTGGTCACGCCCGGCTCCGCGCCGAACAATGACGAGTAAAATGCGATCGACTGGTCGAGGTCGCTTACCCCGACATGGACGTGGAAGCGTTTCATGCGATTTCCTTTTCCAGGGTCGAGGCGACAGGCACGCAGCCCGCGCCGCCGCAACAATTTTCCATGAGGTAAGTGACCAACCGGTCCATCGCGCGATAGTCGGCGCTGTAGATCAGTGACCGACCGGAGCGTCGCTGCTCGATGAGGCCGGAGCGTTGCAGGTGGCCAAGGTGGAACGAAAGTGACGAATTGGGGATATCGATCGCTCGGGCGAGATCGCCCGCTGGCATGCCATCGTAGCCGGCCTGAACGAGCAGCCGAAACAATTGCAGCCGGTGTTCCTGGGCCAACGCTCCGAGCGCCGCAATTGCCTTATCTGACTGCATCGTGCCTATCCCGACGTTTCGAGTTCTCTCGAAATGTCGGGATAGGCACGATCCGTCAACCGTTATTTCGAGATTCCTCGAAATGCCGTCAGGCGATCAGCCGTCGATTGCCCTTTTCTTCTGACGACCGCTCCCCTGAACGCCAAAAGGGCGCGTCCCGAAGGAACGCGCCCGATTAGTTCAAAGCCGGATTTTCAGGCGGCTTGGAGAAGGGTCTGCTTCCGACGATTACGGCGCAGCGATGCGCCCATCGCGCCGAAGCCGATCAACATCATCGCCCAGGTCGCCGGCTCGGGGACCGCTGCAACCGAGATACCGACGCCCGAGCCTGCATCGCCGGCGCCTTGCAACGACTGATAACGGACGACAAAGTTACCGAGGCTGATATTGGACGGTGACGAAGCAAAGGTCAGCGAGAAACTGCCGTTGGTGCTTTGTCCGATGATAACGCCATCACCCCCGCCGCCCGAGCAATTATGCGTGGTGATGCACACCTCGACGCTCATTCCGTTCGAGATCGATCCGCTATCGCCCTGGTCGAATACTGTGCCGGTGAGAATCGCTGCGCCAGTGTTGTTCGGCGTGAGATCGAAGCCAAAGCCGGTCACCCGGGCGCTGGTCATCGGGCTCGATGAGGTGTTGAACAACTGATAGCCAAAGGTGAAGACATTCCCCACCTGCGTCAGCAATGACATGTTCAACGAACTCGTCAGGCCGCTGTGCACCGCGCCGTCAGTCTGACCATTGAAACTCATGGTCGTGCCGACCCCGCCGGCGGTGAGAACCGAGGTGGAGCCCCCGGCCTCAATGGTCGCGGTAGCCGAAGCAGCCGAAGCCGTGGCCAAAAGCGCGACAGCCGCCATCGCGTGAAGAACTCTCATTTGTCGTTGACCCCCAAAAACGTGGGGGTGGCATTTAACGTTTTCTTAATAACGGTCAACGCCGGAAACTGCTTGGCTATCCCATTTCGGGACTGCCGCCCACCCGGAAGCCGCGATGCTGCGGACTAGGCTAGTCCGCTGCCGGTGAGGCATTCTTCGGCTTGGTCGTCAATGCGTCGAGCGGCACATCGAGCGAGTAAACGATCCCACTCGCTTGATAGTCGAGTTCGACCTTGCCTTTCAGCTGGAAACCCAGCGATGTGATCATTCGCGTGCCAAAGCTCTTGCGCGTCGGCTCGGATACGGGCGGTCCACCGGACTCGACCCATTTGAAGTTGAGCCGCTCCCCGTCGACTTTCCAGGAGACATGAACCTGGCCCGCGGGGACCGACAGGGCGCCGAATTTGGTGGTGTTGGTGCAAAGCTCGTTCAGCGTCATCGCAAAGGCGATAACCGCGCTCGATGCGATCCGGATGTCCTCGCCGGAAATGACGAACCGGCTCGTGCCCTGGTCGAAGGGCTCGATCGCACTGCGGATGGTATTGTTGATCGTGGCATTGTCCCAGCTCACCCTGGTGAGGAGATCGTGGGCGCGCGCCAAAGCCGCGAACCGTCCATCGATCGCGGAGCTTGCATGGGCCATGCTGGTTGCGGTGCGGAGACTCTGATTGGTGATCGCACCGACAGTGGCGAGCATGTTCTTGATCCGGTGATGCAATTCGTTGTGGATCAAATGCTGCAACTTGTCGGCAGCGTCGCGTTCTTCAGCGTCGATACCCGATTGGATAAGGAGTGCGTTGGCATCGATGCCCGCCTGCTCCAGCGCCAGTTTGAGACTGTCGTTTTCGGTGGTCAGGGCATCTTGGAACGGCTGGTTTTCATCGATGATCGATTGCTGCTTCTCGGTATCCAGCACCGTCTTGCGAAGTAAGGTCTTCGCGTCGACCCCCGCCTGCTCGAGCAGGCTGCGAAGTTTCGCATTCTCCCTGATCAACGCATCGTCTGTGGCAATGAGCGAAGGCATCACGCTCAGCACGCCGTTGCCGACCATCTCTTGAAGTTCCAAAACCATCTTTGGGATTCCGAGTGACTTCGGGAAGAATTTACTGTCGCTTGGCTTGTCCGCGTCGGTGACCGCAATCTGTCCGGAAACCAGGATGATCTTGATATGCGGCCAGCGGCTGTGCGTCGCATGGGCAAGTTGCAGTCCGTCCATGGTTCCCGGCATTTGAATGTCGGTGAACAGGAGGGAAATGTCGTCACGCGATTCAAGAATCTTGAGGGCCTCGTCGGCACTCACCGCCTCGATCGGCACGAATCCCGCGTCCTCGACGATGTCCACGGCGCGCATTCGAAGCACCATCTCGTCTTCGACAATCAGTACGATCGGTGGAGAGACTGGTCGCGTCATCGCTGGTTCCTCTGGGGCTTTCCCTTCGCTGAAGTAGGCGAAGGGACGAAAACTGTGGCGAAGCTACAGCGCGTGAATGTTATGCGTCTTGGTTGTCGCTAACGTGTTTTGCCGACAAGGCGAATGAATAAGAATGGGTTGTAGATGTCCATCGTCGAGCCGCCCGATCCACAATGACGTGCGTGTCGTGAGCATGCGCCTCATCAGCTAGGACTGCATTTACCTGTGTTAAGGGACTTGGGATGCGTCGACCCGGCCTGAGGTCGCTTTTCAACCCATAGCCGACATCAATGTCCCCACCGGCGGTGGAAGCGCTGGTTCCGGCTTCAAGAGAAACGCCGGTGGCTCCTTCGTGCTCGAATTGTTTGGCGGATCGTCGTTCCTGACTTTCACCAAGTCGCGCTAGAACTTCTCCGGCAAATGGACCGGCCCGATCAGCCGCTCATGTTGGCGGATGGCGAAGCCGTCGGTCATGCCGGCGATGTAATCGGCGATCCCGCGCAAGGTCCCGATGTTTCCTTCGCCCGCCCACCCCTCGGGCAGAAGTGCGGGGTCGGCGCGATAGGCGGCGGCGATGCCCGCGATCACCCGCTGCGCCTCGATCCGCACCGGCTGGAGGGTCACGCTATTGTACAGCCGGTCATAGAGGAAGCGTTTGAGCGCCCGCTCCTCGCCCTGCATCGGTTCGGAAAAGCCAGCCAATTGGCCCCTGTGCCCACGCACATCGTCGATGCTCGCTACCCCCGCTTCTGCCACCCGTCGACGCGTCTCGTCGAGCACGTCGCCGACCATCGTGCCGATCCCGTCGCGCACCAGCGCCTTGACCTTGCGTCCCTCGTCCAGACCGGGGTGGCGCTGCTCGATTGCCGCCCACAGCCGCGCGACCAGCGGTAGTTCGAACAACTCATCGAGCTGGAGAATCCCCGCCCGAAGCCCGTCGTCGATGTCGTGATTGTCATAGGCGATATCGTCGGCGATCGCCGCGACCTGCGCCTCGAGGCTTGGCCAGCTGCCGAGCTCCAGCCCGAACGCGGAATCCGCTTCCGACAAGGCCCAGCCTGGATTCGCAACCGGCCCATTATGCTTGGCCAACCCCTCAAGCGTCTCCCACCTCAGGTTGAGGCCCGCGAAGTCCGGATACGGCGCCTCGATCCGGGTAACGAGCCGGAGCGTATGGCCATTGTGATCGAACCCGCCGGCATCGGCCAATGCCGCCGACAGCGCATCCTCCCCGGCATGGCCGAACGGCGGATGCCCCAAGTCGTGCGCCAGGCACAGCGCCTCAGTCAGATCCTCGTTGAGCCCGAGCGCCCGGGCCATCGACCGCCCGATCTGCGCGACTTCGATACTATGCGTCAGCCGCACGCGGAAATGATCGCCGTCGGGAGCGACGAACACCTGCGTCTTGTGGCGCAGGCGGCGGAAGGCGACCGAATGGACGATCCGGTCGCGATCGCGCTGGAAGGCATCGCGCGGCCCGCGCGGCCCGTCGGCACGCTCGGAATAGGCTCGGCCGCGGGTGGCGTCCGGCCGCGCGGCGAGCCGCCCGAAATCGGTCATTTCGTGGCGATTTTCTCGAACGTCATGCCGTCGGGCGCGGTATAGGTGAAACCGTCAATCCCGGCCTTTGAGAGCTGGTTGACGAACTCGCCGCTGTCGGTCTTGCTCTTGAATGGTCCGATCACCAACCGGAACAGGTCGCGACCCTTGGTCACTTGCGCGCCTCGCCCGGTGAACAGGCCTGGCTTCTTGGCGCGGATCTTCTTGAACTCGCCGGCCATGCGGTCCTGGTTGGCGCCGCTCGCCAGTTGCACGAAATACGTGCTGGCCGGCGCCTTCTTCTTTGCCGCTGCGGGCTCGGGCTTTGGCTTGGCCTTCTTCGGCAGATCGAGCCTGGCCAATTCCACCTTGGGCCTGGGCGCGGGCGGGCGTTTGATTTCCAGCTTGGGGGTCGGACGAGGCGGCGGGATGTCCGCTTCGGCGGTCAGCACCGGCTCGGCCAAAGGTTCAGAGCGCGGTTCATTTCGCCGCGCGTCGCTCTCGACGGTGCGGATCGGCTCGCCCTGATCGTTGAGCACCGCCCCGACATTGACCGGGACCAACGGTTCGGACGTTTCCGGCGCGTCGGCAACCGGCATCAGTTCATCGGCGGCGGCAAAGCCCGGTCGGGGTTCTGGATCGGCGGGGGCCGCCTTCTTGGGGGAGGCGGGCGTCGTCACGTCGGGCTTGCGCCGCTTGGAGGCATAGCGCGACGGATCGAGCGAGGGACGGACCGTCGCCATATAGGTAGACGGCGCGCTGGCCTGGCGCTCGGCGCGGCGCGGCTCGACCATTGCCGGCGCGGGCCGTACCGGTTTCACTTTTACAGCCTTGGCGACCTTGGCGCTCATCGGCGGGGTGGTCTGGACCGTCGCGGTGCGGCTCGGCTGGGTCACCGAGATCTCGCGCTGGTTACCAATCGACAGCACCGGCGACGAGGGGATCGG
>JBBQTM010000012.1:0-36958 GCA_038234545.1 Sphingomonadales bacterium
GTATCACCCGATAAGGGGTGCCAAAAAGGGAGTTTTCATCATGGTCTTCTCGTTCAACTCGACCCGCGACGCCGCCGTTTCGCTCGCCGGCGCCTTCATCACCGCGATGCTGTTTGTCAGCGCCGCCGTCGGCCCGCTGTCGATCGTCTAACCCACTCATCTCAAGGAAAGTCATCGTCATGAATGGTCGTTTCATTCTCAATCGTCCCCAGGGCAAGGTCATGGGCATCGCCGCCGGCCTCGCCGACTGGACCGGGGTCGACGTGCTGATCATCCGTCTCGGATTGATCGTCGGCACCTTGCTCACCGGCCCCGTGCTGATCCTGCTGTACATCCTGACCGGGTGGCTGGCCGCCGACCGCTAAAGTCGCGGTCACCCCTACCGCCCGCGGGACAAGCACGTTATGCTTGAGACTTGGTCGTTCAGGAAAGGACCGAGCATGGAACGAGACGGCGACGAAGTTCATGTCACCGAGACCGAGGCCAGCGCAGGATCGCAGCCTCGTGTCGTCCGCTATGTGCTCGCCATCTCGCTGGCGCTGGTTGTCGTTCTCATGTCGGCGATCTGGATCATTGGATCCACGACCCGATAGAGTCGTTCCTTCCAGCGGAGACTGACATGCGCCTGATTTTGACCGCCCTTTCCTTGGCCATATTGGCAGCCCCTGCCGCAGCGGCATTGCCCTCCGGCGCCAAGGCACCCAATTTTGTCACCCAGGGAGCGGTCGCCGGCAAACCGTTCAAGCTCGACCTCAAAGAGCAATTGCGACACGGGCCGGTGGTGCTCTATTTCTATCCCAAGGCCTTTACCAAAGGCTGCACGCTCGAAGCCAATGCCTTCAGCGAGGCAATGCCCGCCTTCAAGGCGGCCGGCGCTCGCGTGATCGGCCTGAGCGCCGACACGATCGACACGCTCAAGAAATTCTCGGTCGAGGCCTGCCGCAGCGCCTTTCCCGTGGCGCGCGCCGACGCCACGGTGATCAAGGCCTATGACGTTGCCTTGCCCGCGGTCGGCCTTTCCAACCGCACCAGCTACGTCATTGCCCGCGACGGCCGGATCGTGATGGTCCACAGCGAAATGGACTGGAAAGATCATGTCGCCAAGTCGCTGGCGGCGGTCCAGGCGCTCAAGCGCTAGCCACTTTTTAACCTGGTTCGCGCTATCCGTTCCCCGGTACCACGGGGAAGGGATGCCATGCGGCACGGTTGCGGTTCGATCATTGCCCTGCTGTCGTTTGCACTGGTCGGCTGCAACGAACCGGGCGAGCTTTACCAGCGTCCCCAGGCCGAGGTTCACGACCTCCTCCGCACGGTCGAGGTGCCGCTCTACATGTTGGGCACCAGCGCCGACACGCAGGCGGTCGTCGACGGCTCGGATCCGGCCAGGATGGTGTGGAAGATCACCGCCGACGACTATAGTCTGATGAAATTCACCGCCATCTTGATCCCGGACGGCGCCTCCAACACCCGTGTCGTGGTGGATGTCGAGGGTAGCAGGGAGGGCAAGTGGGGGGACATCGAAGCGCGCCTCCAAAAGGGCAAGGAAATCCGCGCGCTCTATCTCGCCAGCATGACCGAGGCGGTCGATTCGACGCTTGACGGGCGTGCGTACGACATGACCGCAACCTATCCGGCCTTGATGTTGGCGACGGCGGCAAACATGGGCCGATTGTTTCCGCCGTCGACTGGCGGCAACGGTCCACGCGATCAGGGCAACAGTCGTTAACAGATCAAATTATTGGCGCTTCATCGCTCGATGAAGCTCCGTTCGTCGGAAACGACGGGTCCATTTCGGGTCCGGTTTGGTTGGTTGGTCATGATGAACATGCACCTGATGAACCGTTCGGGCCTGGCAGCGATTGCCGTAGCCACTGCCCTTATTTCCACTCCTGCGCTTGGTCAGGACACGACCCCGGTCGAGTCCGCCCCCGCGCCGATCGTCGCCGACGAGCCGCTGACGGTCGAACCGCTTCCGACCCCGGCACCGACCCCCGAAGCGACCGATACACTCGCTCCGGCGGCAGCCGCTCCCGTAACCCGGACCGCTCGTCCCACCCGAGCCACCGCCGCGCCGGCAGCGCGCGCTTCGGCCGCGGCTACCCGCAATACTGCTCCTGCGGCCGCTGCTCCGGTTGTCGCCCCCCCGACCGCGCCGACCGGCGACGTGTTGCCGCCCGCCGATCCGGCGATGGTTGGGCCCTTACCTGAACCCGTCGTCGCCGCTCCCGTCGCGCCGACCAGTGACAGCATGATCGACGACGACCTGCTGCCGATCGCCGGTGCCGCCGGTCTTGGCATCTTGGCCCTTGCCGGCGCTGGCTACGCAATGCGTCGCCGTCGCCGGAATGTTGAAGAGGCGCTGGTTGAGGACAATTGGCACGAACCGGCGATGAGTCGCCCCGCGCCGGTCGTGGCCGCCAAGGCGATCGTCGCCACGGCGCCGGTCATGGCAAGCGCTCCGGTTGCCGCCTCGGCGTTCGGCTGGGACAAGCAGAATGAGCCGGCCAAGCCGGTTAACAGGATCGAGGCCGCCAAGCGCGGGCCAACCCCGGACAACCCTTCGCTGTCGCTGAAGAAGCGCCTCAAGCGTGCCGCCTTCTTCGACCAGCGCGACCGCCAGATCGCGGTCGGCATGGGCACCCCGGTGTCGGCAACCGCCGGCCTCCCGGATGGTCTGGTCAGTCACGCGCCGACCCCGAGTGCGCCGGTGCGTCGACCGACCCAAGGATTGAGCATGAGCTTCGGCAAGACCTTCCAGCCGGCGTAACTATCCGTTGGTAAACAGTTAGGCCGTCGTCCCTCCCCCGGGGCGACGGCCTTTCCTCGCCTTCGCCGGGCAAAGAGTCTAGGCTGATCCAGGGGCGCTGTGCCCGACGCGAGGAGACGGTGATGGCCAAGGGACAGAAGAAGACGAATAAGGAAGCGCGCAAACCCAAGGCCGAAAAGCCGAAGAAGCAGAATGCGTCCAACCCCTCGACCAAGGATGGAGTCGTCCGCGGCCTCGATAATATGAAGCGCTGAAGGTGAGTGACGATGACTATGTGTTCGACGAGGCCAGCGGGGAGTGGCTTGCGGCGGGCAGTGTCAGTGTCCCTGCCCAGGCTCAGGTTGAGGTGCGCGACGCGGTCGGCAATTTGCTGGCCGACGGCGACCAGGTGACGCTGATCAAGGATTTGACCGTCAAGGGCGCGGGCCAGACGCTCAAGCGGGGTACATTGATCAAATCGATCCGACTGACCGGCGATTCCCAAGAAATCGACTGCCGTCACGACGGCATCAAGGGGCTCGTCCTGCGGGCCGAATTCGTCCGCAGGCGCTGAATCGAGGATGGCCCGAGGCGTATTCGATGGCACCATCTTGCCATTGACCGTCCAGCCCCCATGTCGGGCCGAGCGACAAATTTCAGGAGAAACACGATGTCCAATGCTTCCGGCCCTATGGCCTGCCCCAATGACGGCGCGACGCTCGTCATGAGCGAGCGATCGGGGATCGAGATCGATTATTGCCCGACCTGCCGCGGCGTGTGGCTGGACCGCGGCGAGCTCGACAAGATCATCGAACGCAATGCCGCCGAAAGCGCCCCGCCGCCCCAGGCCGCGCAGCAGCACGCCCCGCCGCCGCACCAGCAGCAACCCTGGGGCCAGCAGCAACAGCAACCCCAAGGCGGCTACGGCTATGGCCATAAGCCGCACAAGCGCCGCAAGGGCTTCCTCGAGGAACTGTTCGACTAGGGCGGTCCACGAGGAACGCAAGACATTGAACGCCACGCGAATCCTGGTCGATGAACGTGCCTGATGTCCGCATCTTGATCGATGCGGATGCCTGTCCGGTGAAGGACGAAGTGTATCGTGTCGCTTTCCGTCATGCGGTGGCGGTCAAGGTGGTAAGCAATGCCCGCATCCGTATTCCCGACCATCCCTCGGTCGAGCGGGTATTGGTGTCCGATGCGTTCGACGCGGCAGACGACTGGATTGCGGAGGCGGCGACGGCAATGGACGTGGTGATCACCGGCGACATATTGCTCGCCGACCGCGCGCTCAAGGCAGGGGCGGTGGTGCTGGGGCACAATGGCAAGCCGTTCACCAACGCCGGCATCGGCGCGGCGATTGCCACGCGGGCGATCATGGCCGATCTGCGCGTTGGCGCGGACGGCATCACCGGCGGCCCGCCGCCGTTCGCCAAGGCCGATCGCTCGCGCTTCCTGCAAGCGCTCGACCAGGTGCTTGTGCGGCTGGCGCGATAGGGTGGTGCGCCTGGCGCGGGGGTAGCGAACGGTCGGAAGTTCGGGATTCCATCGCCAGCTTGGACGAAATCAAATCCTATTAGTCACGCAATTTATGCCGGTCTGGTTTGTGAGGCGGGTTTGAGTGCCTTCACTATCGACTCCTCTGCCCATCCGTCACTGCGCCGTGATGGCTTTGCGGATGGCGACGAGGGGGGCGTGGTTGTTGAAGCGAATTTCGCCGTCAGTCTCGCTGACCCCAAGATCGGCGAACAGCCGGTCGAGATCCGGGGCGTCGGCACTGCTGCCCATTTGCGCATAGAGCATGGTGAGCACGGCGGTGCCGGTCGCCCGGTCGCCGACCGCGACCAGTCGGTCCATCGTCCATTGTGCCTGATTGCCGCCGCTGGCCCGGTTGATCGCCACGAAGGCGTCGCGCAGGCTCTTGCGGTTGCCGGTCGCCTGGCGGATTCGGACATCGGCCACAAAATAGAACAAGGCCCCGCCCCAATAGGTCCGGCCCCAGGTTGGCGTTTGGTCGAGGCCGAGATCGCCGGCCCGCGGCAATCCGTTGGGAAGACCGTGCAGCAGTCCTTCCCAGACCTGCGTGCCGGTCAGCTTGCCGAGCCGCGCGCGGGCGATCGGCTCGGCATAAGTGGCGCTGCCTTCGAGCGCCCATGACTGATTCTCGGGCAGGTTGGGGAGCGCGAGATGGGCCATTTCGTGCACCATCTTCCAGTCGCGCGCATAGGTTGCGGCGGTGGCGTCGCGGCCGACCGAAATGCGTATGGTCGATCCGGAATAGCCCCAGGCGGTGCCTTGCTCGATCCGCGATCCGGCCGTGCCGACGACCAGAATCGCGACCCGATCGACCGGGAAGCGGCCGAAATAATCGGATATGGTCTGGGCGCTGCCCCGGATCCAGTTGAGCGCGCCAGCGCGATCGAGGCCCGGCGCGCCCTCCGCGAAGGTGATCGATATGGTCCCGCCGCCGACCCGCTCGACCACCGCCGGGTCACTCGCAAGCCCGGCCCGGACATCGCGCAATGTCTCATATTGTGCCGCCGGCGCGTCGACCGGCGCGACCAACGCGAGCAGCAGCGCCGCCCCCGCGAACAGCGCCGACAACATTCGGAAAGCGGGGCGGATCGCGATTCTGATTTGGGTCACTTTCCTGGACTGGCAGGCCGGCGGTGCCGTCCCATCCTTATTCATTCGCGGCGCGGGCCAATATTGTTACCGCGCCATTGTCACCACCGGGCGCGGCCAAGCGAACCGGGTCGGCATGACCTGCAACCAAGCCGCGCACCTCCGTTCGAGCGTCGTCCTATTCCATACCAGCCATTCGACTTTCGTGTCGTCGGTGCAATCGACCTCCTTGAGCGTCGCCAGCTTGGCGCCGTCGCGGAGGGTGGTCAGGTGGATGGTGGCAGGGCGGTTGTGGCTGACGTGCGATTTGCCCCGCTGGAAGTGGAAGGGGTGGAGGCGTCGCTCATTTTGCGGGAGTCGGCCCGTGCTTCTTCGCCACATGCGCGGCGATCTGGCGGTCGAGTTCGCTTACTTCGGCTTGGGGCAATTGCTCCCGGCGCAGGCGGTGGTCATGTAGATCTCGCTTTCAATCAGCCAGTGCCCGCCGATGCGGCGCCACTTGGCGGAATAGGTGCCCGAAGCCCAACTGCCTGGAGATTTGACGCCGGTGCCCCGCCAGTGGCCGGTCTCCATCGCCATCTCCGCGATTGGGGAAAGCTCGATGCGGTCGGGGGTGCGGACGTAGGTTTGGCGGTCGGGGGCCTGCAGGTCTTCCCACCACATGCCGATCTGGGCCGCGCGACCGCTGAACACCAGGCTGCTCCTGCCGGTCACGATCTGGGCGTTTTCCGAAAGAAACGTGGAGATGGCCACCAAGTCGCCCTGGGCGATGGCGCCGTTGAAGGCCTGGCGCTGGTCGCGAATCTGCTGATCGGCCGAGGGCATCGCGGGTGCGGGTGGCGGGGCGAGTGGCGCGGGGTTTTGGGCAGCAAGGGCGGCGAGCAACGGTGCGATCATGGCATGGTCTCCCGGCAGATGATCTGGTGGATGATCCGATCAGTTGTCGGCAAAGTCCAGCGCTTGGGCGACGACACCGCCAGGGACGGTCACTCGGCCGTTTTCTGGCCTGGCCTCTTGGCCAGATGCGCGGCGATCTGGCGGTCGAGTTCGGCGATTCGCTGGCGCTCGGCCGAGACGCTCGGAAGTCCCTTCAGGCGACAGGTCGCCCACAGGGTCCGGCGTTCGGATTCAAGCGCCTTGAGATACAGATCGGCCATCAGTCGTGCTCGCGCCCGTTCGCGCCGACGTACAGCTCGCGGCCGGTCTCGTTGTAGAGGTCGGACATGGCGGCCATGCCGGCCTCGGCTTCCTCGACCGCGATGCTCTGTTCGATCGGGGCGTTCTGCTTGGCGGCGAAATCTCTCACCTCTTGCGAGATCTTCATGCTGCAGAATTTGGGGCCGCACATGCTGCAGAAATGGGCGGTCTTGGCGCCTTCCGCAGGGAGGGTCTGGTCGTGATATTGCTCCGCCGTGTCGGGATCGAGTGACAGGTTGAACTGGTCGCGCCAGCGGAAGTCGAAGCGTGCGCGGCTGAGCGCGTCGTCGCGCAATTTGGCGGCGGGGTGGCCCTTGGCGAGATCGGCGGCGTGGGCGGCAAGCTTGTAGGTGACGACCCCGACCTTGACGTCGTCGCGATCGGGCAAGCCGAGATGCTCCTTGGGCGTGACGTAGCAAAGCATCGCCGTACCGTACCAGCCGATCATCGCTGCGCCGATGCCGCTGGTGATATGGTCGTATCCGGGGGCGATGTCGGTGGTCAGCGGCCCGAGGGTATAGAAGGGCGCCTCGCCGCACACTTCGAGCTGCTTCTCCATATTCTCCTTGATCTTGTGCATCGGCACGTGGCCGGGGCCTTCGATCATCACCTGGACGTCGCTCGCCCAGGCGCGCTTGGTCAGCTCGCCCAATGTGTAGAGCTCGGCGAACTGGGCCTCGTCATTGGCGTCGGCGATGCTGCCGGGGCGGAGGCCGTCGCCGAGGCTGTAGGCGATGTCATAGGCCTTCATGATCTCGGTGATTTCGTCGAACCGCTCGTAGAGGAAGCTTTCCTGGTGGTGGGCGAGGCACCATTTGGCCATGATCGATCCGCCGCGGCTGACGATGCCGGTGACGCGCTTGGCAGTCATCGGGACGTAGGGCAGGCGGACGCCGGCGTGGATGGTGAAGTAATCCACCCCCTGCTCGGCCTGCTCGATCAATGTGTCGCGATAGACTTCCCAGGTGAGGTCCTCGGCCACGCCGCCAACCTTTTCGAGCGCCTGGTAGATCGGGACGGTGCCGATCGGCACGGGGCTGTTGCGGATGATCCATTCGCGCGTGTCGTGGATATTGCGGCCGGTGCTGAGGTCCATCACCGTGTCCGCGCCCCAGCGGATCGACCACACCATCTTGTCGACTTCCGCCGCGACGTCGCTGGCGACCGCGCTGTTGCCGATGTTGGCGTTGATCTTGACCAGGAAGTTGCGGCCGATCGCCATCGGCTCGGATTCCGGATGATTGATATTGTTGGGGATGATGGCGCGGCCCCGCGCAATCTCGTCGCGGACGAACTCGGGGGTGACATGGTCGGGGATGGCGGCGCCGAAGCTCTCGCCATCGCGGACGTGGTTGGCGATCGCCTCGCGCCCGATGTTCTCGCGGATGGCGACATATTCCATCTCGGGGGTGATGATGCCGCGCCGGGCGTAGTGCATCTGGCTGACATTCATGCCGGCCTTTGCGCGAAGCACGCGGCGGCGGACGTTGGGGAAGGGGGCGACCCCGCCGCTTCGATCGGGGCCAAGCTGGCCATTATCCTCGGGGCGTGGCTCTCTCGCGGTCACTTCCTCGACATCGCCGCGCCCGCGGATCCAGTCGCGGCGCAACTCGGCCAGGCCGGCGTTGATGTCGATCGTGACGGCGGGATCAGTGTAGGGGCCGCTTGGATCATAGACGTTGAGCGGCGCTTCCCCCGCCGACGGCTCGAGATCGACGGCGCGCATCGCCACCTTCAGCGGGCCGACATGGATTTTGCGCGATCCGCGGATCGGGCCGGTGGTGACGCTTGGCGTTCCGGTGGAAATCTTGGGGTCGATGTCGGCCATGCTGTTCGTCTCCATATCGGAGGGAACGGATGAAACGCCGCGCCCTCCCTACGCCGGTGAGTCCTCGCAGGAATGAGGGGCCGGATCAGGTTCGACGGGTCGCTTGCTCGTGCAAGCCTCTCAAGCGCCGTTGCAGCGCTCCCCCGGGGATGACGCCCTGTAGGCGATTGCGCGGCGGTGGGAAAGCTCCGCCAATGACGCGTTTTGCTCGCCCCTCGGTCGATTGGTCGAAAGGGACGCGACGAAGGGTCGCGATTGGCCTATGACACCCCCCGCCGACAGGGGAGTTATTGCCATGATAAGAAAGACAATATTTGCCGCGACGCTGGCCGGCCTCGCCGCCGCCGCGCCGCTGTCCGCCCAGATCGGGGTTCGCGCCACGACTTCGGCCCCGGCCGAGAGCGGCGCCGACAATGACGTGATCGTCGTCCAGGGCCAGAAGAAGCAAATCGCCAAGGCGCTGCGCGATCTCATTCGACCCTCGGGCGGGGCTGAGCAGCTGGCGCGGTTCGAGGATGATATCTGCCCGCTGGTGGCCGGCATGCCGCGCGACTGGACCGCCGCGCTGACGCGCATGATCCGCGACAATGTGGTGGCGGTCGGCGGCAAGGTCGCGCCGGTCGCTGAAGGCAAGAAATGCAGCGTCAACGCGGTGGTGATCTTCATCGACCAGCCGCATGAACTGGTCGCGGCGCTGGCCGAGGCGGAGCCCGGTTTCTTCGACAAGGGCCCGCGCGAGCTGAAATATTTCATCGAAGCGAGACAGCCTGTGACAAGCTGGCACGTGACCGACATGCGCGGCAGCGATGGGCAGGAACTGGCAAGCATGGGCAGCCTGGGGGGAACCCCGACCGACGCCAAAATCGTTCGCAATGCAACGGCCAGTCGGCTCTACAGCACCATCCGCGAGGATATGCTGACTGGGTTCGTGGTGATCGATCGCCAGGCGACGGTCGGCAAGTCGCTCCGCCAGTTAGCGGATCTGGCGACCATGCATCTGCTGCTCGACGTCCGGCAGGATGCCGGGGCCAAGGACAATGCTTCAATCCTGTCGCTGTTCGAGCCGCGGCCCGCCGATGCGCCGGGCCCTCGCTCCATGTCGCGGTTCGATCGCGGGGCGCTTTCGGGATTCTATACCCAGCGCGAAAATAACCGCACTGCTTCGCAACAGCGGGAGAATATCGCCGAGGCGATCAAGCGCGGGGCGGGCGAGAAAAAAGAGTAAGACAAGGGCCAATATTCGACAGCAATGACAAGGGCCGGGAGTGCGAGCCCCCGGCCTTTTATTTGTGCAACCGAACGCGCGCTTACTGGCGGCGTTGCGTCACGGCGCGTTGTTCGGCGACACTCAGCGTGCCGTCCTTGTTGGTGTCGGCGCGGTCGAATCGCGCCGCGTTGGGCGCGCGATTTTCGGCCAGGCTGATCTTGCCGTCCTTGTTGGTGTCGAGTGCGCTGAGGAATTTGGTGGCGTCGGCCTTGGGCAGTTGCTGCGCCGCGGCGATGCTGTTGAATTCGGCCAGGGTCAGCGCGCCGTTCTTGTCGGCATCGAGCCGGCGAAACGCGGCCTCGCGCTCGCGCAGGCCGCGCGCCTTGGCGGTCGAGAACGCCCGCGTCTCGGCCGATTCGATCTCGGCGCGGTCGGTAAAGCCGTCCTTGTTGGCATCGACCGCGACAAACGCACTGTCGGCCTGGGCGAGGAAACCGGCTCGCGGGATCGGCTGGGATGCAGCGGTTCGCGCCGGCTGCTGCGCCGCCGCCGGGACGACGAATGTCGAGGCGAGCAAGCCGAGAAGCATGAAACGAGTGGTCACATTGGGTCTCCGAATGGTGAACATGATGATTATTTGATGACTCCGGCGGCCTTCATCTCGATCACCGTGACGACGCCATCCTTGTCGCTGTCGATCTGGTCGAAATAGGCCAGTTTGCCGGCACGATGCTCGATCAGGCTGACCGCGCCATCCTTGTTAGTGTCGAACTTGCCAAGCAACGGCCGACCATCGACCTGCGGGCTGCCGCTGACCATCTTGCCGAATTCGACCAGGCTGAGCTGGCCGTTGCGATCGACGTCGAGCTGGGCGAACAGCGCCTGCGCACGGGCGCGGGCCTGACCGAGCGCGACACCGCGGTCGAACGTCTCGATCTCGGCGCGGGTCACCTTGCCATTCTTGTCGCCGTCCATCTTGGAATATTCGACATCCATGGTGGCGATATAGGCCGCGCGGAGGACGTTGTCGTTGGTCGTTGGCTGGGCCGCGGTCTGAGCCGAGGCGCCCGACGCGAGGCCAAGCATCAGTATGGCAATCAAATGAATTCTCGACACGAAGCGCTCCGTAAACAGTTCAGTCGACCGCGCAAGTTTAGCGCCCGCGGCCGTCGCGGGAAAGCCCACGCCGCTCCATGACGGTGGGGAGGTTGCGCGGGGCTGAATGGGCCCCGCGCCAATGGTCGGTTGAAACGACCGTCCCGTGCCGCCTCCGGTTCTAGAAAGTATAAGCGAGGCCCAGCACGGTCTGCCATTGCGACTTTGATCCGCGGTCGTCGACGAACGGCGAGCGGCCGATGCTTCCGACCAGCCGGCTGTAGGCGCCGGCGCCGAAGATCGACAGGCCGTGGGTCAGGTCGCCGGTGATCGACTGGTTGACCAGCGCGGTCAGCTTCCAGTTCTTCATCCCGCCCTTGGCATTGTACGACACGGGCGTCGGCAGGCCAGTCGGCCCCGCGCCATAGCTGTAATAATAATCGGCATAGCGGTTGCTGACGAAATCGACCGACGCACCGATCGAGACATAGGTATGCCTTGAAAGCGGCGTGCCGAAGTCGATGTTGGGGGTGAAGACGGTCGATTCATGGGCATTGCCGACGTCGGTCACCACGTCCAGGCGAGCGCTCAGCGCGTCATAGGGATTGGTCAGGCCGTGCGCGGTGACGCCGACGAACCCGCCCAGCTCGATCGCGGTCTTGCGCTTGCCGAACAGGCGGACGAAATCATCCTCGATCTTGCTCACCCGCTCGCGGCGAATGCCGACGATCGGCCCGGCGTCGATGTCGATGCCGCTGGTCGGCTGGCGGATCAGGTCGACGTACAGATAGGTGCCGCGGGTCGAGAAATTGAAGCCGTTGACCCGTCCGCGGATCGCAGCGAACGGACTGAACTTGTAATCGTCCGAGCCTTCATAATCGGGGATGTAGGCACCGCCGGCGGCAATGGTGAACGTGTCCGACCGGTCATTCGGGTCGGGCAGGCCGGGGTCGCCGGCAGTCTGGCTGAAGGCAGGTGTAGCGGTGGCCAAAAGCGCGGCGGCAAATGCGGTGCGAAGCATGGATGTCCCCCCTTGAATATCGTCTGGACGTTAACCTAAATCAGCTTCGCCGCAAAGCCCCGACGCTCGGGCCATGCCGGATCAGTCGCCCTCGCCGGGATCGGGGCTGAAATATTTGTCATATTTGCCCTCCTCGCCCTTATGCTCGTCGGCGTCGGCGGGGCTGTCTTTCTTGCGCGTGATGTTGGGCCATTGCGACGAGAAAGTGGTGTTGAGCTCAAGCCACTTTTCCTGGCCGTTCTCGGTATCGGGAAGGATTGCCTCGGCCGGGCATTCGGGCTCGCACACCCCGCAGTCGATGCATTCATTGGGGTTGATGACGAGCATGTTGTCGCCTTCGTAAAAGCAGTCGACCGGGCACACCTCGACGCAATCCATATATTTGCATTTGATGCAGGCGTCGGTGACGACATAGGTCATGGTGGTGGCGAAGCTCCCTGTGTGTTGAGGTGTGGCTAAGGGGCAGTCCCCGCTTCGTCAATCTCCCGATAGGCACATCGCGCTTCGGCCGGCGGCCCGCGGCGTTCGGGCAACGCCAGCACTTCGATGATCCGTACCTGTCCGCGCAGGGGCAGCGCGAGAATGTTTCCAACGCGGACCGGATCGCTCGGCTTGGTCGCACGCTTGCTGTCGATGCGGATGTGGCCGGCCTCGACCAGGGTTTGGGCGAGGGTGCGGCTTTTCACCAGCCGGATGCGGTGGAGGTAACGGTCAATGCGCATCGATCTCGCTCCTCCCCCCTGGGGGAGGTGGCAGCCACAGGCTGACGGAGGGGTTTCCCACGCGTCGGCCATACCCCTCCGGCGCTTCGCGCCACCTCCCCCAGGGGGGAGGAGCGAGAGTCACTTCCTCAATCCTGCCAACGCGGCAAAGGCATTGCCCGGGCGCGGGGCCTGGACCGGCTGGTGTCGCCGCGGGGGACGGGTACCGCGCCATTTCCAGGCAGTGCCGGCCGGAATGAAGCCGATTTCGGCCATCAGTTTGCGCACCGATTCCTCGCCGAGGCCGAGGCTGGTAACCAGCGCATGATCGAGCGGGTCGGCGCTTCCGGCCTGGCGCGCGGCATAAGCATGGGCGGCGATGCGGTCGGCCAGATCGACCCTGAGCCAGAGCACCCCGAAACGGCGGAAGGCGAGGCCCGCGCCGCGCGGGTCAGCGGTGGCGTCGAGCGTCGCCGCGCCGGGATCGGGCAGGCGCGGCATCGGCTGGCCCGACCGGATCGCAAGCAACGCCGCCCGCCAGCGCAGCGCGCCCGGCTTGAGCAACGCCGGCACGAACAGGTCGAGCGCGCCGAGCCTCAACCGATGGCGGTGGAGCGAATGGCGGTCGGCCTTGTCGAGCGCGGCGATCTGCTGGGCGATTGTGCGGCGCGGAAGCAATCCCCCGGCATCGGCCAGCATCGCCGCGAGCGCGCGCACCCCGGGCGTGACCTTGGCATCGGAGGCCGCGCGGGACAGCGCCCGGAGTGTGCCGAGGTGACGCTCGAGATCGGCCTCGATCCACCGCTCCAGCCGGGCGCGAAGTTCGGTCCGGCGCGGGGCCGACAGACGGTCGAGCGCGCGGACGGTGCGCACGGCGGGCTCGAGCAAGGCGCGTCCCGGGGCGAGGCGCGCGAGAATGTGCGACTCCCACCCGATCGCCAATCCGCCGCCTTCTTCCACTACCAGCGAGAATGCGCTGTCCGGCGCCTCGAGCAAGGCCTTCGCCCGCCGGTCGAGTTCGTCGCCCAGTCGGCGCTCAGCGGCGGCGAGCAGCATACGCTTGTCGGCATGGCGCGCGGTCGGATCGACGGTGAAGTCGAAGCCCGACAGATGGCCGATCGGCTCGGGCCCGACGCTGACTTCGCCATCGGCGGCGACGGTGATCGGCAGCGCGTCGGCCCCGCGCGCGCCGATATCGCGGATCAGCACTGCGGTGCGCCGGTCGACGAACCGCTGGGTCAGCCGCTCGTGAAGCGCGTCCGACAGGCGGCCCTCGACCTGCTTGGTCCGCTCGGCCCACTTCACCGGGTCTTTCAGCCAGTCGGAACGCTGGGCGATATAGGCCCACGACCGCACGCCCGCGAGCCGGTCGGCCAGCGCCTCGATATCGCCATTGACGTTGTCGAGCCGTGCCACTTCGGCGGCGAACCATTCGTGCGGAATATGCCCGCCCTCGCCGATGTAGCTGAACAGGCGCCGCACCATCCGCGCATGGTGCATCGGGCCCACTTTCCGGAAATCGGGCAGGCCGCAGGTGGCCCACAGCCGCTTTGCCTGATGCCCCCGCCGGGCCGCAATCGCCGGATCCTCGGCCAGCATCTTGAGCACCGCCAGGTCGATCGCCATCGGCGCCGAGCGCAGCAGCGGGTCGTCGCTCTTTTCTTCCAGGCTCGCGATCAGTGACCCGGTGTTCGTGAAATCGAGCTCGCTCGACCGCCAGTAGAGATGGTCCAGGGGCCGGAAGCGATGCTCCTCGATCGCGGCGATCTCGCCCTCGCTGAACGCCGGGCCATTGTCCCCGCCCAGCCCCAAGGTGCCGAACGTGCCGTCCTTCTGGTGCCGCCCCGCGCGGCCCGCGATCTGCGCCATTTCGGGGATCGACAGGCGGCGGACGCGGTGGCCGTCGAACTTGTCGAGCCCGGCGAAGGCGACATGGGTGACGTCCATGTTGAGGCCCATGCCGATCGCGTCGGTGGCGACCAGATAATCGACCTCGCCGCGCTGGAACATCGCCACCTGGGCATTGCGCGTGGCGGGGCTGAGCGCGCCCATCACCACCGCCGCCCCGCCCTTGAAGCGGCGCAGCATCTCGGCCAGCGCATAGACCTGTTCGGCGCTGAACGCGACGATCGCGCTTCGTGGGGGCAGGCGCGACAGCTTGGACGACGGGGCGTGGCGAAGGGTGGAAAAGCGCGGGCGGCTGATAATCTCGGCCTCGGGGAGCAACTTGCGGATCAAGGGACGGAGCGTGTCGCTGCCGAGGATCAGCGTCTCCTCGCGCCCCCGTGCGCGCAACATCCGGTCGGTGAACACATGGCCGCGCTCGGGGTCGCTGCCGAGCTGTGCCTCGTCGATCGCGGCGAAGGCGAATTCGCTCGGGAAGACGCCTTCGTGCGCGCGGTCTTCCCGCCCGCCGGACACTGGCATGCTCTCCGCGGTGCACAGCACATAGCGCGCGCCCTTGGGGACGATGCGCTCCTCGCCGGTGATCAAAGCGACCTGATGCGCCCCCTTGATCGCCACCACCCGCTCATACACTTCGCGCGCCAGCAGCCGCAGCGGGAAGCCGATCACGCCCGACGAATGGGCGCACATTCGCTCGATGGCGAGATAGGTCTTGCCGGTATTGGTGGGGCCCAGGATTGCCCGGACAAGGCTGTCACCACGCGCCATTCACCCAATTTGGCACCGCCCCGGCGAAGTGCAAGCACAGATGGGCGTTAAATCGGATTTAACCTTGTTTCGCCACACCGGCGGAAGGGAGTTTCACGGTTTATGCGGGCAGAATTTATCGGGCGGCAGTTTGGACGGGCGGCGGTGGCGGCCCCGGTCGGCTTTGCACCGTTTGTCCGGCCGCGTCCCGAGCCGTTCAGCTTGGTGGTCGATCTTGCCGACGACATATTGTCCAAGGACTGGTGGCGCGGGCTTGGCACCCTTGCTTTGCTATGCACCGCCGCCGCCTTGACCGCCCCCGATTTCGGGCCACTTGCGGCGGGCAATCCGGCGCGATTGAGCGGAGCCGCGAAGGATCAATGGGCCGCGGTCGGGGTCGATTCGATCGCGCGCGGATCGGACAGCGGGATGCGCATGGCCGCCACGTCAAAGGTCGTGCCGATCGATACCGCGCCCGAGCGGCCGGCGATCGACCTGTTCGTCACGCTCGGCCCCGACGGGCTGGCGCGCAGCCTGGCGCGGGTCGGCGCCCCGTCGGCCGATGCGGTGCGGGCCGCCGCCTTGGTCCGCTCCGCCGCGCCGCGCCTCGCGCCCGGCACCAGCATTTCGCTCACCCTCGGCAGGCGCGATGCCGCCGGTCGCCGACCGGTCGAACGCATGGCGTTGCGCGCGTCGATGGATCTCAAGCTTCTGCTCGAGCGCGGCGAATTCGGCCTTGCCATGACCCGCATTGCGGTGCCGGTAACGACCACCCCAATGCGTGTGCGCGGCCGCGCCGGGGATGGCCTCTACTGGGCGTTGCGCACCGCCGGCGCCTCGACCGCCGTCGCCACGTCATATTTGAAAGCGTTGGCGCAGGAGATTGACGTCGGTGAGATCGGGCCCGACGCCAGCTTCGACCTGGTCGTCGCCCGCCGCCGAAGCGCCGACGGCCAGACCGCCGAGGGCGATCTGCTCTATGCCGGGCTCGACCGGATGATCGACCGCGACCTGAAACTGGTGCGCTGGACCGCGGGCGGCAAGCCGGTGTGGGTCGATGCCATCACCATCGGGCAGGCTCCGCGCGCCGCCGAAGGGCTGGCGTGGCCGGTGTCCGCGAGAATCACCTCGGGCTTCGGCCTGCGTATCCATCCCATCCTGCGTTTCGCCCGGATGCATCGCGGGATCGATTTCGGCGCCCGCTGGGGCACCCCGATCCACGCCGCCGCCGATGGCCAGGTGACCCGTGCCGGCTGGGCCGGTGGCTACGGCCGGCAGGTGCGGATCGGCCACGTGGGCGGCCTCGCCTCGAGCTATAGCCACATGAGCAGCTTGGCGGTCGCGCCGGGCACGCTCGTCCGGCAGGGCCAGATCATCGGCTACGTCGGTTCCAGCGGCCTCTCGACCGGCCCTCACCTCCACTACGAAGTCTATCGCGGCGGCGTGGCGGTGAACCCGATGGGCGTGAAGTTCACCGCCGCCCAGCGCGGCGCCGACCCGGGCGCGGTGGCAGCGGTGCAGGCGCGGTTGAAGGAGTTGCTCGGGGTTGGCATAAAGAAGCCGGGCTGAACGCCTTCAAACGGGGAGGCGTCAGCGAAACTGACGGTGGACTATGGCCTGCCCCGCATTCCCCAATGAAGCGACCGTTGCCGGCCTTTCCACTCAATCATCGAATGACCACTCCAAGCGGGTTGTCTTGCCACGAACATAAAAATACTTTAACAAGAAATTAATGAGTCGGCCGGCTTCGGCTCTGAATAGTTTTTCGATGCAAACAGGGGGATGGGGTATGCGCAAATCACTGTTCGGTGCGGCTATTTTTGCTGCTTCCGTTGCTGGGGCTGTCAGCTCCACACCGGCGATGGCTCAAGCAGCCTGGGAGTTCACCACGGCCTCAAACAGTTTCACCAATGGAAGTTGGAACTTTGCGAATAGCTTTACGGTGGTAAACGAAGTGACCGTCAGCGGCTTGGGCTGGTACGCCGACCCTCTGACGGGAAACGTCGACGCCAATCCGGTCGCGCTTTACAGCTGTGCGAATGCTACCTGCACGACGACCGGCACCCTGCTTGCATCGGTGATCGTCGACAACACCTATGCGCTTCAGGGCCACTTTCGCTTCGTGGACATCCCCACACTGACGTTGGCGCCGGGCGTTTATTTGATTTCAGGTGTCAGTGACACGAATAACTACACGTGGAACAACGTTGGCTTCACAGTGAACCCAAATCTCACCTACAATGACAATCGCTGGTTTTCGACGACGACGGGTGCGTCGCCGACGTTCAACACGACCATACAAAACGACGTCCGCGACGGCTATTGGGGGCCAAACCTTTTCCTTGGATTGCCGACGTTTCAAAACTCGGTCCCTGAGCCCTCGACTTGGGCGATGATGTTGATGGGGTTTGGGGCGGTGGGCTTCTCGATGCGTCGTAGCCGCAAGAAGAATTTCAAGGTCCTGCCCGCTTAGTCGCCAAAAAAGCATGGTAAAACGGCTCGACCCTCGGGGTCGGGCCGTTTTTTTCGTGGCACGTGAAGTCCGCTTTCGACGGTGGGTTCAGCGGGTGGTCGCAAAATCTTCATCGACTAGCTCAGGACAGGCTTAGGTTTACAGATTGCCCCCGAAAAGCCGTCGAAGTGGGGAAGCTTAGTCAACTTAAGGTTCTCCTGAGCGACGTCGAAGGGCCTGTCCTGATCAGCGCCCGTGTCCGCGCCACCTTTTGATCGTGCGGTCGATGATGCCGGCTTCGCCGCCGGTCTCGCGCCACAGTTCGGCGAAGCTCGGGTCGGACGAGGCGGGGCGCTTTTCTGGTTCGAGATCGTCGAACCGGACGCGGATCGGGATCGCGACGCCTTCGCCGCAGACGATGCATTCGCGGTTGCGAAGCGCGGGGATGGCGTCGAGGAAGCCGCGCGCGCCTTCGGGCATGGCAGCGCGGACGCAGGCCTGATCGCGGTCGTTGTTGAGACGCATCGAGATGATCGTGCCGCACTGCGACAGCACGCCTTCGGCCAGATCGGACGGGCGCTGCGTGATCAGGCCGAGCGACACGCCATATTTACGGCCTTCCTTGGCGATACGTTCCAAGATCTTGCGCACCGCCTGGCCCCCGGCATTCTCGTCCTTCGGCACGTAGCGGTGGGCTTCTTCGCACACCAAAAGCAGCGGCCTTTGCGCCTCGGTCCGCGACCAGATGGCATAATCGAACACCATCCGCGCCAGGATCGAGACGACCACGCTGGTGATCTCGCTCGGCACGCCCGAGACGTCGACGATCGAGATCGGCTTGCCTTGCGCGGGCAGGCGGAAAAGCTTCGCGCAGAAACCGGCCATCGTGTCGCTGACCAGCATGCCCGAGAACATGAAGGTGAAGCGCGGATCGGCGCGCAGCTCGTCGAGCTTGTTCTTGAGCCGCTGGTAGGGGGTAGTGTCACCCGCGCGGTCGAGCTTGCCCATTTCCGCCACCAGCACCGACGACAGATCGGTCAGCAGATAGGGGATCGGCGAATCGACCGTCACTTTGCCGAACGTCTCGACATTCTTGCCGCGGGTTCGGGCGGCGAGCAGGCACTTGCCGAGGATGTCGGCATCGCGCTGGCGCTCGGCCCCGTCGGTGGTCAGGAACACCTCGCAATGTTCCTCGAAATTCATCAGCCAGTAGGGCAGTTGCAGATTGTCGACGTTGAACAACTCGCCACAATTTTTGAATGCCGCCGAATATTCGCCGTGCGGATCGATCATCACGATGTGACCCTCGGGGCTAAGCTCCGAGATGCGATGCAGGATCAGGCTGACGCTGGTCGACTTGCCGGTACCGGTCGAACCCAGCACCGCGAAATGCTTGCCGAGCATCGGGTCGACGTACAGCGCGCCGCGAATGTCGTCGGTCGGATAGACCGTGCCGATCTCGATATGCGCTTCGTCCGAGGCGGCGAAGATCGATCGCATGTCCTCGGTATTGACCGGATAGATCGCACTTCCCGGGATCGGGTAGCGGGTGACGCCGCGGCGGAAATTGGACATCTTGCCATTGGCGGCGAGCTGGCCTTCGCCGAGAAAATCGACGTTGGCGATGACTTCGTTGGGGCCGCCGGCGCGCATCGTGCGGACGTTGGCGATCAGCCAGCTGCCCGCGACCGCGACCTTGATCTGGCTCCCGACCTGGCCCGCCATCGCGACCGACTTGTCGGGGCTGGTGGCCAGCTGGTGGAGCAACGCCGCGTCCATGCTGACCGACGATCCCGATCCGGCGATTTCCTGCACGATCCCGATCGACGGCATCTTGTCGCCGACCGCCGGCACGGCGGTGTCGGTCAGGGCGGTGTCGTCGCTGTAACTCGACAATTTGTCGACGAACTGCTGCAGATTGGGTTCTTCATTCATGCTTCAAGCGCCTTGCCGGTAACCGAGACATACCGGATACAATGAAGGCGGTTAAGATTTCGCTGATGTATGGGTCAGGCGCCCCTTTGGCCCGGCTCCTCAGGCTCTGCGGGCGAACATCCATGCCGCGCCCCAGCCGAGGCCGAGCGACAGCAGCACCGCGGCCAGCCCGTAGAATATGGCATGGCGCCGAGCGGCGACCGCGACGAACCGCTCGAATCCCGATTTGCCGATCGCGATCTCCCTGGTCGCCACCGCCACCACCCGGCCATTGTCGATCAGGAAGGTCTCGGCGGTGTAGGTGCCGACCGGGACCTGGCTGGGGATGTTGATGCGCGCTCGATACAACACGCGTTCGCTGATCTCGACGCCGCGCGGATCCTCGGCATAGAGGCTGTTCCGTTTGCGGAGGTCGAGCAGGCCGGCTTCGAACCGCCGTTCCTTCTCGGGCAGCGCGCCGCCGCCGGGGGACAGTTGCAAATCGTTGAGCCCAAGTTCGTAAATCGCCGCGGTGCGCTCGTCGACCAAATCGCGCACCGGGCGCGAGGAGGCGATGGCGTAAAACGAGGGGGCCGATTGGAAGCGGTGCGAATCGGCATTCATCCAGATGCCGGCGATCTGCTGTTTCTCGCGCACCAGGATTGGCTCGACCGGTCCCTTGACCACCACCGCAATGTCGAGTTGGCGATCGGGCACCCGGCCGCCGGGATAGAGGATCGCGCCGAACAACAGCAATTGCGCCCCGGTGAAGCTGTAGCGGATCTCGATCGACCGCGCCGAGACGTCGGGCACCAGCACTGGCTTCGACTGGCCGAGTAGCAACGGCACCGCGGCGATCAGGAGCAGGAGCCGCTTCACAAGCCGGTTACCGTGTAAATTTCGTCTGGTCGCCAGGCGAGACCGAGCGCCATGCGCAGCGCGACCAACAGGATGATGAGCGCCAGTGCCAGGCGCAGCAAATCGGGTTTCAGCTGGGTGGCGAGCCGGGCGCCATATTGGGCCCCGACCACGCCGCCGATCAGCAATAGCCCGGCGAGCACGATATCGACCGACTGGGTGGTGAGCGCGAGGATGAAGGTGGCGACCGCGCTGACCGCGACGATCATCACCAGGCTGGTGCCGATGACGACGCGGGCCGCCATGCCAAGGATGTAGATCATCGCCGGGACCAGGATGAAGCCGCCGCCGATCCCGAGCAGGACGGTGAGGATTCCGGCGGCGAATCCGAGCGCGGCGGGAGCGAGCGGGGAGATATACAGCCCCGAAGCATAGAATCGCCAACGCAAGGGGAGCCCGGCGACCCAGCGATTGTGACGGCGCGGCGCAGTGGCAGCGGCGGGCCTGGCGACCCAGCCAAGCGCGACCACCGCATCCTTGAGCATCAGCCCGCCGATCGACCCGAGCAGAATGACATAGAGAAAGCCGATCAACAGGTCGATCTGACCGCTATCCTGGAGCAAGCGGAAGATCCCCGCTCCGGCCAATGTGCCGAGCAAGCCGCCGCCGATCATCACCCCGCCCATCCGGAAATCGACTCCGCCGCGCTTCCAGTGGGCATAAGCGCCCGACACCGATGCGCCGGTGATCTGGGTGGTGGCGGAGGCGACTGCGACGGTCGGCGGAATGCCGTAGAAGATCAGCAATGGCGTGGTCAGGAAGCCGCCGCCGACCCCGAACATGCCCGACAGCAAACCGACCAAAGCGCCGAGGGCGACAATCAGCAGCGCATTGACCGACATTCCGGCGATGGGGAGGTAAATGTCCATGGGTTCGATGCCACGCTAGCATCATCCATGGCGCTTTCCAGAGTCAGGCGCTCAGAAGTCCGCGGCGAGGGTGACGGCGGGGCCGGACGGCGGCGCGGCATTGCCGATCAGCCGCTGGCGATAATCGGCGTGAACCTTGATCCCGCGCCGCACCTGCATGGTGATGCGCGGTCCCGCATCGAGCCGATAGAGGCCGGGCTGCGCCGCGCCCCACACGCCGATCCCGCCCGAAATATTGCGCCAGATCGGTCGCGACAGGGTAGCGCCGCCGTCGACGAACAGGTCGCGATTGCGCATCCCGACCACGCCGCCCTGGATGTAGCCGTCGAGATAGACTTTGTTGAACAAGGCGCGGTGATACAGCCCGCCTTCGGCAAACAAGGCGAACGCCGAGCGCCCGCCGAACCGGCCGAGGCCTTCGCGCCGCTCAGCAGTGAATGCGACCGGGATGGAGCGGAACGGCTGCCAGCGAACGCCGCCGGCAACCTCGGCGCCGCGTACCCCGCCGACCGAGGAAGACGTGCGGATGCTCGCCGCCCACGCCTCGTTGAAGCGGTACGTCAGCCGCGCCCCGGCCTGGCTTCCGCCGAGCGTTCCGCCGCTTGCCAGCGAGGTGGTCGGAATAGTGCCCTTGCCAGTGCCACGAAGCAGGGCCCAGGCGGTCAGTTGTAGTCGATCGAACCGCGGCGGACCGGCCGGCGTCGCGGGCAGCGCGGCGCCACGCTCGCCCGTTGACCGCATCGGCGGGGTCGAGGCGCCGGGGCCGGTCGGCCATGGCTCGGACCCCATCGGCACATAGTAAAGCGGCTGCGGGGTCGGCGCGATTCCATCCCAGCCGCCGGCGATGGGCCGCGAGGCGCGCTCGGTGGGCCAGCTTGCAGGGATCACGATCGTCCGGTCGCCGCGCGGATAATAAGCGGCGGGCGGATAACCATAAGCGGGGGGCGGATAGGCACCGGGGTACGCGGGGCCATAGCCCTGCGCCATGCTTGGATAGGCCGCCATCGGCATGGGGTCGGGCGGCGGTGGCGGGTCGAAGCGGGTGGTGGCGACCGGCGGCAGTGTCCCGGCCTTGGCCGTCGCGGTCAGCGGCGCCGTCATTCCGGGCGCGAAGACGAGGCTCGCCGCCCTGACCCCGGCCCAGGCGAGGATCGCGAAGCCGAGGAAACGGAGCGAATTGCTCATGCCTGCTCTTCGGCGGTGGGGAAGATGTGGCGGGTCTTGTCCCACCGGCGGGGCGCATCCGACGTGTGGATCCCGATCGCGCGCTTGACCGCGAGCATGGCGATGACATTGCCGACCAGCAGCCGCGGGATCGACAACAGGCCCTGGCCGATGCCGTAGGTTGCGGTCACGAAGCCGGCTCGGACCACCACCCGCCATGCCAGCAGCACGGCATTGACGGTCAGCAGGACGGCCAACACCGGTGACACGTCGAGCGACACCGGCGCACCGAGTCTGGACGCGATCCACAGCTGGAGCCACAACAGGATGGCGGCATAGCCCGCCAACAGCAGCAACGCCGCCAGCGGCCCGCGCCGGTCGCGCATCCGCATCCAGCGCTCGCCGATCCCGCCGCGCCAGCCGAGACGCTCCCAACCCGACAGGGCGATTCCGCCGATCCAGCGCGACTTCTGGCGGACCGCGGCATCGAGCGTGGCGGGGAAATGGCCCTTGCTGGAGACCAGGGAACGACTGCCCGGGGCCGCCGGGATGCGCACGAACATGGTCTTGTCGGCGAACGCCCCGATGCGCAGGCCGAGCTCGTAATCCTCGGTCATGCACGCCGCCGCGAACGGGCGGCCATGGTTTTCGGCGGCGAGCCGGGCGATCGCGTCGCGGGCAATGGCGCAGCCGACCCCGGCCAGCGGGATCGATGCGCCGACTGCTTCGCGTACCACCAGCTCCTTGCCGTGGCTCTCGGCAAATTCGTCGCAATAATGACCGCTGATCCAGCGTGAGTTCTGGTCGAGCAACGGGATGACCGGCAGTTGCACCAGCGCCGCGCGCTCGATCATCACATCGAACAGACGAATTTCGAGCGGGTGGACGAGATCTTCGGCATCGTGGAGCACGATCGCCTTGGCGGTCCAATGCTCGCGACATTCGGCAGCCTGGAGCGCATCATACAGCCGGTTGAGGCAATCGGCCTTGGTGGTCGGACCCTGATCCTGGACCAGCACTGCCTCGATTCGCGGGTCGTCGATCTGGCCGATCGCGGCCTCGGTCAGCGGGTCGTTGGCATAATAGCCGACGAAGATCCGGTAATCGCCGTCGCCCCAGCGGCGAAGCGTCGCGCGCAGCATGTCGGTGATCACCGCCGATTCGTCCCACGCCGGAATGAACACCGCGAGTCGTCCGGGCCGGGCCGGGGCGGGCAGCGTATCGGCGAAGGCGCGCGGATAGCGGCTATAGACCGCAATCGCGCGCCACGCGCGGCGTCCGAAGTAAATCAGATCGACGGCGAGATCGTCGATCGCGAACAAGAGGAAGCCGGCAGCGGCGAATAACGCCAGCTCCGAGGCAAGCTCGGTCAGCACAAATGCAAAAGTCATGGGGTCAAACCGGCCGAATCAGTCCGGGACACGCAGGATTATGGTTAAATTATTCGCTCTCATGGACGCCCCCAATACTTCACACTTCAGGACACCGAGCGACACGATCATGTCACAACTTGAGGCAGACGACAAGAACATCCGAAATGATGTGTAAGTGTCAAAAACGAGCGACCCCCGGCGGCACGATCCACTGCCCCAAAACAGGGCAGAGTTTAATCTCCGTTAACAAGGTGTCTTGACTTTTCGTTATCGATTGCGCAGTGGGCGGTCGTGGCGCGCTGGTCGAGCCACTCCATCATTTGTTGTGGCTGCGAGCGGGTTTCCGTCGCACGCCTGGCCAGAGATAATGGGCCGAGGGGACGGGCGATGAGCAGACGTCGAGGATTGCGCAAGGATCGGCGCGGGGCCGCAGCCGCCGAATATGCGCTGGTGCTGGCGATCGTCGGCGCCGCGATCACGTTTGGCGCGCTGGCGCTTGGGACCGCGATTACCGACACGATCGACGAGCCGACCGAATGTGCGGCCGCTACCGCTTCGGTCAACACTGACTGCTGAACTCAGCTTCCGCTTGAAATTGCTTCGCTTTGCCCGGACGGTGTGCTGATGCTCGCCGCCTTTCTCCTGCTCGCCCAGACGATTGCCGCCAGCGGCGACTGGGTGGCGTTCGATCGCGGCGCGAGCTGCGAGGCAAAGGCGCGATCGCTGCTGGTGCCGCGCAAGGGCGAGCCACAGCCACATGTTGCGCTGACTTTCGATCGCGGCGCCGGACGCAAAGGCGAACTGAGCGTCGCGCTTCGCCGTCCGAGTCGCGCTGGATCGACGGTCGTTTTGACGATCGGCGAGCAACCCTTCCTGCTCTCGGCGCGCGGAACATCGGCGTGGAGCCGCGGGCCGGTGCAGGAGGCGGCGATCATCGCCGCAATGCGCAGCGCCGGCGGGATGCGGGTCGAGGCGCGAGACGGGGCCGGACGGCGAATGGTTGATCGCTATGTGCTGAACGGCGCCCCGACCGCGATCGACGCCGCGGCGGCGGCCTGCCTTAAGAAGCGGTAGAAATTTCGCCACATTCCCACTACATGGACGGCTATCCATGAGCGCCGATACCGCCCTGATGCCGATCGCAGGATCGGCCGACCCCGTGACCGTGCCCCGCAAGGCGGTGCCGCGCGATGACGGCCGGCAGGAATTGGTCGGGCTTCCCCGGGAGGCGATTCGCGCGATGTTCGAGGAGGCCGGGCTCGATCCTCGCCAGGCCAAATTGCGCGCCAAGCAAGTCTATCATTGGATCTACAATCGGGGGGAAGCCGACTTCACGGCGATGAGCGACATCGCCAAGGCGCAGTCGCCGTGGCTGGCCGAGCGGTTCGCGATCACGCGCCCGGAAGTGGTCGAGGCGCAGGTCTCGACTGACGGCACGCGCAAATGGCTGCTTCGGACCCATGACGGCCACGAATTCGAAATGGTGTTCATCCCCGACGCCGACCGCGGCACCTTGTGCGTGTCGAGCCAGATCGGCTGCACGCTCAACTGCACCTTCTGCCACACCGGGACGATGAAGCTGGTGCGCAACCTGGAGCCGGCGGAGATTGTCGGCCAGGTAATGCTGGCGCGCGATTCGCTCGGCGAATGGCCGGAAGCGGGCGAGGGCGGTTACAACCATGAAGGCCGCATGCTGACCAACATCGTGATGATGGGCATGGGCGAGCCGCTGTATAATTTCGACAATGTCCGTGACGCGCTGAAGATCGTGATGGACGGCGACGGGCTGGGGCTGTCCAAGCGCCGGATCACCCTTTCGACTTCGGGCGTGGTGCCGATGATGGCGCGGGCGGGTGAGGAGATCGGGGTCAATCTCGCCGTCTCGCTGCACGCGGTGACCAAGGAAGTGCGCGATGAAATCGTGCCGATCAACCGCAAATACGGCATCGAGCAATTGCTCCAGGCGTGCGCCGATTATCCCGGCGCCAACAATGCCCGTCGAATCACGTTCGAATATGTCATGCTCAAGGACAAGAATGACAGCGACGCCGACGCGCGCGAATTGGTGCGGCTGATCAAGGCGTATGATTTACCCGCCAAGGTCAATCTGATCCCGTTCAATCCGTGGGAAGGGTCGATCTACGAATGTTCGACGCCCGAGCGGATCCGCAGCTTCAGCAACATCATCTTCGCCGCCGGAATCTCGGCGCCGGTGCGCACCCCGCGTGGTCGCGACATCGACGCCGCCTGCGGCCAGTTGAAGACTGCGGCCGAGAAAAAGAGCCGCGCGCAACTCGACCGCGAGGCGGCAGCTCAAGCGGGATAGCGTTTGGCCATGGTCTGCCAGCTCAGCATCGCGATTTGTTCGAGCACAGCCTCGTCGACCTGATCCAGCCGCCGCACGTAGAGACAGCATTTGCCGGTGCGATGCTTGCCGAGGCGAGCGAGCAAGGCATCCTCCTCGGCCTGCCGTTCCGGATCGACGCCAAGAACATAGAGCACCAGCTCCGCTTTGCGCGGCGCGAAGCCGATCCGCATCGCATCGCCCTCATGGCCGCTGTCGTAGCGATAATGATAATGACCATAACCGATCATCGACGGCCCCCACATGCGCGGCTCCTCGCCCGTCACGCGGCGAAACATGGCGTCGATCGCCTTGGCGTCCTCGCGCTGAACGGGATTTCCGACCGCTTCGATAAAGGTGGCCGGTTCGATTGCGGTCGGCTTGGTCTTGGTTTCATATTTGGCCATCGCGGCCTCCCGGGCTGCGCCCAGTCTAGCGTACAGTGGCTCCGCCTGTCGATGGTTGCGCTGGCGGATCGAGTGGTTAGTTTGGCGTCGGGGAGAGTTACATGGCGCTGATTGATACGTTGCTTGGCAAATTGGTCCGGAAGGGCACGCTGACCGTGGTCATGCCCGATGGCCGGGCGCGCAATTTCGGGCCGGGGGACGGGCCGGAACTGACGGTTCACCTGGCCGACCGGCGCACCGCCTTCGCCATCGCGCGCAATCCGCGGCTCGGCTTTGGCGAGGCCTATATGGACGGGCGGATCCGCGTCGAGGGCGGCGACATTCTCGACCTGATGCGGCTGGTGGTCGGGGCCAATCGCTGGGAGGAGAAAGGCGCCGGGCGCAAGGCGCTCAACAAAGGCAAGAAGAAATGGCGGGCGCTGTTTCGGCGCAACGAAGCGGCCAGCTCGCGCAAGAATGTCGCGCATCATTATGACGTCGGCAACGATCTCTACCGGCTCTTCCTCGACGACGACATGCAATATAGCTGCGCTTATTTCACCGATCCGGGCAACAGCCTGGAGCAGGCACAGGCCGACAAGAAGGCGCATATCGCCGCCAAACTGAACCTGAACCCCGGGCAGCGCGTGCTCGACATCGGCTGCGGCTGGGGCGGGACCGCGCTGTACCTCAACCGCGTCGCCGACGTCGACGTGCTCGGGGTGACGCTATCGGAGGAGCAGCTCAAGGTCGCCCGCCAGCGCGCGATCGACGCGGGCGTGGCCGACCGGGTGAAGTTCGAGCTGATCGATTATCGTTCGCTCACCGGCACCTTCGACCGGATCGTGTCGATCGGCATGTTCGAACATGTCGGGGCCAAGCATTTCGACGAATTCTTCACCACCTGCCGCGCGCTGCTGACCGACGACGGCGTGATGCTGCTCCACACGATCGGCAAATATGGCAGGGCTACCGCGCCGGATCCGTTCACCGACAAATATATTTTCCCGGGCTATCATCTGCCGTCGATCAGTCAGCTCGCCGCGGCGACCGAGAAGATGAAGTTCATCATCAGCGACATCGAGATATTGCGGGTCCATTATGCCTACACGCTCGATCATTGGCTGCGGCGGACGCAAAAGGCCAAGGCCAAGATCGTCGCTCTGTATGACGAGCGATTCTACCGGATGTGGGAATTCTATCTCGCCGGCGGGGTGGTGGCGTTCGAGAATGGCTCGATGTGCAATTACCAGGTGCAATATGTCCGCGACCGCAATGCCGTGCCGATCACCCGCGATTACATGATCGAGGCCGAGCGAAAATATCGAGCGATGGACGCCAAGCCGACGCCCATCGCGAAACCGAAGCGCAGTCGCAAATTGGCCAGCGCCTAACGGGCGTGGAGTTCGGCCAGTAGCGCCGGGGCCGGGTAGATCACCTTGAGCGCCTGTTCGATCGCCGCGGTCGAGACCGCGATCGATCGCGCCATGGTCAGATCATAGGCATAATCGTTGCGCAGGCCCGGCAAGTTGCGGTCGAAATTGGCGCCGAGCAGGTTCAGATCCTTGTCGATCACCGGCGACCCCGAATTGCCGCCGATGGTGTCCGCGGCATAGATGAAATCGAGCGCGCCGGCTTCGTTGATCGCCTTGCGCTTAGCGAGGATTGCAGGGGCGAGCGCGAACGGATCGGCCCGGGTGGCGCGGGCGAAGGCGCCGCTCCAGCGGGTGCGATAATCGGTCTTCTTGCCGTTCTCGATCCAGCCGCCGACCGGCCCGTAGGTGATGCGCAGCGAGGACGTGGCGTCGGGATAGACGCTGTCGCCATAGGCCGCGAAGCGGGCATCGGCGAGCTTGGCGCGGGCGGCGGTGATCGGGGCGTCAACGCGCTCGTCGAAGAGCTTCTGCAGACGGCGCTGGTTGGCGTCGACAGTCTTGGCATAGGCGATCATCGGGTCTTTCGATGTGTCGATCGCTTGTCGCCCGCCGTCCCACAGCGACTTGCGTAAGCCGGGGTCGGCGAGCCTGGTGCCATTGACCAATCGCGCGGCCAGTCCCTCGGGCGATTCCTTGCCGAGCAGCATCCGCGCCTGGGGATGGTCGGTGCCGAGATACTCGCGCGCCTTCGACAGCGACGATTCCATCAGCAGCGCATCGAGCCACGGCGTGATCGGGCGGGCGTCGAGCAATTGCTTCTCGCGCAGCGGCAGCGCGCTGTCGGAGTAACCGGGAAGGCGGTCGCCATTGGGCTTGGCTCGCTCGGCGGCGGCGCGGACCAAAGTCAGCGCATAGTCGAACAGATCGCCGTCGGGCTCGGCATAGCGATACTCGCTGTCGAGCGCGCGCTGGGCCGCGACGGCGCGGTCGATTGCGCCCCACGGATCGCCGATCGCGGGATTGCCTGCGCTCTTGGCTCGAAGCGCGGCCTCATTGGCAGCGAGCATCGCGCTGAACCTGGGATCGCCCAGAGCGCGCGTCCGCCCGATCGCGCGCTTGAGATTATTTTCGACCCCGTTGAGCGTCTGCTCGCCCTCGCGCGCCTTGTCCGGGCTTTGGCGCATCTCCGAAATCAGCCGCCCGCGAAGCTCGGACAGGGTCGCGAGCGTGATCGGAAGGACGACTTCGCGCTGATAGGCGAACTGGCTCTGGGTCAGCAGCCGCTGGGTCGATCCGGGATTGCCGACGACGAAGATGGTCTCGCCATCCTTCGGTTCGCGTGCGGTCCATTTGAGATGCTGCGGCGTGGCGACCGGCTGGCCATTTTCATAGGCGCGGAGGAAGGCGCCATCGAGCGCGAAGCGCGGGAAATTGTAATTGTCGGGATCGCCGCCAAAGGTCGACGCCGCGGCTTCGGGCGCCCAGACAATCCGGACATCCGAATATTTGCGGTAGGTGTAGAGCTTGTACTGGCCGCCGCCGTAAAGCGTGACCACCTGGCAGCGGGTGGTCGCGGTGTCCGGGCAGGCGGCTTTCTCGATCGTCGCGATGATCGCCGTGCGCGCTTTCACCGCAGGCTCGCCGGTCGCATTGCCAATCGCGGCTTTCACGCGGGGCGTGACGTCGGTGATGGCGGTGACCACCTCGGCCTGCTGGCCGGGGCATTGTTTCTCTTCGGCGCGAGTGCGGGCAGTGAAGCCTTCTGCCAATATGTTGGCGCTCGCGGTCGACAGATCTTCGAGACACGAGGCGACGCAATGCTGGTTGGTGAAGATCAGCCCGTCGGGAGAGACGAAACTCGACGAGCAGCCGCCGGTCAGCCGGACGTTCGATAGCCGTGCCCGGTCGAGCCACGCCTGGTCGGGCGCCCAGCCATAAGCGGCCTTGAACTTGGCGGTCGGGAAGGCGTCGAAGGTCCACATCCCCTCGTCGGCGCTGGCGGCCGAGAGGGGGAGGGAAATACCGGCGAGCAGGAGAGCGAGACGCGACATGATTTTCCTCCGCAAAATTCAGACCGACCGCGGCCACCCTAACCACTCGTCCCGAGCTTCGTCGAGGGACGTTCTCGCCGCGCGGGCGGTGTCTCGACGAAGGCTCGACACGAACGGTTTTGGGTTGGACCTTAGCGCTTGAGCTCCGCGACCAAAGCCGGCGCAGGATAGATTTTCTCGAGTGCTTCCTGGATCGCGTCGGTCGACACCGCGACGGTGCGATTGATCGACCCGTCATAGCCATAATTGCCGCCTAGGCTGTTGATGTTGCCGTCGAACGCCGCGCCGATCACCGCGCCGGATTTGTCGATCACCGGTGATCCGCTGTTACCGCCGATGATGTCGTTGGTGGTGACGAAATCATAGGTGGCACTGCCGTCGATGCGCTTGGCATTGGCGGCGAACTGCTTGGGCAGGTCGAACGGCTCCGCCCCGGTGGCGCGGTCGAACGTACCGCTCATCAGCGTGCGCGTCGGGACTTGTCTGCCGCGCTCCATCCAGCCCGCAACCTTGCCATAACTGACCCGAAGCGTGAACGTGGCGTCGGGATATTGGGTGTCGCCATAAGCGGCGAAACGGGCATCGGCGAGCTTGGCCTGCGCCGCGGTCAGCGGGCCGTCGACCTCGGCATCGAAGCGCTGCTGGAGCGCGCGATCGTTGGCGTCGAGGGTGCGGGCGTAAACGATCATCGGGTCGGTTGAGGCCGCGACCGCCGCCGCGCCGCCATCCCACAGCGCCTTGCGTACCGCCGGGTCGGCCAGCTTGGTACCGCCGACCAGCCGTGCGGCCAGCGCCTCGGGCGATTCCTTGCCGAGCAGCAATATCGTCTGGGGATCGTCGGCGCCGAGATATTCGCGCGACTTGGACAGCGACCAGTCCATCGTCAATTGGTCTAGCCAAGGATAGATCGGCCGTTCGTCAAGCAGCCGTTTCTCGACCAGGGGCAGCGCCGAATCCGAATAGCCGGGCAGGCGCTCGGCATTGGGCTTGCCTCGCTCGGCGGCGGCACGGACCAGGGTCATGGCGTAACCGAACAGGTCGCCGGACGGCAGGCTGAAGCGGTCGGCGACATAGAAGGTGCGATAGGCGCGCATGGCGGCCGCAACGTCATTCCACGGATTGGCATTTGCAGGAGCATTGGTACGGCGCTGGAGGTCGGCCTCGGCGGCGGCGAGCTTGCCGGTGAATGCCGGATCGCCGAGTGCTTTCACCCGCCCGATCTGGACCTTCAGGCTATTCTCCACCCCGCCCAGCGTTTCGGTCGCCTCGCGCTTTTTCTCGGGGCTTTGCGCCATCGCCGCGATCAGCCGGCCGCGATATTCGGACAGGGTCGCAAGCGTGATCGGCAGCGCCAGCTCGCGCTGGAAAGCGAGCTGCGCCTGGGTCTGCAGCCGCGCGGTCGATCCGGGATTGCCGACCACGAACGTCGCCTCGCCATCGACCGGCGCGCGCGGTGACCATTTGAGATGCTGCGGGGTCGCGACCGGCTTGCCATTTTCATAGGCGCGCAGGAAGCTGGCATCCATCGAGTAGCGCGGGAAATTGAAATTGTCGGGATCGCCGCCGAATTGCGCGGCTTGCGCTTCGGGCGCCCAGGCCAGGCGAACGTCGGAATATTTGCGATAGGTGTACAGCTTGTACTGGCCGCCGCCATACAGGCTGACGACCTGGCAGCGGGTGGTGGTGAGGTCGGTGCAGCCGGCTTTCTCGATTTCCGCAACGATCGCCGAGCGCGCCTTGACTGCCGCCTCGCCCTTGAGCGCACCGATTGCGGCTTTGACCCGCGGGGTGACGTCGGCGATCGAGGTAACGACTTCGGCCTGCTGGCCGGCGCACTTCAGTTCGCGCTCGCGCGTGCCGGCGGTGAAGCCGGTAGCGAGGATGTTGTTCTGATCGGTCGAATTCTGCTCGACGCAGGTCGCGACGCAATGATGGTTGGTCAGGATCAGGCCATCGGGCGAGACGAAGCTGGCCGAACAGCCGCCGGTCAGCCGCACTGCCGCCTGCCGCACCTTGTCGAGCCACGCCTGGTCGGGCGCCCAGCCATAAGCGGCTTTCATCTTGGCGGTCGGGAAAGCGTCGATCGTCCACATGCCTTCGTCGGCGCGGGCGGCACTGAGGGGCAGGGCAATGACGGCGACAGTGGCGGCGAAGCGCGCGAATTTCGACATGGTGAGGTCTCCAATGGGGTCGCGGCACTGACTGCCCGAAAAAAAGGGCCCGGCGCAACGCCGGACCCTGATTTTTCTGCGAATGGCGGACGTTTAGCCGGCGCGATTGCCGCGCATCGCCTTGCGCTGCTCGCGCTGTAGCTTGCGCTCTTCCGGCGTGATCCGGCCGTCGCGATTGGTATCGACCCGGTCGAAGCGCTGAAGCGCGCTGGTGGTCGCTTCCTGAAGCGAGACCCGGCCGTCGCGGTCGAGGTCGGCCATGCGCATCATGCCGCCGGCCTTCCGCCCGCCGCCCATGCGTTTCATCTTGCGCTGGTCGCCTGCATCGCCCCGCGCGATCCGGCGCTCCTCGCGCATTTCACGAGCGCGACCGAATTCCACGCGGCTGATCTGGCCATCGCGGTTGGCGTCGAGCCGATCGAAGGCGGCATTGGGGTTGCGCGCCGCACGATCGTTGCGCGCCATGCGATCGCCGCCGCGTCCGCGTCGTTCGCTCATCCCCTGGCGATGCCCGCGCATCGACTGCACCTCGTCTCGGGCGACAAAGCCGTCGCGATTGACGTCCATCTTCGAAAAATGTTCGCGCACCTTGGCGACCGCCTGGTCGCGGGTCTGGACGACAGGCATCGCGCGCGTCGGCGACGCGCCATAAGGGACGACCGGCGGCGGCGCCTGGATCTGTGCGAGTGCGGGAACGGCCAGCATCAGCGCGGTTGCGCCAAGCAAAATACGGTTCATCATGTTTCTCCCTCCAACCAATGATGACCCTGGCTAGGCCGCCGAATCTGTATCGCGCTTGAATGGCGGGGAGCGCGGTGGCAAGCGGCGACGATCATGATCAAGACCTCCGACCACAAAGTCCGCCGCGTCGTCCTTGCCTATTCGGGCGGGCTCGACACCAGCGTGATCCTCAAATGGCTCCAGCAGACCTATGGTTGCGAAGTGGTGACCTTCACCGCCGATCTCGGCCAGGGCGAGGAGATCGAGCCCGCCCGCGCCAAGGCCGAGATGATGGGGGTCAAGCCCGAGCATATCTTCATCGACGATTTGCGCGAGGAATTCGTCGGCGATTACGTGTTCCCGATGATGCGCGCCAATGCGCTGTACGAGGGGCTGTATTTGCTCGGCACGTCGATCGCGCGACCGCTGATCGCCAAGCGGCAGGTTGAGATCGCGCGCGAGGTCGGCGCCGACGCGGTCAGTCACGGTGCGACCGGCAAGGGCAATGATCAGGTGCGCTTCGAGCTCGGCTATTATGCGCTCGCGCCCGACATCAGGGTGATCGCCCCGTGGCGCGAATGGGATCTCACCAGCCGCACCGCGCTGATCGACTTCGCCGAGAAGAACCAGATCCCGGTGCCCAAGGACAAGCGCGGCGAGAGCCCCTTCTCGACCGACGCCAATCTTCTCCACACCTCGTCGGAAGGCAAAGTGCTCGAGGATCCGTGGGACGAGGTGCCGGACTATGTCTATTCGCGCACCGACGATCTGGTCGCCGCGCCCGACACGCCGGAGGAGATCACCGTGACCTTCAAGGGCGGTGATGCAGTCGCGGTCAATGGCGAGGCGTTGTCGCCGGCCAATCTGCTCGCGAAACTCAACGAAATGGGCAAGCGCCACGGCATAGGCCGGCTCGACCTGGTCGAGAATCGCTTCGTCGGGATGAAGTCGCGCGGGATGTACGAAACCCCGGGCGGGACCATCTATCATGCCGCCCATCGCGCGATCGAGCAATTGACGCTCGATCGCGGCGCGGCCCACCTCAAGGACGAACTGATGCCGCGCTATGCCGAGCTGGTGTATAACGGCTTCTGGTTCAGCCCCGAACGCGAGATGCTCCAGGCGGCGATCGATTTGAGCCAGGCTAAGGTCGATGGCGAGGTTCGGATGAAGCTCTACAAGGGCGGAACGCATATCACCGGTCGGCGCTCGCCCAACAGTCTGTACAGCGAGAAAGTGGTCACCTTCGAGGATGATGCCGGTGCCTACGATCAGCGCGATGCCGAGGGCTTCATCAAGCTCAACGCCTTGCGCCTGCGCTTGCTAGGGCGGCGCGACCGCTGATGGACGACCGGCCGCACCTGCTCGCCAGCGGGGCGGCGGCCGCGCCCGCGCCCAAGGGCGTTCCGCGCCCGTGGTGGGAAAGCCGACCGTTCGCGGCGGCGATGATCCTGCTGGCGTTCGTGCCCTTGCTCTATCCGCCGGTGCCGCCTTTGGTCGATTTGCTCGGCCATATGGGCCGCTATCGGGTAGAGCTCGATCTCGCCACCTCGCCTGATTTGCAGCGCTTTTACGGGTTCGAGTGGCATTTGATCGGCAATCTCGGGGTCGACCTGCTGATCGTGCCTTTGTCGAAGATCTTCGGGCTCGAGCTGGCGGTCAAACTGATCGTCATGTCGATCCCGCCGCTGACCGTGGCCGGTTTCCTATGGGTTGCGCGCGAAGTTCATAATCGTCTGCCACCGACCGTGCTGTTCGCGCTTCCGTTCGCCTTCGGCCACCCGTTCCTGTTCGGGTTCGTCAATTATTCGCTGGCGATGGCATTCGCGTTTCTCGCCTTCGGCCTGTGGCTCCGGCTCGGGCGGCAGGGGCGGACCGGGCTTCGCGCCTTGCTGTTCGTGCCGATCTCGTTCGTGATTTTCATCACCCATACCTTCGGCTGGGGGACATTGGGCCTGCTCGCTTTCTCGGCCGAGGCGGTGCGCCAGCACGATCGCGGAATCGGCTGGTGGCGCTCGGCGTTGCGCGCCGCAATGCATGCCGCGGTGATGGCCGGGCCGGTGCTATTGGTCCTGCTGTGGCGCAGCGGGGTCAGCCAGGGGATGACCGTCGACTGGTTCAACTTTCCCGCCAAATTGCTGTGGCTGGCAATGGCGCTGCGCGATCGCTGGCAATTGCTTGATCTGATGTCGGTGGCGGTCGCGCTGACGATGTTGATCTTCGCCTGGCGTCGGCCCGAACTGACGCTGTCGCGCAACCTCGCTTTCTCCGCCATCGTCCTGTTCGTCATGTTCCTGATCCTGCCGCGGATCGTGTTCGGATCGGCCTATGCCGACATGCGGCTGGTGCCGTTTCTCATCGCGACCACCTTGCTGGGGATCCGGTTTACCGACGCTACCGACTACAAGCTGGCGCGCAATCTCGCGCTGATCGGGCTGGCGTTCTACGTGGCAAGGATCGCGGTGACGACCGCCAGCCTGGCGATCGCATCCAACAACCAGTCGGCGCGGCTGGCGGCGCTCGATCATGTTCCGCGCGGGGCCCGCTTGGTGCATTTCGTAGCCGAGGATTGCGCAACCCTGTGGGAGTTGCCGCGAAACACCCATCTCGGCGCGATGGCGATCGTCCGCCGCAACGCTTTCTCCAACGACCAGTGGGCGGTCGAGGGAGCAAATCTGCTCTCGGTACGTCACTCGGCGGCGGGCCGGTTCAGCGCCGACCCATCGCAGATCGTTCGCCCGCCGTCATGCGCCAATCGCGATGCCTGGCCGGTCAATCGCGCGTTCGCCACCTTCCCGCGCGACGCGTTCGATTATGTGTGGACGATCGATTTCGTGGGTCAGCCAGCGGGCTATGAGCCGGTATGGCGCGGTGACGGCAGCGCGCTCTATGCAAAAGCTGGCTTGGCCAAATCGGCCATAACGGCCACAGAGGGGCAATGACCGCGCTTTCGATCGTCGTTCCCTGCTTCAACGAGCAGGATTGTTTGCCCACCTTGCATAGCCGCTTGACCGCCGCCGCCCGCGCTGCGGTTGGGGAGGATTATGAGCTGGTGCTGGTCAATGACGGGTCGAAGGACAAGACCTGGTCGATGATGCGCGATCTTGCGGCAACCGATCCGCGGCTCGTCGCGGTCGACCTGTCGCGCAATCACGGGCACCAGTTGGCGCTGACCGCCGGGCTCGACCTGGCGCGGGGGCAGACCATCCTGATCATCGACGCCGATCTGCAGGATCCGCCCGAATTGCTCGGCGACATGCTTGCGGCAATGCGCGAGCAGAACGCCGACGTGGTCTATGGCGTGCGCACCCAACGTGCCGGCGAAACCAGGTTCAAGCGTGCCACCGCCCATGCTTTCTATCGCATGCTGGCCAATTCCACCGAGTTCGACATCCCGCTCGACGCGGGCGATTTCCGGCTGATGAGCCGCCGCGCATTGGACGCCCTGCTGGCAATGCCCGAGCAGGCGCGCTTCATCCGTGGAATGGTGGCGTGGATCGGCTTCCGCCAGGTGCCGTTCCCCTACAAGCGCGACGAGCGGTTCGCGGGGACGACCAAATATCCTTTGTCCAAAATGGTCCGCTTCGCATTGGACGCGCTGACCGGTTTCTCCTCGGCGCCATTGAAACTCGCCAGCCACGCCGGGCTCGCGCTGGCGTTCGGGTCGGTGCTGATCATCCTCTACATCCTTGGCGCGTGGATGGGCGGCAAGACCATCCAGGGCTGGACCTCGCTGATGCTGGTGGTGGTGTCGCTCGGCGCGGTGCAGATGTTCGTGCTGGCGCTGATGGGGGAATATATCGGGCGGCTCTACAGCCAGTCGAAGAATCGGCCGTTGTACATCGTGCAGGACGTGGTCGGCGGCGCGACTGACCGGCCGACCAGTGCCCTGGGGATCATCGCCTCAGCCAAAGGTCCAGCGGCGGTGAAGCCAGAAGGTCATCAACGGGGTGAGCGCAATATTGGGGACGATCGGCCACCAGGTCGGCCCGCCCAACCGCTCGACGAGTAGCCACACCCAGAAGCTGTTGATCGCATAGCCGATCAGGTTGACCGCCACGAACCGCGCCCCCATCCGGCCATGATCGTCGCGCTCGCCATGTCCCGCGAAGCTGATCCAGCCATGGGCGAAGTAACCGACGATGACC
>JBBQTM010000013.1:0-34470 GCA_038234545.1 Sphingomonadales bacterium
GGGGGGCGCCGCGGGGGGTGTTTGCCCCGCCCCGGGGGCGTGCCGCCGGCGGGTGTGCTACCCCGGGCGACCGCGAAGCGCCATGACAGGCTCTAGGCCACCTTTCTCCCCGCCCAGATCACCCGGCCGATGCAGGTGACATCCTCAATCGGAAAGTCGGGCCAGTCGGGATAGGCCGGATTGTCCGATTGGACGGTGACGTGCCGGCCCATCGGGTGGACCGCGAGCCGCTTCGCCAGCAGTCGCTCATCGATTCGCAGCACATAGATGCCATCGCGCAAAGGCCCACCCGCATCGCGCAGGTCGAGCAGCACATCGTCGCCGTCGCCTAACGTCGGCGCCATCGAATCGCCCTCGACCCGGACGATGGACAAATGCTCGACCGACGCGCCGGTCAGCGCTTTCAGCCAGCGCCGGTCGAATGCGAAATAAGGCTGTCCTTCCTCCCCCGCCGGAATTGCCCCCGGTCCGGCCGAAACTCGCACCGCGCTTCGGCTGACCGCGATCAAGCCCGGCGGCGGCTCGGCCACATCGTCGTGCCCGCCGAGCATCGATTCGGGGATGTTGAAATAGCGCGCCAACGTCCGCCGCTCGTCCTCGCGCAGGCGGCGGGGCGTTCCGCGACGGATGAATTGCTGGATGTAGGCGGGATTCTTGCCAAGCAGCCGCGACAGGCCGGCAAAGTCCTCCCCACGCTCCGCACACAGGCGCTCCAGCACCTTTCTTGGATCATTCGGCATGGTTACCTCATAATTCATAAGTTATTTCCTAGACAAGTAGGAAATGCATTGGAAAAACCACTTGGCCGAGTCGTTTTACGCCGGGAGGGAATTTTCCGTGCATTTATTGAGAACTATCGAGGTCTTCTTGCGGTCATCGGGTGTGCCGGCCACCCGATTCGGGCGCGATGCAATCAACGATCCTCGCTTTGTATTCGACTTGCGAAAAGGGCGCGAGCCAGGGCCCAAGACGGTCGCGCGGATCGTCGATTTCCTGGAGGATGCACGATGATGAAACTGCCCATGTCGACCGCCGCGGCGGGACTGCTTCGAGCGTTGCTCGCCAGGACGGGTGTCGATCGGAACAGGATATTGCTTAGCAATTTCCGATCCACAGACTGGAATTCGCTGACGTTTGCCGGTGAACGTCACCACATCCTGCTTCGGATACCCGGCCCGGGCGCGGCGCCGGTGGCGGCGCTGCTGGTCGGGGGACTGGAAGAGGCCGATTTCAGCATTCCCGGGCAGATCGTTGCCGACATCGCGCTTACCCGCCCGCCGGCGCAATTGGACGATGGGGCGATGATGGTCGAAATCGAGGCGTTGACCGTCGCCGAGTGATGACGTTTCAGGCCTGGCGGAGCGAGCGTCGAAGTTCCGCCAGCGCCTCGCTCAGCGCGTCCGACGCATCTTTGGTGACGACGGGAGGTCGCTCGCCTTCGGCAAGATGGCGGTCGATGCGCCGCTGGAGCTGGCCCGCGGTCGGCATTCGCCCCCCCGCGAACAGTTGCACGACGCGCGATTCCGGGGCCGGTGCAGTCAGCGGATCGTCGAGCAGCAATTCCGCCACCGCCTCCAGTTCGACCGGCTCGATCAGCAGTTGATCGAGCAGCAATTCGGGCCATTCGATATGGCCCACGGTCAGCAGCAACTCGTTTCCGACGTCTTCTTCGTCGAGCAGGACGGTCTGCTCAAACTCGAGTAAGGCAAAATGACGGGCTTCGACCGGCACCACACGCATCGCGGCAAAAGCCAGTGCAAATATGGCACCGAACCCGATCAGCACGGCGGTCCCAATCGGCCAGCCAGTGACCGGCGCCAGCTTCACCGCGGCGAAACCCGCCGCCGTCGCGGGGGCCGTTGCTCCCGCCACTTCGACCAGCCAATCCAGCGGTCCCCGATCATTCGCCTTGTTCATGACCGGCTGGTTAACGCCAAATCCCTAAAGGTCGGTTAGGACAGTAATGCTTTCGCCAGCGCCTCGGTGAAGGCCGAGACGTCGTCGGGGTTCCGGCTGGTAATGATATTGCCGTCGACCGCCGCCGCCTCGTCGACCACATCGCCGCCCGCGTTGCGCAAGTCGGTGCGGATCGACGGCCAGCTGGTGACCTTTCGTCCACGCACCACGTCCGCCTCGACCAAAAGCCACGGCCCGTGACAGATCGCCGCCACCGGCTTGCCCGCATCGGCGAATGCGCGGACCAACGCCACCGCCTCCGCCTCCCCGCGAAGCCGGTCGGGATTGCCCACGCCGCCGGGCAGCAGCAGCGCGTCATAATCACCCGCATCAGCGTCGGCGATCAGCAGGTCGGGCACGATCGTCTTGCCCGGCTCGTCATGGACCGTACCGAGAATCGGATCCATCGCCAGCGACGCGAGCGAAACCCTGGCCCCGCGCCCGCGCAAGATTTCCAGGGGACCGAACAATTCGCTCTCCTCGAACCGGTCGGTGGCCATGATCAGCACATGCTTGCCGTCGAGATCTTTCATCAATGTCCTTTCGCTGGGGGAACAACCTGCACGTTCCGCCGCTTACACCCCCAAACGAGGAACATCGCCACATGTTGCGTCATTCATCCGACAGCGAGCCCGGCTTCACCCGCCAGAAAAAGGGCGGCAGCTGGGCCTATTTCGACGGCGAAAAACGCATCACCGACCGCGACGAGATCGACCGGCTGAACGCACTCGCGCTGCCCCCTGCCTATGTCGATGCCTGGTTCTGCAAATCCCCCAACGGCCATATCCAGGCGACCGGCAAAGACGCGCGGGGGCGCAAGCAATATCGATACCATCCAGACTACCGCGCCAAGCAGGATGCGTCCAAATATGCCGGCGCGCTGGAATTCGGTGAGGCATTGCCTAAGATCCGCAAGCGGGTCGAACAGGATCTGCGGCGACGCAGCCTTAGCCGCGACCAAGTGCTCGCCGCGGTCGTGCGCCTGCTCGACACCGAGCATATGCGGATCGGCAACGAGCAATATGCCAAGGCCAACAAGAGTTTCGGCCTGTCGACCCTGCGCTCGCGCCATCTCGCCAAGAAAAATGGCCGCCTCAAGATTCGCTACACCGGCAAGCATGGCATCGTCCACGAAGCCAGCATCACCGACGTCAGCCTCAAGCGCGTGGTCGGTAAATGCCAGGAATTGCCAGGCCAGATGTTGTTCCAATATCTCACCGACGAAGGCGAGCCCTGCCCGATCGATAGCAGCGACGTGAATGCCTATATCCGTGACGCCTCGGGTGGCGATTTCACCGCCAAGAACTTCCGCACCTGGGGCGCAAGCGTGATCGCATTCGACCAATTGCTGGACAAGGCCGATGAAGCACGGATCAGCGTCAAGACGGTGATCGAGCCGGTCGCCGAGGCGCTCGGCAATACCGTCGCGATGAGCCGCAAGTCGTATGTCCACCCGGCCCTACTCGATGCGGTCAAGTTACGGCCGCGCGATCCGCTCAAAGGCATGAAGCGGCCACGCGCCCGCCTTCGCCTGTCGAGCGCGGAAACCGCCTTCCTCAAGTTCCTGAAGAAGCCGAAGCGAGCCAGCCGCCGCGTTTAGCCTTCCCCCGCCTTGATCCTCGCCGTCCTACCCGCCACATTGCGTCCGATGACAAATCCCGACCTAAGATCCGCCGGTTCGCTTCGTCCGTCCGACCTCGAGCGCCCTGTCACCAGCACACTCGACTGGATCGGCGCCAACCTCGAAGGCCTGGGTTTAGGGGCATTGGTGGCGGCGGGAATCGTCGGGGTGATGCTGGTGTTGCGCCAGCTTGGCCGCGCGGTGATCGCACGCGATCCCCCGGTGACCGGCTGGAAGCTCGTGATCGCCAGCGTCCTGGCCCGCACCAGCGTCGCATTCATGGTCGTCGCCGCGGTCGAGATCGTCGCCAACTACACCGCCATCCCAATTCCGCTCGCGCGCGCCATCGACATCGCCTTCATGATCGTCACCGCGTTCCAGGTCGCGATCTGGGCGCGCGAACTGATCCTCGGACTGGTTCGCGCCAAGGCCGGCGACGATCCGGGCGCGACGACGCTCGGCAATGCCATGTCGCTGATCAGCGTGTTGGTCAGCGTCGCCGCTTTCGCCATCGCGATGATTGTCATTCTCGATAATCTCGACGTCAATGTCACCGCTTTGGTCGCCGGCCTCGGCATCGGCGGAATCGCCATCGGCCTCGCCGCGCAGGGCATTTTTTCGGATTTGTTCGCGGCGCTCGCGATCGTGTTCGACAAGCCGTTCCGGCGCGGCGACACGATCCGATATGGCGGTGCCGCGGGCAGCATCGGCACGGTCGAGAGAATCGGTCTCAAGACCACCCGCATTCGCTCGATCAGCGGCGAGCAGCTGATTATGTCCAATACCAAGCTGCTCGAACAGGAATTGACCAACGTCGCCGACTCCCGGGTCCGGCGCACCTGGCTCGCCTTTGGGCTGACCTACCAGATCGATCCCGGCATCATCGAGCGATTGCCTGAAATCCTCGACGAAGCGGTGAAACCGATCAAGTCCTGCCGCCTGGTCCGCGCGACCGCCAAGCAATTCGGGCCGAGCTCGATCGATTGCGAACTGGTCTATGATGATCGCACCGTCGATGCCGACACTTTGGCCAGGCACAAGTCGGCGATTATCATCGCGATCATGCGCATTTTCATGCGCGAAAAGATCGAGTTCGCTTATCCCACCCAGACTACCTTCACCGCCGCCCCGGACGGAACGATGATCATGCCCTATGCCAGCATCCAGCCGGTGATGCGGGTTGACGAGGATGGCAAGAATCGAGGCTGACGTAGCGTCGCTTTGTCAGCCCTTGCCAGCGGCTCCGCGGGACGCCTAGACCCTCCGCCGATGCCCATCGCCACTCTCGACGAAATCCGCACAAAAGTCGGCCAGCCCATCGGCTCGTCCGACTGGATCGAGGTGACCCAGGATCGCATCGACGCCTTCGCCGACACCACCGAAGATCGCCAGTTCATTCACATAGATCCGGCGCTCGCCGCACAAACCCCGTTCGGCGGGACCATCGCCCACGGCTTCCTGTCGCTGTCCCTGCTCAGCCGGATGGCGGCCGACGTCATGCAGGTGCCGGACACCACCAAGATGGCGGTCAATTACGGGCTTGATCGGGTCCGCTTCATCGCCCCCGTTCGCGCCGGCAAACGCGTTCGCGGTCATTTCACTTTGGCCGCGATCGACGAAAAAGCCCCCGGCCAATTGCTCTTCCACCACGACGTCACGGTCGAAATCGAGGGCGAACCCAAACCCGCCCTCACCGCCCGCTGGCTCGGTCTCATTTTCACCTAGGAGAAACCCCATGTCCGCTCGCGACGCCGTCATCATCTCTACCGCCCGCACCCCCATCGGCCGCGCCTACAAGGGTGCGTTCAACGCCACGCCGGGTGCAACGCTCGGTGCACTTTCCCTTGCTCCTGCGATCGAACGCGCCGGAATCGAGGCGCGCGAGATCGACGATGTGGTGTGGGGCGCGGTGCTGACCCAGGGCACGCAGTCGGGCAACATCGCCCGCCAGGTCGCGCTTCGCGCCGGTTGCCCGGTCGAGGTCAGCGCGCAGACCATCGACCGCCAGTGCGCATCCGGCCTGATGGCGATCGCCACCGCCGCCAAGCAGGTGATCATCGACCGCATGGATATCGTCGCCGCGGGCGGCCAGGACAGCGTCTCGATGGTACAGACTCCCGAGATGCGTGTGTCGGGCGATCCCTCGCTGATCGCGATGCACAAGAATATCTACATGCCGATGCTCGGCACGGCCGAAACCGTCGCCCAGCGCTATGGCATCAGCCGCGAAGCCCAGGACGAATATGCCCTCCGTTCGCAGCAGCGCACCGCCGCCGCGCAGGCCGAAGGCCGCCTGGCCGCCGAAATCGTGCCCGTCACCGCGACGATGGGCGTCAAGAACAAGGAGACCGGCGAGGTCACGATGCACGAGGTGACGATCGACAAGGATGAGGGCAACCGCCCCGATACCAAGCTCGATGGCCTCGCGGCCTTGAACCCCGTGCTCGGCCCCAACACCAGCATTACCGCCGGCAACGCCAGCCAGCTCTCGGACGGATCCTCGGCCTGCATCATCATGGACGCCGCCTGCGCCGAAAAGCGCGGCATCGAGCCGCTCGGCCGCTACATCGGCATGGCCGTCGCCGGCACCGAGCCCGACGAAATGGGCATCGGCCCGGTGTTCGCGGTGCCCAAGTTGCTCGAGCGCTTCGGCCTCAAGATGGACGATATCGGCCTGTGGGAATTGAACGAGGCGTTCGCGGTGCAGGTGCTCTACTGCCGCGACAAGCTCGGTATCCCCGACGAATTGCTCAACGTCGACGGCGGCGCGATCTCGATCGGCCACCCCTACGGCATGAGCGGCGCACGCCTGACCGGCCATGCCCTGATCGAAGGCAAACGCCGCGGCGCCCGCTATGTCGTCACCACGATGTGCATCGGCGGCGGCATGGGCGCGGCGGGCTTGTTCGAGGTGCTGTAGCGAAAAGCCCCTCCCCATCGGCTTCGATGGGGAGGTGGCAGCCGCAGGCTGACGGAGGGGTTCTAGGTGTCAGTCACGCAAGCACGCCGACTTCGCCGCACCGCTACACTTCCCGAGCGCCTTTTGAGAAATCGCTTCAAAGGCTCGGATTTGCGAATCCGCCACCAGCACCCGATCGGCGATTTCATCGTCGATTTTTACTGTGCTTCGGCCAAGGTGGTCATCGAAATCGACGGCATTGCACATGACATGGGCGACAATCCGGCGCGAGATGCTGCCCGCGACGAATGGATTGAAGCGCAAGGGTATTTTGTCGTCCGGATCGCCGCGACTGAGGTGCTTCGAGATCCTGACGAGGTCGCCGAGGGAATTCTGGCACTCTGCCAAAATCCGCCACCGCGCCGATAAGGGCTTCTCCCTGCCGACTTCGGCGGGGAGGTGGCCGCGAAGCGGACGGAGGGGTTCTATTCGCAAGTCAGAAGAACCCCTCCGTCAGGCTCCGCCTGCCACCTCCCCACGGAAGCCCGTGGGGAGAAGCTAAGTCAGATAATCCCGTCCCCTTATCCACCGGCTCGCCATCCACTTGACTCCGCTGGTCACCGGCAGCCCCGCGTGCATCATACGCGGATCGGACGCGCCGTCGGCGGTGACGTTGTGGAACAGCAGCAGATCGCCCACCCCGCCTTTCACCCGCAATCCGACATCGGGAAAGTCGGTCTCGCCACCCTCATAATCGTCGTTGAGCCAGATCAACGCGGTCCAGTGCCGCGCGGCCTGTGCGCCCGCGTCATGGTGCGGGCGATATTGCTGGCCGGACTGGTAGCGCAGGATGGTTAGCGGCTCGCCCCACGCTTTGTCAGTGCCGCTCGCGGTCGCGATGCACGCGTTGATCTGTTGCACCACGAGGTCCTCGGCCAGCGGCGGGAAGCTCGACGTGTCGGCATCGCGGATCGAGTCGATCACCCCCGCGCCAGTCGCCTCGTCGATCACCCTCGCCCGCTCAAGCCATGGCGTTCCCAACAGCATCAGATATTTGCATTCGGCGGCGCTGAACAGCCCGCGGTGGATCGTGATGCGCGGATCGTCGGACAAGATCTCTGCCTCGACCTCGGCCAGCCGTGCATGACAAGTGACATGCCCTAGGAACGCCAGCTGCACCGCCGCGAACCGATCCTCCTTCGCAAGCTCACCCAGCATCGCCTTTGCCGCATCGACATCCGCCGACCGCCCAATCCCCGCCGCCGTCATATAAACCCACGCCCGCCGCGCAGCGGCATTGCCCAGTCGCGCGGCATGCTCGACCAAAGCCAGCGCCGCCGCCGCATCGGGCACGCCGCCATCCCCCATCAGCCGCGCCTCGGCCAACGACAAAGCCGCCGCCCCGTCGGTTCCCGCGCGCCGTTCCAGATCCTTCAAATCGCTCATTGCCCCTAACTGACGCCGCCTTGTCCTTTTGTCACGCCGCGCTACCTTTCACGACATGACCGGAATTGAACTGATCGCCCTCGCCGCCTCGACCAGCCTGCTCGCCGGGTGGCGACTTTATCTTGTGACGCTCGTCACCGGGCTGGCCATGAAGTTCGGCTATGTCGCGCTGCCCGAGCAGCTACAGGCGCTCGACGTGCTGGCCAATAATTGGGTGCTTGGCATTGCCGCGATCGGCACGCTGGCGGAATTCTTCGCCGACAAGATCGCCTGGGTCGACAGTGCGTGGGACAGCGTGCACGCCTTCATCCGGCCGCTTGGCGGTGCCTTGCTCAGCCTCGCCATCGTCGATGCCGGCGACCCGGCGTGGCAGATCGCCAGCTTCCTTGCCGGCGGCGGCGCGGCGCTGGTCGCGCATGTCGGCAAGGCCGGCGCGCGAACCCTCGTCAACGCCAGTCCCGAGCCTTACAGCAATATGGTCGTTTCGACCGGTGAGGATGTCGCCACGGTCGGCCTGCTCGCGCTCGCCATCGCCAACCCGATCGCCGCCGCGATCATCGCCGCTTTCCTGGTGTTTCTGTCGATCTGGCTGGCGATCAAGGCGCGCCGGGCAATCAAGCGGGTGATGGACGTGCTCGCTCCGCCGCCGCGAATGAAAGATGTGACGCCGCCGTCCGGCACATGAAGGTGGGCGCTGGCGTTTCCGGGCAGGGGGTTGCGGATAACTGACGCGCGCGCGACCAGGATAACGGGGGAGGCAAATATGGAGGTTGAATTCACCGCGGGCGCGGAGGCCCGCGCCGCCATTGCGCGGATTGGCCGGACCGAAGACGTACAATTCTCGCCGGATGGTGGACGCCTCGCCGTGGCGGGATTTAGCGAGAATCGGATCCTCATCCTTGGCATCGAGACGAATTGGGACAGCGATCTGCCGGCAATTGCGCTGACTGGCCCGCTCGAACTGGAATCGGATGCCCTCGTGCTGCCGCACGGCCTCTGCTGGGTCGATGAGCGGACCTTGATCGTCGCCAACCGCCAGGGCCTGGTGGCAATTTTCGAGCTTCCCGAGAAGGCGTCGCCGGGCAAGATACGCCTCTCGCCCGTGCGTATTCTGGGTACCGAAGCAACGGACCTGATCTACACGCCGGGCTCGGTTTCCGCCGTGTCCGCTGGCCTCGATCTGGTCGAGGTGATCGTCTGCAACAATTACGCCCACTACGTATCGCGCCACCTGGTCGACCGACGCAATTCTTATGCCCCGATTGCCAGCGAAATCATCATTCGTGACGGCCTCGACGTGCCGGACGGTGTCATGATCAGTCCGTCCGGACGCTGGATCGCGGTCAGCAATCATGGCCACGCGCGCGTGGTCATTTACCGCAACGATGGCGAGCTGGGCCCGGCGAGCCATCCGCAGGCTGTGCTCAAGGGCGTGAATTACCCGCATGGTGTGCGCTTCGCCGCCGATGAACGAACAATCCTCGTCGCCGATGCCGGCCAGCCGTTCGTCCGCGTCTATCGAAGCGACGGTGAGTGGGCAGGCGAGCATGAACCCGACACTTCGATCCGCGTGGTGAGCGACGAGAGCTTCACGCGGGGCGCCTACAATCACTACGAGGGCGGCCCCAAAGGCCTCGACGTCACGCAGGACGGCAGGTTGATGGTGATCAGCTGCCACGAGGAGCCGTTCGCCTTTTTCGACATGCGGTCGGCCTTCAGTCAGGGCGCCGTCGCCACACCGCTCGATCGCGCCGAATCCGAGTGCGTGCGTGCGACGTTGCTGCGCTATCTGGCCTCGGACCGGTCGCGGATTGAGGAATCGACGAAGGCGATCCGCCTCGCCAGCAAACGCGAAATCGACTGGGTCAAGAATAGCCCGTCCTATCGAATTACCGCTCCGCTTCGTTGGGCGCGGGCGACATTGAGAAAGGCCGACCCCCGTCGTCGGAAGCGACGCTGAGCGGCAAGCGCAACGCGTTCGTCGCGGTCGGGCTGGCTTTCGACGAAAGGATTCGCAACGGCTGACCAACCGCTTCAAATCTGCTAATCTGGCGCTCCACCATCCGACTCTGAGGGGAGGCTCGCGATGCACGGATTGAAGGCGATTGCGGTCGCACTTGCGGCCACGACCATGATGGGCGTGTCGCGCCATGAAACCTACAGCCAGGCCCAGCTCGCGTTGCTCGACCCGTCGACGCGCGCCGCCGACATGTGCAGCGGTCGGGGCGGTGCCAATGCGATGCGGGCCGCGCTGCTGAGCGCCGCCGCCGCGGTCCAGGCCGATTCCGGAGCCTCGATCCCGCTCACCGACGGTCTCGGCAAGATCGACTTCCCGATCACCACCGCCGACCGCATGGCGCAGCGCTATTTCAACCAGGGCCTCGGCTATGCTTATGGCTTCAACCATGCCGCCGCGATCGCTTCGTTTCGCGCCGCGCAACGCCTCGATCCGACCTGTGCGATGTGCTGGTGGGGCGAGGCACTGGCGCACGGCCCCCACATCAACGCCCCGATCACCCCCGATGCCAACAAGCTCGCGCTGGAAACCATCGCCCGCGCGCAAAGCCTGTCGGCGAATGTCACCCCGACCGAACGCGCCCTGATCATGGCGCTTGCCAAGCGCTACTCGGACAAGCCCGATTTGGTCCGCGCCACGCTCGACCGCGACTATGCCGATGCGATGCTGACGGTGGCGCGCTACTATCCGGCACATGACGACATCGCCGTGCTCGCGGCGGAAGCGGCGATGGACACGTTGCCGTGGGATTATTGGGAGGCCGACCGGCAGACCGCCAAGCCCCGGCTGGGCGAAGCGATCGCGCTGGTCGAGCGGGTGATGGCGCGCAATCCCGATCATCCGCAGGGCAATCACCTGTATATCCATCTGCTCGAGAATGGCCCCGACCCGAAGCGCGCGGAGGCTGCCGCCGATCGCCTGGCACAGGGTCTTGCGCGGGATGCCGGGCACATGGTCCACATGCCGGCGCACATCTATTTCCGGCTGGGCCGGTGGAAAGATTCGATCCGCGTCAATGTCGCCGCCGCGCGGCAGGACGAAGCCTATATCCGCGCCTCCGACGATCGCGGTTTCGTGCGCTTTGGCTATTACCCGCACAACGTCCACTTCATCGTCACCTCGGCGCAAATGGCCGGCGATCTCCCCACTGCAATCCGCGAGTCGCGCCGCCTCGCGACGATCGTCGATGTCGAAACCGCCACGCAAATTGCCTGGATCCAGGCGATCCATGCCGCACCTTATTTCGCCGCGCTGCAATTCGCATCGCCGACCGAGATGCTGGCGATGCCCGCACCCGACCCGCGCCTGCCCTACGTCACCGCGATGCGTCATTATGCGCGCGCGGTTGCCTACGCCCAGCAGCGCGATCCAACCGGCTTCGAGCGCGAAATATCCGAGCTCAACCGGATCGGCAGTTCGCCCGCGCTCAAGTCGATGGTCGATCAGGGCGTCCCCGCGCCCGATCTGATCGCGCTCGCCGGCTGGGTCGCGCACGCCCGCTACGCCGCCGCCCAAGGCAATCACGCCAAAGCCGCCGAGATGTACCGCAAGGCGATCGCGATCGAGGATCGCATCCCGTATATGGAGCCGCCGTGGTGGTATTATCCGGTGCGCCAGTCGCTCGGTGCCTCGCTCTACCGCGCCGGCCGTTACGACGAAGCACGCGCCACTTTTACCGCCGCGCTCGCCAAGGCCCCGAACAATGGCTGGGCGCTCTACGGCCTCGCCGCGTCGGAACGGGCGCTTGGCCGTCGCGCCCACGCCGCGGCGGCGCAACTGGCCCTCAATCGCGCGTGGTCAGGGGACCCGCGATGGCTCCGAATGGAACGCCTCTAAGCCCCTCCCCATCGTCTTCGATGGGGAGGTGGCAGCCGCAGGCTGGCGGAGGGGTCCTTCTTCGCGCCGAAGAACCCCTCCGTCCGCTTCGCGTCCACCTCCCCGCGCAAGGGCGCATGGAGGAGCTTTAAGCGTTCGCCGCAATGAACTTTTCGACCGTCGGGGCGATCTTCTCGCGCCATTTGCGACCGTTGAAGATGCCGTAATGGCCGACTTCCTTGGCCATGTAATAAACCTTTTTGCCCGCCTTCAGCTTGGTCGCCAGATCGAGCGCCGCCTTGGTCTGGCCGAGCCCTGAAATATCGTCGCGCTCGCCTTCGATCGCAAGCAAGGCGGTCCGCGTGATCGCCGCTGGATCGACCTTGCGGCCGCGGTGCATCATCTCGCCCTTGGGCAGCAGGTGGCGCTGGAACACGACGTCGATCGTCTGCAGGTAGAATTCCCCCGCCATGTCGGCGACCGAGCGATATTCGTCGTAGAAATCACGCGTTGAATCGGCGCTTTCCTCGTCCCCGACGACGAGATGCTTGAACATTTCCCAGTGGCTGACGAGATGGCTGCCGAGGTTCATCGTCATGAAGCCAGCCAATTGCAGGAAGCCCGGATAGACCTTCCGCCCGGTCCCCGGATAAATCATCGGCACCGTCGCGATGACGTTGCGCTGGAACCAGCTGTGCGGCCGCTCGGTGGCCAAAGTATTGACCGCGGTCGGGGCTTTGCGCGGGTCGATCGGCCCGCCCATCATCGTCAGGCTCTTTGGCGTCGCGGGATGCTTGTCGCCATTCATCAGCGCGACCGCAGCAAAGGCCGGGACCGCCGGCTGGCACACTGCCAGCATATGCGCATCGGGGCCAATCGCCTCGATAAACTCGATCAGATAATCGACATAATCGTCGAGATCGAAACCACCCTGTTCGATCGGCACCATCTTGGCGTCGTGCCAGTCGGTGATAAACACGTCATGCTTGGGCAGCATCCGCTCGACCGTGCCGCGCAGCAGGGTCGCGAAATGGCCCGACATCGGCGCGACGATCAGCAGTTTGGGCTGATCCTCCACCCCGTCCTTCTTGAAGTGCTTCAATCGCCCGAACGGCTTGGTCAGCACGATCTCCTCGCTGACCGCGACCAGCTTGCGTCCGACCGCCACTTCCTTGATCCCGAATTCGGGCTTGCCGCGCGGCGCGGCCGCGTGCGCGAACACGTCCAGGCTGGCGGCGACGATCGGCCCCATCGCGCCATAGCCCCACGGATTGACTGGATTTTGCAGCCATCCGGCGCCCATCGAAGCGGCTCGGCCAGCTCCGGCAAGCAGCGAGCGTTGCACCTCATAGGCGTCGTACAGCATGCAGGTTCCTCGGGTGATGAAGGGATTGGTTCGGTTCGTAAACGAGACTGGACCCCAATGGCTCCGCCTGCAAGCCAATTGCTGCAGCGCACTCGCCGCATCGCGGCAATTGAGGCCCGCGCGCCACACTGCTAGGCATCCCGCTTATGGCCACCCGTCCCGAACCGCCCAAGGCGAAGAATCTCTCCGGTCTCCGCATGGTGTGGCGCTTCGCAAGCCAGTATCGCGCCCAGCTCGCCGCTGCCGTGGTCGCGCTGCTGATCGCCGCCGCCGCCACTTCGGGCGTGCCCTACGCGTTTAAGCTGATCATCGATCGCGGTTTCTCCGGATCGGGCGAAATCGGCCGCTGGTTCGAATATCTGCTGATGCTGGTGGTGGTGCTCGCCATCGCCACCGCGGTCCGTTTCTACTTCGTCAGCTGGATCGGCGAGCGCGTGGTCGCCGACATCCGTCTCGCGGTGCATCGCAACTTGCTCCGCCTCGCGCCCGGCTTCTTCGAGGAAAATCGTCCGGCCGAAATCGCCAGCCGGATCACCGCCGACACCACCATCATCGAACAGGTCGTCGGCACCACCATCTCGGTCGCGCTGCGCAACATCGTCATGGGCACCGCCTGCGCGATCATCCTGTTCTTCCTCGCCCCCGCGCTCGCCAGTCGCCTGCTGATCGCGATTCCGCTGGTCGTCATCCCGCTGGTTCTGCTCGGCCGCCGGATCCGCTCGGTCTCGGTCAGGAGCCAGGACCGGATCGCCGATGTCGGCACCATCGCCAGCGAAGTGCTCGGTGCGATGAAAATCGTCCAGGCCTATAACCAGCAGGGCCGCGAGGCCCAGCGCTTCACCCTTGCCACCGAGGAAGTCTTTTCGGTCGCCAAGAAGCGCATCCTGCTGCGCTCGATCATGACCGCGATCGTCATTGCGCTGATGTTCGCCGCGATCATCATGATCATCTGGAAGGGTGCCAACGACGTCGCCGACGGACGCATGACCGGCGGTACGATCGCCGCCTTTGTCCTCTACGGCGGGCTGCTCGCCGGCGCGTTCGGCGCATTGAGCGAAGTCTATGGCGATTTGCTGCGCGCGGCAGGCGCCTCGGAGCGGCTCGGCCAATTGCTCAGCGCCGAATCCGACATCAAGGCCCCGGCCAGCCCCGCGACTATGCCCGAGCCATCGCGCGGCGAGCTCGAATTCGACCGTGTCGGTTTCCGCTATCCGACCCGCCTCGAAGTCTCCGCCCTTCACGATTTCTCCTTAAAGGTGCGCCACAATGAGCGGCTTGCTTTGGTCGGGCCCTCGGGCGCGGGCAAGACCACCATCTTCCAGCTCGCTGAGCGCTTTTACGATCCGCAGGAGGGCCGCGTCGTGCTCGACGGCATTGACCTGCGCGCCGCCGATCCCGCCGACGTCCGCACCCGCATCGCGATGGTGCCGCAGGAAGTGGTGATATTCGCCGCCTCCGCTCGCGACAATCTGCGCTACGGCAATTGGGACGCATCCGAAGACGAGATCTGGGCCGCCGCGCGCGATGCCAATGCCGAGACCTTCCTTCGCCAGCTTCCCGACGGGCTCGACACCTTCATGGGCGAAGGCGGCGCGCGCCTGTCCGGCGGCCAGCGCCAGCGCCTCGCCATCGCCCGCGCTTTGCTCCGCCGCGATGCCCCCCTGCTGCTGCTCGACGAGGCGACCAGTGCGCTCGACGCCGAAAGCGAGGCCGCGGTCCAGGACGCGCTCGAGCGACTGATGGAAGGCCGCACCACGATCGTCATTGCTCACCGCCTCGCCACCGTCCGCGCCGCCGACCGCATCGTCGTCATGGACGGCGGCCGGATCGTCGAGGAGGGCACCCATTCAATACTCGCCGGCAACGGCGGCCTCTACGCCCGCCTCGCGCGCCTGCAGTTCCAGGGTGAAGCCGCCTAGATTTGCCTGTTCCACCGACCCTTCTATAGTCGCTCCCGACCGGGGGGTGGCGACATGCACATCAAGTTTCTCGCGATACTTGCAACTGCGGCGATCATGCTTGCCCCGCCAGCATTGGGACAGGCAAAGACCGCCCCCGGAAAACTGATCCAGCTCAACGGCATCACGATGCATTATGAGGAGCGCGGGCAAGGCGAGCCGCTGCTACTGCTCCACGGCTTCGGGATGTGCGGCCCCGGCGACTGGGGCGACCATATCACCGAGCTCGCCAAGACCTATCGAGTCATCATGCCCGACCTGCGCGGCCATGGCTGGTCGACCAATCCGTCGCGCAAGTTCACCATGCGCCAGTCGGCCGAGGACGTCCGCGCCCTGCTCGACCAGCTCGGCCTGAAGAACGTTCGCGCCATGGGGATCAGCGCCGGTGGCATGACCCTGCTCCATCTCTCGATCAGATATCCGGATCGCGTCGGCACCATGGCGGTGATTGGCGCGACCAATCGGTTCGTCGAGCAGTCACGGCAAGTCATCCGCGGCGAAATTGCCGCGCCCCCTCCCAAGGAGGTGGTGGACATGTTCAACAACTGCGCCTCGCGCGGTCCGGCACAGGTGGGCGAGCTGATGGGGCAGTTCCGCGGTTTCGCCGACAGCTACGACGACATGAATTTGACCCCCGCCAATCTCGCCACGATCAAGGCGCGCACCCTGATCGTCCACGGCGATCGCGACGAGTTTTTCCCGGTTGAAATCCCGGTCGAGCTGTATCGGTCGATCCCCGGTTCGCAACTGTGGATCGTGCCCAATGGCGACCATGTCCCGATCTACGGTCCTCGGGCGGCGGAATTCCTTCGCGTCACCGGTCAATTTCTCGCCGCGCCCAAGCCCACCCGTTGACCGCGTGCCTGCAACTTTTCGGGCGCATTCACCGTATATAGTCCCATGAGCCATACAATCACCCGTCGCCGCCTCCTCGGCACCGGCAGCCTCGCCCTCGGTACCATCATGACAATCGGCTGCAGCAGTCAGTCGAATGCGGCACCGGGCAAATTCGCCATCACCAAGACCCCCGCCGAATGGAAGAGGCAGCTTGGCGAGCAGCGCTACGCTATTCTTCGCCAGGAAAGCACCGAGCGACCCTACAGCTCGCCGCTCAACAAGGAGAAGCGCCGCGGCGTCTATGCCTGCGCGGGCTGCGACCTGCCGCTCTACCCGTCGACCACCAAGTTCGACAGCGGCACCGGCTGGCCCAGCTTCTGGCGCGAAATCGTGGGCAATGTCGCCTATAAGCGCGACACGTCGATGTTCATGGAACGCACCGAAGAACATTGCCGCCGCTGCGGCGGGCATCTCGGCCACCTGTTCAACGACGGACCCAAGCCGACCGGCAAGCGCCATTGCATCAACGGATTGTCGCTGGTGTTCAAACCGGCCTGATCGGTCCGGACTTGCGCGATACCGCTCCACTGAGCGGGCGGGGCACTTGATATTGCCACATCGCTGACTTGCGCTAATGATTGGCGGCGCAAGGGGGTAGGCGGTGCGTGTGCGTATTTTGATCTTGGCCTTGAGCCTGTCGGTCGCTGTTCCGGCGCTGGCGTCGGACAAAGTCGAGACCGGCCCTGCTCCGTCGTGGGCCAAGCCGGTCGTCCTTCCAGCCGCCACCGCCGATCCGGCCGGAGTCTCGGCGCGGATCCTGGTCGATAGCCGCCATGTCCGGGCCGAGCCGGGGCGAGTGCTGGTGCATTCGGTGACTGCGGTGAAATTTCTGACCCCCGATGGCCTCCAGGGCGGCAATGTCGCGCTTCAATGGCGCCCCGACAAGGATCGCGTGGAGGTTCACAAACTGGCCATCGTGCGCGGCGGCAAAGAGATTGATGTGCTCGCCTCGGGGCAACGCTTCACCACCATCCAGCGCGAACAGAATCTTGAAATGGCGATGTTCGACGGGCGCTTGACGGCCGTGCTTCAGCCGGAAGGCCTACAGGTCGGCGACACCCTCTATTTCGAAATGACGATGACCAGCACCGATCCGGTCATGGGCCGCCACGTCGAATTCTTCTCAGGCCTTGCCGATCAGGCCTCGGCCAGGCGGATCGACCTTCGCGCCGAATGGCCTAGCGGAGTCGATCTCGCCTATCGCGGCTATCACCTGCCGGCGGGCAAGGTTACCAGGCAAGCTGGCTGGACCTCGGTCGAATGGCATCTCGACGACCCAGCTCCTTTCGTCGCGCCCAAGTCTGCCCCTGCCCGCTTCCGGATGGGCCGCCGGCTCGAATTTTCCGACACCAAAAGCTGGGACTCGATCGCGGCGCTGGTTCGACCTCTGTTCGATCGGGCCGCGGTCATCCCGGCCACGGGCGCGCTTCGTGACGAGGTCGAGAAGATCCGAACGAAAAGTGCCGATTCGGTGGCCCGGGCCGAAGCGGCCCTGATACTGGTCGAAGATCGCATTCGCTACGTCGCCTTGCTGATGGACGCAGGCAATTATGTCCCCGATTCAGCCGAGACGACGTGGAGCCGCCGGTTCGGCGACTGCAAGGCCAAGACCGCTTTGCTGACCGCCATCCTGCGCGAATTGGGCATCGCCGCCGATCCGGTGATGGTCAGTTCGGCTGGCGGCGACGGCCTTGATCAGCGGCTGCCAATGCTCGCGTCGTTCGATCATGTGCTGGTGCGCGCGACCATTGCCGGACGCGACTATTTCCTCGACGGAACGCGCAGCGGCGACTGGAAGCTTGATCGGATCGCGGTTCCGCCGTTCCATTGGGGCCTGCCGCTGGTGGCCGATGCGAAGCTCATCGCCATGCGCCCGGCGCCCCTCGCGCTGCCGCAATCCGACACGCTGATCCACATCGATGCCAGTGGCGCCGGCAGCAGCAGGAACGCAGAGGCCATTGCGCCCGCCCGGTTCGAACGCCTGTTCCGCGGCGATTCGGCATTGGTCTTCAACATGATTGTCGGCAAATTGCCGGTCGCATCGCGCGACAAGATGCTGCGCGACTATTGGAGCGAGAATTTTTCGCGCTTCACCCCCAAGACCGCGGCTGGACAATTCAACCGCGAAAAGGGCGAGTATCGGCTGACGACGGAGGGCGAGATGAAGCTCGAGCTTGAAGGCGGGCGCTACTATGTCGACGTTCCGACGCTCGGCTACAAACCGGATTTCAAGCGTGAGCCCGGCCCCTTGGCCGACGCCCCGCTGGCACTAAGCCATCCCGATTATTCGCGAACCGAACAGGTAATCATCCTGCCTGACGAAGCGTCCGGCACCGTACTGGCGCGTACCGAGCCGATCGACAAGATTGTCGCCGGGGTGCGCTATCGGCGACTGATCGCCAGGAAGGGGAGCCGATTCACCATCGAGACTAGCGAGCAAACCCTGGTCCCTGAAATCCCGTTCGCGCAGGCACTTGCCGCGGAAGCAGAGCTAAAGCGGATGGACGACGACGATTATTGGGTCGGAATCGCGACCCCGACGAAAGAGGAAACCGACAAGCTATTGGCTGCCACGCCCACCAATTCGGGCGACTATTTCGAACGCGGCACCGCGCTGGCCTTGGCTGACCGCCATCCCGAAGCGGTAATCGAATTTGACAAGGCGCTGGCGCTCAATCCCAAATCCATCGCTTCCTTGGAGAACCGGGGCTTCTCGAAGATGCGCAGCAATGACCTTGCGGGGGCGCGCCTGGATTTCGAGGCCGCGTCCGCGCTCGGTTCCAAATTGCCCCTCCTGTCGCTCATCAAGGCTTCCGAAGCCGCCAGCGGCAAGAACTATGACCAGGCGTTGGTCCATGTTGACGACGCGCTGAAGGTCCAACCCGACCAGCTCCAGGCGCTGCTCTTCCGCGCCGAGATAAACCGGCTCAAACGGGATTTCCCGGCGGCACTCGCGGATTCGCAGCGCGCCACCGCCTTCTTCCCGACTAGCGGCCACCCCTATCAATTCCGCATCAATATGTATCAGCGGCAGGGCAAGCGAGCCGAGGCCGTCAGGGAGGCGGAGGCGATGATGAAGCTCACCCTGGCTGACCCTTACCCTTATGTCGTCGCCGCGCTGACTTTTTCCGCCAACGACCGCAAGGCCGATGCAGTGCGGGCATTCGACAAGGCGATCGCGACACGACCCGAAGGCTATGTGTACATCAATCGAGGCCAGGCCCGGCCCGTGACCGACATCGCAGGGCGCCTCGCCGACTTCCGCGAAGGCGTGCGGCTGGATCCGACCAATCCGACCCTGATCGGCATACTGGCCGACGAGCTTGGAAAAACAGGCGACTGGAAAGCGGCGATCGAACAATATGACAAGGCGATCGCTGCCGAGCCGACGTACACCTATCCGCGCGTCTCCCGCGGCCTGGCCTACCTTCGGCTTGGCCAGGCCGCGCGTGCCGAAGCCGACTTCGCCTTCGTCCGGGCCGAAGCCGAAAGGGACGCCGTCGCGCTCAACAACGCCTGCTGGGAAAAGGCGATGGCGGGGCTGGCGCTCGAATCCGGGCTGGGCGATTGCGACCGGGCAATCGCGCTCGATCCGCAGAACGAAGCGTATCATGACAGCCGCGGGCTGGTGCTTCTTCGGCTCGGGCGAATTGACGATTCGCTCGCGGCCTATGATCGCGCGCTCAAGTCGGATCCGCGTGCCGCGTCGCTGTTCGGCCGGGCGCTGGCCTGGTCACGAAAGGGCGACCGGGCACGCGCCGCCGCAGACAGGGCAGCTGCGGAGAAATTATCACCCAAGATTGCCGACTGGTTCCGCGGTTTCGGATTGACGCTCGCGGGCAAATGACACCTCAAAACCGCCGATACGCCTCATTGCCGACGAACCCCATGCGTGTGATGTCGGCTCGCTTGGTCATCGCCAGCACCTCGTCGACCCGTTCGTAACGCGCCAGGGCATCGGGACGAAGGTGAAGCTCGGATTGGGGCAGCGTCGCTTTCGAAGCGCGAAGGGTCGCCATCAACGTCGCATCGTCCGCCGCCACCCCGTTCCACCGGACCACCCCGTCGGGCGCGATCGTCAGCAGGTTGCGCTGCGCATGGCTCGGCAGCGCGATGCCCTGCGGCAGGTCGAGCTTCACCGCATGGCTCTGGATCGGAACGGTGATGATGAACATGATGATCAGCACCAGCAGCACATCGACCAGCGGTGTCATGTTCATCTCGATCATCGGCTGCGGTTCGCGAAGCGCCAGGGACATAGCCATCATCACCTCCATCATAAGCGATGTAATAACGTCTCATGACTGGTGAGCCCGGTCAAGTGCCTTCGATTGGCGCTCGGTCGCTATCCTGTCCCCCCGGGCCAACGAAAAAAGGGCGGCCCCTAGGGACCGCCCTTTCGTTCTCAGATCCGGCACCGGACTTTAGAACTTCATATATGCTTCATTGCCCACGAAGCCCATCTTCTCGACCTTGGCGCGCTTGGTGATGGCCAGCACTTCGTCGACCAGGCCATAGCTCGCTTCGGCTTCGGGCTGCAGGTGCAACTCGGGAACAACCGGCATCTGCTGCGACGCATCGAGGTAGTTGCGCAGCGTAGTCTGGTCGATCGCATTGCCATTCCACAGGATCGCGCCGGCTTGCGTGACGATGATCTTGTTCTTGACCGGATCGACCGGCGGCGGCGTGTCGTTCGGCTGGTTCTGCGGGAGATCCAGCTTCACCGCGTGGCTCTGGATCGGGATCGTGATGATGAACATGATGATGAGCACGAGCAGGACGTCGATCAGCGGCGTCATGTTCATTTCCAGCATCGGCTCGGCCGAACTGTTATTGCTCGTGGTTTGCATTGCCATGGGTAAGCGCTCCTAAAGCCGGGTCGTAACTTGACCGGCGGGCGGTTCGGAAATGAACCCGACGCGAGCGAAACCGGCGCGCTGCATGGTGATCACCGCGCCGCCAATGCACTTGTACGGTGTGTTGACGTCGCCGCGAATATGCGCTTCGGGCATATTTTCCTCAGTCACATTCTCGACACCGCCGACCTCCTCGATCAGTTTTTCGAGCTTGTCGACCGCGCGTTCCAGCAATTGCTCGCTGTCGACTTTGGTCAGGTTCCAATAAACTTCGCACGTCCCGCCAGGCCCGCCGCGAATCGACAGGTTGACGTTCTCCGGCTTGGTCTGGGTCGCTTCGTAACGGACCGTCGGAAGCGACACAGGTACCGTCTGCAACACAACCGGAACCGCGATCAGGAAGATGATCAGCAACACCAGCATGATGTCGACCAGCGGCGTCGTATTGATGTCGGAAATGGGGACGTCTTCATCGCCGTCCGCTGGCCCTACATTCATCGACATGGTTCGATTTTCCTTGGTTATTCAATCGAAATCCGGTCGTCCGGCCAGCGCGCACGCGCCGGCCGGACGATCGGCAATTAGCTGACGCGATCAGACGACGGAGTCGCCTGCGCACCGGTCGAGGTCAGTCCCGGACGAACCGGCTCGCTGCCGCGCTGGGTCGGCGCTGCCGCCGACTTGGTCTGGGCCGCGCCCTTGGTCACGCCGATCATGGCCGGCTTCACCGCGCCGTTCGACGCAAGATAGCCGTGAACATCGTTGGTGAAGGCCGAGAGATCTTCGGTGACGGTCTTGTTGCGACGGATAAGCCAGTTGTAGGCAAGCACGGCGGGAACCGCGACGACCAGGCCGAGCGCGGTCATGATCAGCGCTTCGCCGACCGGGCCGGCGACGGTGTCGATCGAGGCCTGGCCCGACGAACCGATCTTGATCAGCGCGCGATAGATGCCGATGACGGTGCCGAACAGGCCGATGAAGGGCGCGGTCGAACCGACGGTCGCCAGAAAGGCGAGGCCTTCACCGAGACGGGCGGCAATGCCACCCTGCGAGCGGGCAAGCGAGCCTGCCACCCATTCATGCTGGTCGACCGGATCGGTCAGCTTGCTGTGCTGGTCCTGGGCGACGAGCGCGTCTTCGACGATCGAGCGATAAGCGCTCTTGGCGTCGAGCTTGCCTGCGGCTTCACGAAGATTGGCCGAGTTCCAGAAGCTGGCACGCACCTTCTTGCCCTGGTTGATGATCTTCTGCTGCTGAAGGAACTTGGTGAACAGGATGTAGAAGGTGCCGATCGACATGATCACGAGAATGGTGAAGGTCGCGATTGCGATCGCGCCTCCCTCTCGAAGTGCCGCCTCGAGGCCGTAGGGGTTCTCTACGGCGGCGGGTGCCGCGGCCGCTGCAGCAAGCAGGAAATCGGTGATTGCCATGATAGTGTTCCTTAAAAAATTCAGTTCGTTGAATATCGTCGATTACGTCGCCTAACCGGCAAGCACCCACTTGATCGTTGCCCGGAAACTTCCACCGACCGGATTGCCGGCGCTATCCTGGCCAGGTGTAAAGCGTGAGCGACTTTGCAAAATCCTGCAGGTCGCCGAATCGAGCGCCCTGGACCGGCTTGAGCTGGCCACTGAACAGCCAGTGGCGCGGCCGTTGCTGCCGATCGTCAACACCACGGTCACCGAACCCTGTTCATCGTTCTGCTGCGCCGATTCAGGATAATCGTCACCCGAAATCAGCCCTTGAAGATTGCCCGTGACGCTCCTCGGTTGCGACACCCGGACCGGCGGCGGTGCCGGCGGTGCCGGCGGTGCCGGAACGTAGGTCGGAGTCGGCGGCCGCGGGATTGGCGGCGTCGGCGCCACCTGGATCGGCGAAGGCGATTCGAACCGGACCAACGGCGGAGGATTGCTGATCTCCGGCGGCGGCGGAAGCGTGTCCTCCGGCGGGGGCGGCGGCTCCTCGGGGGGCGGCGGCTCCTCCTCGACGTCGAACGTCTTCAAATCTTCGGCGGCTTTCTTGACCACGTTATAGGCGAGGCCAGTGACAATGAAATAACCGAGCAAGACATGGACAAGCGCAACGATCACGATCGAGACCGTGCGATTGGAACTCATTTCTCTGCGTTGGGCGTAGGACATTAAGCCGCAACTCTCCTTTATGCTCGTGGTCGATTGCCACGAATTAGACCAGACACTCTACGCGAGTCCCGCCCTGTTTGAAACCACGTATGTATCAACATATCATCGACAGGATGCGCATCCTTAATTGAGGCAAAATGGCGGCGCAACGACTTTTGTTCCGTGACGTCGCGACATCGGTCAATCATTTACAAGCTACGGACCGCTTCCGGTGAAGGATGCAACCTCGACCCCGACCTTGCGGGCATCGCTGTAGATGTCGGGCTTGGCGCTCGAAACGCGCAGCGCCTTCACACCCCTCATCGCCGCCAGCCGCTGGTAAATCGCCTCTACCAGCGTCTCCTGGAGATTGTACCGCCGCGCCCCCGCCAGGCGAATCACCTCGTTGCGCAGGAAATCATAATCCCACGCCGCGGCGGGCGAATCGCCGGCCGGCACCGCCAGATCGTCAAGCCAGATTTCGACCGTGACCAATAAACGCTGCGGCGTTCCGATCTCGAAATCGTGGAATCCGATATCGGTCTGCACTTCCAGCGAATCGAGCATGATCTTGCTCGACCTCACCGCCAGCGCGGCCGGAATCATCCCGTCCAGTGTCACTTGACTGGTCATTTCTTCTCCAAAAATTGCACATCGCGCGGAAGTGCCCAGAAATGCTGGCCGCCGTCGATGGTGATGATCTGCCCGGTCACCGCGGTCGCGCCGATCAGAAAGCGCAGCGCCGCCACCACATCGTCCGGCGCGACCCCGCGACCGAGCGGGTTGAAGCGGTGCATCGCCGCGAAATTTGAATCGTCCTGCCCCTCCGACAACAACATCAGTGCCGGCGCGATGCCATTGACCCTGATCCCCTGCCCGGCCAGCGCCCGCGCGCTCAGCTCGGTCAGCCCGGCCAACGCGATCTTCGACAAGGTGTAACTCAGGAAATCGGGATTGGGCGCGGCCAGCTTGGCGTCGAGCAGGTTGACCACCAGCCCGCCGGCCTCTCCGACCGCTTCTGCAAAGGCCTGGGTCAGCAGCGCCGGGGCCCTGACATTGACCGCCATGTGCGAATCGAAACTTGCCGCGTCGAGCGTCGCCAGCCGATCTTCTGCAAAGCGTGCCGCATTGTTGACCAGCAGGCCGAGCGGCGGCAGCCCCGCTGCGGCCGCCAGGATCGCCCCCGCCGCGCCCTGCTCCGCCAGGTCCGCCACCACCGCGACCGCGCCGTCGGGCACATCGCCGCCGTCATGGTGGACATGCGCCACTACCGACCAGCCATCGACCAGCAACGCGCTCGCGATCGCCCGCCCGACCCGTTTGCCGGCGCCGGTCACGATTGCGGTTCGGGTCGTCTGTCGATCCATCGCAGTCGGATTGCGTCGGCTGGCGGTGAATGACAAGAGCGGAAGGACCATGCCCGAGACCCGCCCGCCCATCGCCGTCACCGGCCGCTCCCTCTCCGATCTTGCCAAAGCGATCGGCGAGCGCGGCCATCCGCCGGTCGACCGCTGGAACCCCGACCATTGCGGCAATTCGGAGATGCGCATCGCCGCCGACGGCAGCTGGTATCACATGGGCACCCGCATCGATCGGCCGGCGATGGTCCGCTTGTTCTCGACCGTGCTTCGGCGCGAACCCGATGGAACCCACCTGCTCGTCACTCCGGTCGAAAAACTCACCATCGAGGTCGAGGTCACGCCTTTCCGCGCTATCGCCATGACCAGCGAGGGGGAGCGCGAGCATCGCACACTCGCCTTCGAGCTCGACAGCGGCGACGCGGTGATCCTCGGCCCCGATCATCCGCTGACGCTCACACAGGACGAGCATGGCCCAAGCCCGCGAATCGCCGTCCGCCACGGCCTCGAAGCGCTGATCGCCCGGCCGCTCTATTACGAACTTGCCGAGATCGCGCTGGCTGAAGCTCATCAGCCGCCGGGCATCTGGAGCAGTGGCGCCTTTTTCCCCCTGCAATGAGCATTGCTTTCCGTCTCAAGGCCGCGCTCGCGCTTCCCCCGCCGCCGGGCCTGCTGCCGGGCGACCTCATCGAAGGCTCGCCCGATCCGCATCGCGACGCCGCCGTGCTGGTCGCGATCACCGACCGGCCCGAGCCCGGAGTCCTGCTCACCCTGCGCCGCGACGACATGCGCCTACACGCCGGCCAGGTCGCCTTCCCCGGTGGCCGGCTAGATCCCGGCGAGGATGCCACCGCGGCCGCGCTGCGCGAGGCGTGGGAGGAGATCGGCCTGCCCCCGTCGTCGGTCGACCTGTGGGGCGCGGCGGACGACTATCGCACCATCACCGGCTATGCCGTCACCCCGATCCTCGGCCTCGTCCCGCCCGACCTCGACCTCAGCCCGCACGAGCATGAGGTGGCAGAGCTGTTCGAAGTGCCCTTGTCCTTCCTGCTCGCCTCCGCCAACCAGCAGCGCATGAGCGGCGATTACAAAGGCCAGACCCGTCACTATTACCAGATCGACTGGCAGGGCCGCCGCATCTGGGGCGCGACTGCGGCGATGATCGTCAATCTGACGACTCGGCTCGACCACGCATGAAACTCGACGCCGAACGCTGGCGTGCCAAGCGCGGGGTGGCGCGCATGCTCGACGCGCTCGGCGGCGATGACGGACTGACCCGCTACGTCGGCGGCGCGGTGCGCGACGAACTGCTCCGGATCCCGGTCAACGACATCGACTTTGCCACCCGCCTGCGCCCCGATCAGGTCGTCGCCCGCCTGGAAAAGGCGCGGATCAAGGCGGTCCCCACCGGAATCGCGCATGGCACGATCACCGCCGTCGCCGATGGCCAGCCGGCCGAGATCACAACGCTTCGCGCCGACGTCTCGACCGACGGCCGCCGCGCCACGGTTGAATTTTCCGACGACTGGAAGGCCGACGCCGAGCGCCGCGATTTCACCATCAACGCGCTCTACGCCGACCCGGTCACCGGCGAGATTTTCGATTATTTCGGCGGCCTCGACGATATAAAGGCCCGCCGCGTGCGCTTCATCGGCGACCCGCTCCAGCGCATTGCCGAAGACCATCTCCGCATCCTGCGCTTCTTCCGCTTCCACGCGCGCTTCGGTGAGGGCGACATGGACGCGGACGCGCTCGAAGCCTGCACCGCCCGCGCCAACGACCTCATGGCCTTGTCACGCGAACGCATCGCCGACGAGACGATCAAGACCTTGGCGATCCCTGATCCCCTCGCAACGGTATCGCTGATGGTTGAGCGCGGTATCTTCGCCCCGGTTCTCCCCGAAATCACGGACTCGACCCGCCTCGCCGCCCTCGTCGCAGACGAGGCCGCCGCCGGTATCCCCCGCGATCCGATCCGACGCCTGGCCGCGCTATTGCCGAAAGATGCGGCCATCGCCGACACGGTTGCCGCGCGCCTGCGCTTCTCGAAAAAGGCCCGCAAGCGCCTCGCCGCCGCGGCCGATCCCGATCTTGCCGCCAACCCCCGCGCGCTGGCCTATTGGGCCGGTACCGAAACCGCGATCGACCGCTTGCTCCTCGCCAGCCGACCGATCGACGCCGCCACCATCGCCGACTGGCCGCGCCCGCGCCTGCCGATCTCGGGCGGCCGATTGATCAAGCTCGGCCTGACCGAAGGCCCCGCCGTCGCCACCGCGCTCAGAGCGATCGAGCGCGCCTGGGTCGCGGCGGGCTTTCCGAGCGGCGCGGAGTGGGACGAGTTGGTGGCTACAGAGATGACGACGAGCGGTCGCGGGACGGCTTAATCCTGTTCCTTCCCCTTGGGGAAGGTGGCAGCCGCAGGCTGACGGATGGGTCTGTCCCGAGCAACCAGCGCAAGATGCTCAACCACACCCTGCAAATTCCCCAGCACTTCACGCGCCGGAATGCGTAAAGTGACAATCCCCCAACGCGTCAAAAAGCGATCGCGCGCAATGTCGTGCTGTGACGTAAAATCATGCGATGTCCCGTCGACCTCGACGCACAACCTCGCCCGATCGCAGTAAAAATCCAGCACATACGGCCCCGCGGCATGCTGCTTACGGAAATGAAACCCCGTTTGGTTTGCTTTCAGCGCCCACCACAACAGCCGCTCGGGCTTGGTCATCACCCGCCGAAGCTTGCGAGCTCGCTGTTGAGCTTCCTGAGTTCCGAAAACCTCCATCAAACCCCTCCGTCAGCGACGCTGACACCTCCCCCAAGGGGGAGGAGCGATTTCGGCACGCCGACTTAACATTCCCGCCAGAGAAATACCAACTGCTCCTTCCCCCTGGGGAAGGTGGCAGCCGCAGGCTGACGGATGGGTTCGGCAACACGGGCGCGCGGCCGCCCTACTTGTTGCTGCGACCTTGAGCGGCGGCGGCGGCAGCGGTGGCGATTGAACCGACCCGGCGCATCGACCGCCTGCCTGATCGGCGGCGCCACCGCCATCCTTCACGGAATCCTCACCCAACGCCTGATGCTCGACCAGACCTCTGTCGGTCTTCAACCTCTGATACCCAATTTGGGATGGCCGATCCGCATCCGGAACGGGAAGCAATTCTTACGGCCGCCGTGCTCGTCCCTAGTTCAGCCCCCTGAGCGGCAGCGGAGCCAGGAACACCCCACCTGCCTCACCGCCCAATGCCCAACGGATCTGCACCGGCACGTCGCCGGTCTTGGGCATGCATAGGTCGACCCGCTCGCCGATCAACAGCTGGGTTTCGGTCGACAGTTTGAAGCCGTCCTTGCTGATGTCGGTGATCATCACGGGGATTTCCGCGCCGTCGGGGCGCAGCAACATCGCCTTGAGATCGGTCACGACCCGGGGACCCCGTTTGATCTGGCCTGGCTCTCTCACGAATAACCCCCCCGAATAAATCACTCGCCATCGATCGGCGCATCGCGGGCTGCCCCCTCAACATCGTTCGATCAAGCCCGGAACGGTCCGGGCCGCAACCTCGGTCATCGATTGCCCCCGCAATGGATGTTCTTAACATGAGATAATGAATATTGCCAGTGGCGGCATGAGGGTCAGGCTTGTCGTCCGCGCCAGAAATCCAGCGCCGCGTCGGCCTCCAGCGGCTTGGCGAAATAATAGCCCTGCCCGCTCGAGCAACCCAGCGTCGCCAGCGTCGTTGCCAGCTCGACCGTTTCAATTCCTTCGGCCGTGGTCGACATTCCGAGCGCTTCGGCGAGGCTGAGCACGGCGCGCACGATCGCCACGCTGTCGGGATCGCGCATCATGCCGGTGACGAAGCTGCGGTCGATCTTGAGCACGTCGATCGGCAGTCGTTGGAGATAGGCGAGGCTCGAGTAACCGGTGCCGAAATCGTCCATCGCCACCGTCGCGTCGAGCGCCTTCAACGCCTCGAACACACGCTGGGCGCGGCCCGGATCCTGGACGATCGAGCTTTCGGTCAGTTCCAGCGTCAGCCGCGTGCCGGACAGGCCGCTCGATCGCAACGCCGATGCCACCACCTCGGCAACATTGTCGCGCGCCACCTGGATCGCCGACAGATTGACCGCGACATAGGCCGGGATCGGCGCCCGATTCGCTTTGTCCCAGTCGGCCAGGGTGTGCGCCGCTTTGTCCATCGCCCAGCGACCGAGCGTCAGGATCAGCCCGCTTTCCTCCGCGACCGGAATGAATTCGGTTGGCGAAATCTCGCCGCGATCCTCATGGTGCCAGCGCGCCAGCGCCTCGAACCCACTGACCTTGCCCGACTTCAGATTGATCAGTGGCTGATAGAAAAGTTTGAGCTCGTCGCGTTCGAGCGCGCGGCGAAGCTCGGTTTCGATCGAGAAGCGGCGTCGCGCCTGGCTCGCCTCCTCGGGCTGATAGACTTGCGGAGCGCCCGCCGCCTTGGCCTGCTTGACCGCGAACTGGGCGTGCCGGAAAAGTTCTTCGGGCTCCTGGCCGTCCTGCATCATCGCCAGCCCGATGGCACATTCGACCTTGATCTCAAGGTCGCTCAGCTTGAACGGCGCGGTCATCACGTCCTGGATCCGGTCGGCGGCCTTCATCGCATCGCCCAGCCCTTTGCGAAGCGCGACGATGATCCCGAATTCATTGCCCCCGGTGCGCGCCAGCCGGTCGCCCGACCGGAGCGCCGAGATCAGTCGCCGCGCGAAAGTGATCAGCAGTTCGTCGCCGAACAGGCCGCCCATGCTCTCGTTGATTCGGCTGAAGCGCAGCATGTCGACCACCAGCACGGCATGGCCGATCGGTCGCACTATCCCGTCGCTGCCGACGATGTCGCCCAGGCCGTTCCCGGTCCCTCCGCGTTCGGCGGCTTCGATCATCTCGCAGAACGCCAGCCGATTGGGCAGGCCGGTCAGGCTGTCGCGCAGCATTTCTGCGCGCAACGCCTTTTCCGCCTGCACTTCGACCGTCCGGTCGACCAGACTGACCATGCACCGCGGCCGTCCGTTGGATCCGGGCGCGAGCGGTGCCAGCTTGATCCGGTAATGAGTGCCACCGACCCCGCTGCCGTGGCTGAATTCAAGCTCGCTTGGCGCGTTGAAGTCGGCCAGATAGCATTCCATCAGCCGCGCGATCTGGACGTGGCAGCAGTCGGTGAAATCGCCGCCGATCATTTTCTCGTCGCCGGTCGAGAGCATCACCTCGTCGAATTTGCGGTTGCGATCGATCAGCTTGAGCACGCCGCGGCTGTTCAGGCTCACCACCGCCGCAGCGATCGGCAGCGCGTCGAGCAAATCGTGCCCGGCCTGGATGTCGAATTTCGCGTATGCCTCGGCCGAATCCCTCGGCGGCGCGTCCGCTGTGCGCGCGGAATCGCGCCCCAATCCGGGTTGTTTCGCAGCCTGCATCCACCCGGATTAACCGCAAGGGGTTAACGCCGCGTTTCGTATGGCTACTCATCGCCCCCGAAGCGGTTGTTGCGCGGGACGTGCCACGCGCAGCCATGCCGGGGGCATGGCGAGCATGGTGCGCAACTATGCAAACCGGTTCGAGCGTGGAAATCCCAAGGGCGGCATCCGCCCCGCCGCGCCGCGCGCCGCGCGCCATGGCGTCAGGTCCGGCTCGGTCCGGGTGCGCTTGCTCTCGCCCCCCTGCGCCCAGCTCAACCCTTCGGCCGCCACCAGGGTCGTGACATCGGCCAGCCCGCCGTCGCGATAACGCTGCAGCGTCACGCCTTGCCCCCGCGCCAGCTCGGGCAATTCGCTCAGCGGGAACACCAGCATCTTGCGATTTTCCCCGATCACCGCGACCGCGTCGTCGTGCCCCGCGACCAGCCGCACCGCCGCGACCTTGGCCCCGGGTTTCAGATTGACCAATTGCTTGCCCTTGCGAGTCTCCGCCAGCACCGCCGCGCCGCTGGTCAGGAACCCGCGCCCGTCGGACGATGCCACCAGCAGCCGCGTCTCCGCCTTCACCACCATCAGCGCGACAATCTCGACCTCGCCCGCAAGATCGATCGACAACCGCACCGGCTCGCCGAACCCGCGCCCGCCGGGGAGCTTGTCGCCGCCCAGCGTATACACCCGCCCATCCTCGGCCGCGAGCAATAGCTTGTCGGTGGTCTGGGCGTGGAACATCCGCTTGAGCGCATCGCCCTCGCGGAACTTGAGGCTGTCCCCCTCCCCCTCCGCGACATGCCCGCGCATCGCCCGGATCCAGCCGCGCTGCGACAGGATCACCGTGATCGGCTCCTTCTCGATCATCTGGCTCCAGTCGATGTCCCGCGACGGCGCCGCCACCTCCCCGATCCGGGTCCGGCGCGCATCCCCGAACTTGTCCTTCATCGCCGTCAGCTCGCGCTTCAGCCGGTTGCGCTGCTTGAGCGGACTCTCGACCAAAGCCGCCAGTTCGCCCCGCTCCTTGGCCAGCGCGGTTCGCTCCTTGGCGATCTCCATCTCTTCGAGCTTCCTCAACGACCGCAGGCGCATGTTGAGGATCGCCTCCGCCTGCCGGTCACTAAGCCCGAACTCGGCGATCATCACCAGCTTGGGCTCATCCTCGGTGCGGATGATCTGGATCACGCGATCCAGATTCAAAAACGCCACCAAAAACCCGTCGAGCAGCTCCAGCCGCTCGTCGATCTTGCCGATCCGCGTCCGCGCCCGGTTGAGCAGCACCTCGATCTGGAACGCCAGCCACGCGGTCAGCGCCTGCTTCAGGCTCATCACGCCGGGCACGCGGTTCTTGTCGAGCACATTCAAATTGAGCGGGAAGCGCACCTCCAGCTCGGTCATCTTGTACAGGCTCTCCTCGAGCAGCGCCGCATCGACCGTCCGCGATCGCGGCTCCAGGATGATCCGCAGATCCTCCGCGCTCTCGTCGCGCACGTCGGCCAGGATCGGCAATTTCTTGTCCCCGATCAGCCCCGCGATCGCCTCGATCAGCCGCCCCTTCTGCACCCCGTAGGGGATCTCGGTCACCAGCAGATGCCAGCCGCCGCCCTTCTCCACCACTTTCTCGATCCGCGAGCGCAGGCGGAAGCTTCCCCGCCCCGTCGCATAGGCCGCCGCGATCGTCTCACGCGCATCGACCAGCACCCCGCCGGTGGGAAAGTCCGGCCCGCGCACATGATCGAGCAGCGCCGCATCCTCGGCGTGCGGATAGTCGATCAGATGGATCGCGGCGTCGGCCAGTTCGGACACGTTGTGCGGCGGGATCGAGGTCGCCATTCCGACCGCAATCCCGCTCGATCCATTGGCCAGCAGATTGGGGAACAGCCCGGGGAACACCTCGGGCTCCTCATCCTCCCCATTGTAAGTGGCGCGATAATCGACCGTCCCCTCGTCGAGCCCGGCCATCAACGCCGCCGCTACCTTGGTCAACCGCGCCTCGGTATAGCGGTACGCGGCGGCATTATCCCCGTCGATATTCCCGAAATTCCCCTGCCCGTCGACGAGCGGATAACGCAGCGCCCAATCCTGCGACAGTCGCACCATCGCGTCATAGACCGACTGGTCGCCATGCGGATGATATTTGCCGATCACGTCGCCGACAACGCGCGCGGATTTCTTGTAAGCGGACGCCGGGTCGAGGCGGAGCAGGCGCATCGCCCACAGCAGGCGGCGGTGAACGGGTTTCAGCCCGTCGCGGACGTCGGGCAGCGACCGCGCGGTGATCGTGGAGAGGGCATAGACGAGATAGCGCTCGGAGAGAGCGGACTCGAACGGAGTGTCAATGACGAGGTCGTTGGGAGAATCAGGCATCCTGCGGGCTTAGCAACCGCCCTCAAACCCCGCCACCACGAACCGAAGGGCCCCATCTTTCAAACATTGCAGGGCGGAACTGACGCTGTGGGGTTTTTCCCGTAATAAGGCGTTGGTGCGCAGCGACACGTACGCTTTATACCCGTTATCCACAGTCGTCATAATTCGGTGGAAAATCGGCCCATTTCCCCACTCGCTTGACGGAACTGTGTTAGAATGCGCGAGTCGATGAATGATCTTGGTAGGCCCAATATGCTATGACCCATACAACATGGATGGAGCGAGCCACCAATTTGGATCAGACCTACGACTTTAGCGCGCCGAAGTTTGACGAGACTTTGCGCGAAGAGTTTGATCTTATTCAAGCCATAGCGGGTACTGCGGCATTCAAGCGCCTTAAGGAGATACGCTTTTTAGGCGCCTTGGATTATGCGCTAGTGAAGCATCCTAATGGATCTCCGAAAGGCTCCCGCTATACTCGTGCTCAGCACAGCTTGGGTGTTGCGGCGCTGGCTCAGATTTATCTCCAAAGCGATACGTTTACATCGTCCCAGAGAAAGATTTGCCTCGCTGCAGCAATGCTGCATGACATCGGCCACGCGCCTTTCTCACACACGCTAGAACCTACGTTCCATAAATTATTTGGAATTGACCATCATGCCACATCGATCGACATAATTTCTGGGCAGGATTTGCTAGGAATTGACCTTGCTAGAATACTAAGAAACTTTGGTATTAATGCCGAACGGGTAATCGAGGTTCTGTCGGGAGACGACCAGCTTTATAATTCATTTTTCTCGGGTCCTATCAACTTTGACACTATTGAAGGGATTTTGAGAAGCGGGGCCTATTTCAATTGGCAGCGAACTGGACTCACGCCGTCTAAGGTGATCGCAGCAGCAACTGCTTGGGAAAGTGAGGGGGACATCGACACGGTAGACCGATTCTGGGAAACCAAAAATTACGTCTACAACCTGATCATTAGATCGCAGGCTGGCGTGCTCGTCGACAAGGTCTTCCAAGAGATTGCTATGCAGAGCCAGGTTTTGGATCGTAGCGATTTTCTCACCACCGAAAGTTCTTTGTATCGGAAAATACCGAATTTACGAGCAGTAGCGTCGGCAGAAGTTTCTGACGAGTTTTTGCTCGCTTTCCTTCCGAAATCATTCGAATACGTAAAAAGGGATTTTTACGTAGACCGTCTTGGCCCGCTGGGAGATCATCCAACTGAATCAAGATACAAGCAGCGGAAATCAACCGTTCGGTTGACTTTACGTTAATTCGAAGCTCTTAAATTCACTGCGAAATCGCAGTGAGGTTGCGACATGAACCACCTGAGTAAAGCTAGAGCGTTTTCTGACGATCGTTTAACTCAATTACGAAGCAGCCTTGCTACTGTCTGTAGCCCAGAAGATGTTATCGTGACCTGCGGGTCGTACGCACGCCGTGACGCAACTGCGAGTTCTGATCTCGATTATTTCATCATAGGGCCGGATGTGAACGCGGCAGCGCTTGAGCCGGTGAACAAGGCCATCGTAGCAGAGATAGATCGCATCGTAGGGAAACGGCCGTCAGCCGACGGGGCATTCGCTTCGAATATAGGCGAAGATGAATTGCTTCAAAACTATGGAGGAAGCAAAGATAGCAATGACGCAATCACCCGGCGCATGCTTTTCCTCTTGGAAGGCGATTATCTAAACAATGAGAGTAAATTTCACGACCTTAGAACACAGATAATTGCTAGATATGTCGATGAAACGCCTTTGGATCATCAGTTGGCGTTTTATTTGTTAAACGATTTAGTAAGATACTGGCGCACATTGGCCGTTGATTATGCAGACAAGACGTATGGACAAGCAAACCCAAAACCATGGGCAATTAGAAACGCTAAACTAGTTTTTTCGCGCAAGTTGATTTATGCAAGTGGATTATTTGCCGTGGCCTTGACGTGCGATCGTCAGAGAGATGCTAAGGTAGAGATACTGAACTTTTTGTTTTCTATGCCTCCCATAGACCGACTACGATATATATGTGGGGATGCGGCGACCCAAAGAGCTGCTGAGCTGTATTATTTTTTCATTGGAAAGATGGATGATGAGGATGTCAGGGAGCATTTAGAGAAACTGCCTCGCGAAAATAAGGGTACCGACTCTATTTTCCGTTCTATCAAAAATGAGGGACACTATTTTTCTCGTGAGCTATTTGGATTGTTCGAAAAGACATTCCACTCCTCCCATCCAATTCACATGGCAGTGGTTTTCTAATCCGATCACGTGATGTTTGGAGACGAACCAACGATTACGGATACAACTTGCTAAATGCGCCAACCCTCCGCACCTCTGCGTCTCTGCGCGAACCGCACCCATACCCCCGCTC
>JBBQTM010000014.1:0-33372 GCA_038234545.1 Sphingomonadales bacterium
GTACGAGCCGACGATCGCCGCCTTGACCGACGAGGAACTGGCCAATCAGACCGTGCTGTTCCGCCAGCGGCTGGCCGACGGCGCCAAGCTCGACGATCTGCTGCCCGAGGCGTTCGCGACGGTGCGCGAGGCGGCCAAGCGGACCCTCGGCCAGCGCCATTACGATGTGCAGATGATCGGCGGGATCGCGCTTCACCGCGGCGAGATTGCCGAGATGCGCACCGGCGAGGGCAAGACTCTGGTGGCGACGCTGGCGGTCTATCTCAACGCGCTTCCCGGCACTGGCGTGCATGTCGTCACGGTCAACGATTACCTCGCCAAGCGCGACGCGGAATGGATGGGGCAGGTCTACAAATTCCTTGGCCTGTCGGTCGGGATCATCGTCCCGAACCTGATCGACCACCTCCGCCGCGATGCCTATAATTGCGACATCACCTACGCCACCAACAACGAACTCGGCTTCGATTACCTGCGCGACAACATGAAATACAGCCGCGACCAGATGGTCCAGCGGCCCTTCAATTTCGCGATCGTCGACGAGGTAGATTCGATCCTGATCGACGAAGCGCGCACTCCGCTGATTATCTCCGGCCCGACCGACGACAAGTCAGAGCTGTACGTCGTGGTCGATGCGATCGTGAAGCAGTTCGTCGATGCCGATTACGAACTGGACGAGAAACAGAAGTCGGTCGTGCTGACCGAGGAGGGGACAGAGAAAGCCGAGCGGATGCTCGAGGAGGCGGGGCTGATCGACGGCCAGAATCTCTACGACATCGCCAACACGCAGGTCGTCCACCATCTCAACCAGTCATTGAAGGCCAACAAGCAGTTCAAGAAGGACATCGATTACATCGTCAAGGACGGCAAGATCGTCATCATCGACGAATTCACTGGCCGGATGATGGACGGACGGCGCTGGTCCGACGGGCTCCACCAGGCGGTCGAGGCCAAGGAAGGGGTGAATATCGAGCCCGAAAACCAGACTCTCGCCTCGATCACCTTCCAGAATTATTTCCGCATGTATCCCAAGCTGTCGGGGATGACCGGCACCGCGCTGACCGAAGCGCCCGAATTCTTCGACATCTACAAGATGAACGTGGTCTCGATCCCGACCAATGTCGACGTCAAGCGGATCGACGAGGACGACGAATTCTACAAGAATATCACGGACAAGTTCCAGGCCATCGCCAAGGAAATCCGCAAGCGCCAGGACATTGGCCAGCCGGTGCTGGTCGGTACCGTCAGCATCGAGAAATCGGAAATGCTGAGCGAGTATCTGGTGCAGGAGGAGATCAAGCACGAGGTGCTCAACGCCCGCTTCCACGAGAGCGAGGCGCATATCGTGGCGCAGGCCGGGCGCATGGGCGCGGTCACCATCGCCACCAACATGGCCGGCCGCGGCACCGACATCCAGTTGGGCGGCAACATCGACTTCCTGGTCGAGGATGAACTGAAGGACATGGCCCACGGTCCCGAGCGCGAGGCCGCGGTCGAGCGGATCAAGGGCGAGATCGCCGAGGAGAAAGCCCGGGTACTGGCCGCCGGCGGATTGTTCGTGCTCGGCACCGAGCGCCACGAAAGCCGCCGCATCGACAATCAGCTTCGTGGTCGCTCGGGGCGACAGGGCGACCCAGGACTGAGCCGTTTCTACCTCAGTCTCGACGACGACCTGCTGCGCATCTTTGGCCCGCAGACCGCGTTCAGCCGCCTGATGAACAAGAATCTGGAGGATGGCGAGGCGATCGTCTCCCCGTGGATTTCCAAGGCGATCGAGACCGCGCAGCGCAAGGTCGAGGCGCGCAATTACGATATCCGCAAGCAGGTCGTCGAATTCGACGACGTCATGAACGATCAGCGCAAGGTGATCTACGAGCAGCGCGCCGAGATCATGGACAGCGACCATGTCAGCGACGTGATCGAGGATTTCCGCGCCGAGACCATCGCCGGGTTGGTCGCGACCCATTGCCCGATGGGCGTCTATCCCGAGCAATGGGATGTCGCGGGCCTCAAGGAAGGGGTTGACGATTTGCTCGGCCTCAATCCGCCGATCGAGGATTGGCTTCAGGAAGAAGCGGTCGAGCAGGACGTCATCATCGAGCGGCTGCAGGCGATGACCGACGAGGCAATGGCGGCCAAGACCGCTGGCGCCGACATGGACCGCTGGATCGAGGTCGAGAAGCAGATATTGATCCAGACCTTGGACCATCACTGGAAGGAGCATCTCGCGACGCTCGACGCGCTTCGCACCGTGATCCATCTGCGCAGCTTCGCCCAGAAGAAGCCGATCGACGAATATAAGCAGGAAGCGTTCGCCTTGTTCGAGCGGCTGCTGGTGGCGATCCGCGAGGAAGTCACCAAGACCCTCCTTCGGGCCCAGGTCCAGCTCAACGATCCGGGCCCCCCGCCGGGGCTGCCTGACTTCATCACCAGCCATTTCGACCCGCTGTCGGGCGACGACGACACGTATGACCGTGATGGCGGCTTTGGGTCGAGTGGAGGCGCGATGTTCGCGCCGGTGCAGCAGGCGCCGTTGCCGCCGATGCCCGAGGGCGCGGTCGAACCGTCGAGCCGCAATGCGCCATGCCCGTGCGGGTCGGGTCAGAAGTACAAGCATTGCCACGGCGCGCTGGCCTGAGGCAGGCACCGCGATGATCGACCGGACCGAGCTGCGGCGGGCGTATCGGCCCGAAGAAAATAAGCTCGTCGAGCAGCGCCTGGCGGAAGCCGCGCTGAACGAGGCGCAGGCGGCCGATGCGGTGGCAGTGGCGCGGTCGCTGTCCAAGGCGGTGCGCGGCCACAAGCCGGCCGGGATCGACGCCTTCATGGCCGCCTATGACCTGGGCAGCGACGAGGGCATCGCCCTGATGTGCCTCGCCGAGGCGCTGCTTCGGATCCCTGATTCCGAGACCGCCGACGACCTGATCGCCGACAAATTGTCAGGGCCGGACTGGGCCGAGAAACTGGGCGATTCCAGGTCGACCTTCGTCAACGCCGCGACCTTTTCGCTGCTTTTGACCGGAAAGGTGCTCGACGAGGCCAACGACCGGTCGGATGGGTGGAGAGCGGCGCTGGGCCGGGCGGTCGGGCGACTGGGCGAACCGGTAATTCGCACGGCGGTCAGCCAGGGGATGAAGATCCTGGGCAAGCAATTCGTGTTCGGGCGGACGATCGCTGAAGCGCTGGCGCGCGCCGGGCCGGAGCGAAGCCGGGGGCTCAACCATAGCTTCGACATGCTGGGCGAGGCGGCGCGGACCCAGGACGATGCGGCGCGCTATGCCAAGTCATACTCGGATGCGCTCGATGCCATTGCCGCCGAGGCGAAAGGCGGGTTTCGCGCGTCGCCCGGCATTTCGGTCAAATTGTCGGCGCTGCACCCGCGCTACGAGTGGAATCATGCCGACGAAGTGAAGGCCGCAATCCTGCCCGTGCTTCGCGAACTCGCGATGAAGGCAAGCGCCGCCGACGTCCATTTCACGATCGATGCCGAAGAGGCCGACCGTCTGGAGCTGTCGCTCGATATCCTCGAGGCATTGGTCGCCGACGAGGCGCTGTTCGCCAACGATTGGGGCGGGTTCGGGCTGGCGCTGCAGGCCTATCAGAAGCGCGCCGTGCCGCTGTGCGACTGGGTCGCTGCGCTGGCCCGCAAATATGATCGCAAGCTGATGGTCCGGCTGGTCAAGGGCGCCTATTGGGACACCGAGATCAAGGCGGCACAGGTCGCCGGGCTGGACGATTATCCGGTCTGGACGCGCAAGGTGGCGACCGACGTGTCGTACCTTGCCTGCGCCAAGCGACTGCTCGACGCCAGCGATGTGATCTATCCCGCCTTCGCGACCCATAATGCGAACACGATCGGCGCGGTAAAGGCTATCGCGGGCGACCGTGCGTTCGAATTCCAGCGGCTGCACGGCATGGGCGAGGGGCTGTACGAGGAACTGGCGAAGCTGGAGGCCGGGATCGGCGAGCGCGCCACCCCGGTACGGATCTACGCGCCGGTTGGCACGCACAAGGAATTGCTGGCCTATCTCGTGCGGCGGCTGCTCGAAAATGGCGCAAATTCGTCGTTCGTCAACCGCATCGCCGACGAGGATGTGCCGATCGACGCCCTGGTGCGCGATCCGGTGGCCGAGCTTGCGGCGCTTGAGCCGAAGCGCAATCCGTCGATCCCGCTGCCCGACGCCATCTTTGGCCCGGGGCGCAGGAATAGCGCGGGGCTCGACCTGAGCGATCCGTTGGTGCGAGATCCATTGCTCAAGCGGCTCGACGCGCTGGAGGTGCGGCTGTGGAGCGCGGGGCCGACGCTGGGTGGTTCGGGTGACGGTCGACCGGTGGTCGCGCCCTACGACCGGAGCGAGGTCGTTGGCCGGGTGATCGAGGCGAGCGAGGCCGAGGTTGACGCGGCCGTGCGCACCGCAGCGGCGGCGCAGACCGCGTGGAATGCGCGCGGCGGCGAAGCTCGTGCCGTGCTGCTGAACCGTGCGGCGGATCTGTTCGAGGCCGAGCGTGAGGCGTTATTCTCGCTATGCATGCGCGAGGCAGGCAAGACGTTGATCGATGCGGTGCTCGAGGTGCGCGAGGCGGTCGATTTCCTGCGCTATTATGCGGCCGAGGCGCGGCGCCAGTTCACGTCGGCGACGGCACTTCCGGGGCCGACCGGCGAATTGAATCAGTTGCGGCTTCACGGGCGCGGCGTCTTCGCCTGCATCAGTCCGTGGAATTTCCCGCTCGCGATCTTCATCGGGCCGGTGGCGGCGGCGCTTGCGGCGGGCAATAGTGCGATCGCCAAACCGGCCGAGCAGACTCCGCTGATCGGCGCGCTGGCGATTGAATTGATGCATGCCGCGGGGATCCCTCGCGATGTCGTGCAGATGGTGCCGGGGGACGGCAAGGTCGGCGCCGCACTGACCGCTCACCCGCTGATCGCCGGCGTGGCGTTCACGGGGTCGACCGACACCGCGCGCGCGATCAACCGCGCGCTCGCCAATCGTGACGGGCCGATCATTCCGTTGATCGCCGAGACCGGCGGGCAGAATGCGATGATCGTCGATTCGTCGGCGCTGCCCGAACAGGTCACGCGCGACGTGGTGGCGTCGAGCTTCCAGAGCGCGGGGCAGCGCTGTTCGGCATTGCGGGTGCTGTTCGTGCAGGACGATGTCGCCGACGGGATGGTGGCGATGATTTCCGGCGCGATGCAGGCGCTCGTGATCGGTGATCCGCGCGCGCTGTCGACCGATGTCGGGCCGGTGATCGACGAGGAGGCCAAGGCCTCGCTCGAGGCCCATGCCGCGGCGATGGACGCAAGCGCAACGCTGATCGCTCGGCGGGAGCTCTCCAAGGCGGCGGCGAAGGGCAGCTTCGTCGCGCCGGCGATGTTCGAAATCGGGTCGCTGGCCGAACTCACCCAGGAGAATTTCGGGCCGATCCTGCATGTCATCCGCTGGAAAAGCGGCGAACTCGCCAAGGTGATCGATCAGATCAATGCCTCGGGCTTCGGGCTGACATTGGGTTTGCAGAGCCGGATCGATTCGGTCCGCGAGCTGGTCGAGCGGACCGCGCGGGTGGGCAATATCTACGTCAATCGCAACCAGATTGGCGCGGTGGTCGAAAGCCAGCCGTTCGGCGGCGAGGGGCTTTCCGGGACCGGGCCCAAGGCCGGCGGGCCGCATTATGTCGCGCGCTTCGCGACCGAGCGGGTGACCTGCATCGACACCACTGCGGCGGGCGGCAATGCCTCTTTAATGTCCGCGCCCGTCTGACGTCACTGCACTGGCGGCGCTGGCCACGCCGCCGCGGGTGCGACGACGGCGAAGATGCGGACGAAACATTCGATCTGTTCGCGCAATGCGGGGGTCGCGGCGCGGTGCCACATGATTTCGGCAAGGTCGCCCAACGTCGCGAATTCCCCCGATGCGGGAGCTTCGAAGGCCATCGACCAGTCATCGAAATGACGCGCCCGGATGCGGCAATCGACCAGCACCGACATGGCGACATGCCGCTCGTCGGCGCGCAGTCGGTCGAGCAGGTCGGCGATGACATCGGGCGACCCTTCGATCACCTGGAGGTAGCGGTGGCCACCGGCGATCAGCAGGCCGGTGAGGCCGTCGAGCTGGTTGCGACGGCGTGAAACCGCCAGGATGGCGGCCGTGACGATCGCATCCTGCCGCCCGGCGGCGGTGCTGAAATGAACGATCTGACGAACCATCTGCGCTCCCAACGAGAGCGGCGGTAGCAGCGCCTGGATGGATCAATGCTTGCGGAAGCCGCCAATTTGGAGGCGCTTCGCCAATCTCCGGCCGTCAGCTGGAAAAAATGGCTCCCCGAGTTCGATTCGAACGAACGACCAAGTGATTAACAGTCACCTACTCTACCGCTGAGCTATCGGGGAGCGATCCGTCTCCGGACGGACGCGCCTATGACAAAGGCGAACCGGCAACGCAAGCCCTCACGTAGCAAACTGTTCCATCGCAATGCGCTCATCCAGCGCATGCTCGGGGTCGAACAGCAGGGTCAGCGAGCGCGAGCGATCGAGGCGCACGTCCACCCGGGTCACGTCGCGCACCTCGAACTGATCGGCGACCGCCGCGACCGGACGCTTGTCGGGCTCGAGCACCCGCAGGCTGACCGCGACATCATCGGGCAGGATCGCCCCCCGCCAGCGACGCGGACGGAAGGGGCTGATCGGGGTCAGCGCGAGCATCTTGGCGGCGAGCGGCAGGATCGGGCCCGAAGCGCTGAGGTTGTAGGCAGTGGAGCCTGCCGGAGTGGCAACCAGCACGCCATCGGCAACCAGTTCGGGCATAACCACGCGCCCGTCGACGCTCAGCTCCAGCTTGGCGGTCTGGCGGGTTTCGCGAAGCAACGAGACTTCGTTGATCGCGGGGTGGGTCCAGGTTTCGCCGCGGATCGTGGTCGCGACCATCTCCAGCGGTGCGACCCTTATCTGTTTGGCGCCCCCGATCCGCGCCTTCAGCCGGTCGATCCGCCATTCGTTCATCAGGAAGCCGACGGTGCCGCGGTTCATCCCGAACACCGGTCGCGGCACGCCATCTTCGAGCATCGCGTGGAGCGTTTGCAACATGAAGCCGTCGCCGCCCAGTGCGACCAAGATCGCGGCATTGTCAGCGTCGGCCCAATTGTAGCGCTTGCGAAGCGACTTCTCGGCCGCCTGCGCCGCCGCGGTGGGCGAGGCCAGCAGGCCAATTCCCGCTGAAGCGAGATCGCGGTCGGTGTCGCCAGTCACACCGGCACCATAGGCAATTCGACGCAGCGCGCCACTGTCCCGTTACGGGTCTTCGCCGACACGGATGGTGGGCATGCGGCGCGGCAGGCGTAAAGGGTCGGCGAACGGAGGTTGAGTGTGAGCGCGATGCAACAGAAACGAGGATCGGACCGGCTGAAGGCGCCAACACAGGTGGTCCGCGACAACGCGCTGGAGCGAGCGCTGGCCAGCGACCTGATCCACATTGCTTTTCAGCCGCAAACCGATCCTTGCACCGGTCGCGTCGAGGGCGCCGAAGCCCTGGCGCGGTGGAGCGGCGCCATATCCCCCGAACAATTGTTCGCCCGCGCCGCCGCGGTCGGCCTGACCGAGCGCCTGTCGCGACATGTGCAGCGCAAGGTGTTGCAGATGGTCGGCAGATGGCGCGGTCCGCTCGAGGGCCTGCGCCTGTCGCTCAACCTGGTGCCCGAGGATCTGGCGCGCGAAGGCTATGACGACTGGCTGATCGCCGAGCTTGCCGCCGCAAACGTCGATCCCAGGCGCCTGACCCTGGAAATCACCGAGAGCAGCCTGGTGATGGATCGCGCGATCGTGTCGACGCGATTGTCGCGGTTGCGCGATCTCGGAATCGAAATCGCGATCGACGATTTCGGCACCGGCTATGCCAACCTCGCTTATCTGACCTCCTTGCCGCTCGACACGCTCAAGATCGACCGCGGGCTGATCGCCGAGATCGTCGGCGGCACGCGTGACCGGATCGTGGTGAAAGCGATGATCGGCATGGCGCGCGAGCTGGGGCTGAAAGTGGTGGTCGAAGGGATCGAGACCGCGGCGCAACTGGCGCTGATCGCGCAATGGGGCTGCGACCTGTACCAGGGCTTCCTCGCCGCGGGCGCGCTCGACGAGGTTGAACTGCGCCGCTTCGTCGCCGCCAGCCACGGGACGATGACGGCTTGACCAAGAAGAAATTACCCCTCCGTCAGCTGCGCTGACACCTCCCCCAAGGGGGAGGGGCAAGAATGAATCCGCTCCTCCCCCTTGGGGGAGGTGGCGCGCAGCGCCGGAGGGGTTTCTTTACGCTCCCACCAGTTCACGTGCCCTGTCGCCCGCCGCGACCACCCGCGCCAGCCCGCGCGAAATCTGCAGCGCGCCCTGCAACCGCGCTTCGCCGGTCGGCCAGTCGCGGCTGACGATCAATTTGCTGTCGGGACGAAGCCGGGCCTGGCCCTTCAACCGGTCGACATAGCCGATCAGGCCGGGAAGATCGGGGAAGCCGCGATAGATGAAGGTCACCACCGCGCCCTTGGCCCCGACATCGAGCTTGGCGATACACGCCGCGCGGCAGTTGATCTTGGTCTCGACGATGGTCAGCAAGTTCTTGGTTTCAGGCGGCAATTTGCCGAACCGGTCAATAATTTCGGCGGCGAATTCGTCGACCGATGCACGGTCCTCCAAGTCGGCGAGACGGCGATAGAGGCCCATGCGCAGATCGAGATCGGGGACGTACAATTCGGGGATCAGGATCGGTGCTTCGACATTGATTTGCGGGACATATTCCTCGCGCCGTTCCGACACGCCCGACTTCTGCTCGAGAATCTCCTCCTCCAGCATCGCCTGGTAGAGTTCGAACCCGACCTCCTTGATATGGCCCGATTGCTCGTCGCCGAGCAGGTTTCCGGCACCGCGAATATCGAGATCGTGGCTGGCGAGCTGGAAGCCCGCGCCAAGACTGTCGAGATTGGCGAGCACCTGCAGACGCTTCTCGGCGGTTTCGGTCATCTGCCGATCGGGCGCGGTGGTGAGATAAGCATAAGCGCGGGTCTTCGATCGCCCGACACGGCCGCGCAATTGATAGAGCTGGGCCAGCCCGAACCGGTCGGCGCGGTGGACGATCAGCGTATTCGCGCTCGGAATGTCGAGCCCGCTTTCGATGATCGTGGTCGACAGCAAAACGTCATATTTCTTGTCGTAAAAGGCGCTCATCCGTTCCTCGACCTCGCCCGCGCCCATCTGGCCGTGCGCGGTGACCGCCTTGATCTCGGGTATCTCCTCGCGGAGAAATTCCTCCATGTCGGCCAGATCGGCGATGCGCGGCACCACCACGAAGCTCTGCCCGCCGCGATAATGTTCGCGCAGCAATGCCTCGCGCACCACCACCGGGTCCCACGGCGCCACGTACGTCCGAACCGCAAGCCGGTCGACCGGCGGGGTCTGGATGACGGACAATTCGCGCAGGCCCGACATCGCCATCTGCAGCGTGCGCGGGATCGGCGTGGCGGTCAGGGTCAGCACATGGACGTCGGCCCGAAGCGCCTTGAGGCGCTCCTTGTGGGCGACACCGAAATGTTGCTCCTCGTCGACAATAACCAATCCCAACTTTTTGAAATTGAGCGATTTGGCGAGCAAAGCATGCGTGCCGATGATGATGTCGACCTGGCCCTGCTCGAGCCGTTCCTTGGTGCGCTTGGCCTCGGCGGCGGGGACGAGGCGGGACAGGCGGCCGATCTCGACCGGGAAGCCGTGGAAGCGCTCGACGAAATTCTTGTAATGCTGGCGGGCGAGCAAGGTGGTCGGGCCGATCAAGGCGACCTGATGCCCCGCCATCGCCGCGACGAACGCCGCCCGAAGCGCGACCTCGGTCTTGCCGAAGCCGACGTCGCAGCACACCATCCGGTCCATCGGTTTGCCCGCCGCCAGATCGTCCAGCACGTCGGAAATGGCGCGATCCTGGTCGTCGGTTTCCTCATAGGGGAAGCGATCGACGAATTGCGGATAGGCCGCATCGGGCTCGGTGATCTGGCCGGGGCGAGTGGCGCGAACCGCGGCGGTCTTGATCAATTCGCCGGCAATCTCGCGAATCCGCTCCTTCATCCGCGACTTGCGCCGCTGCCACGCCTCGCCGCCCAAGCGGTCGAGCGTCGCGCGCTCGCTGTCCGACCCGTAGCGCGACAAGACGTCGATATTCTCGACCGGGACGTAGAGCTTGTCGCCGCCGGCATAGCTTAGCGCAACGCAGTCGTGCGGCGCCTTGCCGACCATGACCTTGGTCAGTCCTTCATAACGCGCGATGCCGTGGTCCATGTGCACGACCAGGTCGCCGGGGGTGAGGGCGGCGAGTTCGGCGAGGAAGGCGTCGGCCGACTTGCGCTTCTTCTTGCGCCGCACCAGCCGGTCGCCGAGCATGTCCTGCTCGGTCAGGACGGCGACGTCGGGGGAGGTGAAGCCGTGATCGAGCGGGAGTACGATCGCTGCAAAGCCTCCCCTCCCGCTTGCGGGAGGGGATTGAGGGGTGGGCCTGCCCTTGCCTGATATATCCCCACCCCCGGCCCCTCCCAGAAGTGGGAGGGGAGAAGACGCGCCGAGCGCTTCCTGCCACGTGCCGACCTGGCTAAGACCGCTCAGCCCATGATCGTCGAGCAATCCCGCAAGCCGCTCGCGCGACCCGGCGCTGTAACTGGCAAAAATGACTTTCTTGCCCGATTTCCGAAGCTTGGCGGCGTGAGCGACGACGGCTTCATAGACATTGGCATTCTGCGATCGCTCGGGGGCGAAGTCGCGCGGACCGTCGACCGCGAAGTCGATGACCTTGTCGCTGGCGCGCTCGGGGAAGGGGGTAGCGAGGTGGATCGACCGCTCTGCGGCGGCGGCGCGCCATTCCTTCGACGTGAGATACAGCGCCGAAGGGGGAAGCGGGCGATAGCTGCCGGGATCGGACACCATTGCGCGGGTGCGGTTGGCGAAATAATCCTCGATCGCCTCGGCGCGGCTGGCGAGCGCGCCGTCGGCCCCGCTGTCGCGCAAGATGACGTCATTGTCGCCGAAATGGTCGAACAGGGTCGCCAATTTTTCCTCGAACAATGGCAGCCAATGCTCCATCCCCGCCAGGCGGCGCCCGTCGCTGATCGCCTGATAGAGCGGATCGCCTGTCGCGTTGGCGCCGAACTTCTCGCGATAGCTGGCGCGGAAGCGCTTGATGCTGTCGGCGTCGAGCAACGCCTCGCTCGCCGGCATCAATGTGAAGGCGGCGGCCTTGCCGGTCGATTTCTGGTCGGCGGGATCGAAGTGGCGCATCGTCTCGATCTCGTCGCCGAAGAAATCGAGCCGGATGGCCTGCGCCGCGCCCGCCGGATAGAGGTCAACGATCGATCCGCGCACCGCATATTCGCCCGCGTCATGAACCGAATCGCTGCGCTGATAGCCGTTGGCCTGGAGCAATTCGGCCAGCCGGTCGCGCTCGATCGCGGCGCCTTCCTTCAGCACGCGGGTGAACTGGCGGATACGGAACGGGGTCAGTACTCGCTGCGTGGCGGCATTGACGGTCGTTACCAGCACCTGTGGGCTCTTCAGCGGCTGCTGGAGCGCATGGAGCGTCGCCATCCGCTCGGCCATCACGCGCAGCGCGGGGCTGGCGCGGTCGTACGGCAGGCAATCCCACGCCGGGAAGCCAAGCACCTCGAGCTTGGGCGCAAACGCGGGGATGGTGTCGGTCAGCGCGCGCATCGCGGCTTCGTCGGCCGCAATGATCACCAGTCTGCGGTTTTTGCCTGCGCCGTACGCAGCACGCGCCAGATCGGCGGCAAGCCACGGCAGGAAGCCGGTTGGCACCGAGGCAAGGGTCAGCGGCGCCTGTGCACTCAGGATGGTCTGCAGCGGTGCGGTCATCGGGCGATCCGGATGAAATCGAGCTTGCGGAACGCGTCCATCATCGGTCCTTCGAAATGCGGCGGCACGGGCAGGGTGCCGATCGCCCACGCCATGATGTCGACATCCTGCTCATTGAGCAGGTCGGCGAACCAGATTGCCTGCGCCTCATCCCAACCGGCGTGATGCGCATCATAATAGCCGCCGATCATGAGGTCGGCTTCCTTGGTGCCGCGATGCCAGGCCCGCCATTTCAGCGCTCGAAGCTGGTCGTCCATTTTGCTTGCTTCCCACGCGCGAAAAGCCCGCTTGGCGAAATCGCCGCGGGTGATCGGCCCATGTAGGCAGGCAATCCGCTTGGCGCTAGGGTCCGGCGCGATGCGGCCTGAAATCCTCAATCCCCTGTTCGCCGAAACGGAGGCACTTCCCGGCGTCGGCCCTGCGGTCGCCAAGGGGCTGGCACGGCTCGGGCTGACCCGCGCGATCGATCTTGCGTTCCATTTGCCGACCGGGACGATCGAGCGGATCGCGGCACCGGCGGCGTGCCAGGCGTTGCTCGGGCGGATCGTAATCCTGACTGTGACCCCGTTCGAAACAAGGTCGAGCGCCGGGCGCGGGCCGATGCGGATCTTCGCCAGCGACGGCGACCAGAACACGATCACTTTGACGTTCTTCAACAATCCCGGCTGGGCGAGCAAGCAATTGCCGCTGCGCGAGCCGCGGGTCGTCGTCGGCCGGCTCGATCAATATGGCGACGAGTGGCAGATCGTTCACCCCGAAGTGCTCAAGCCCGCCGACGCGGCCGGAATCGCGATCCGTGAGCCGGTCTATCCGTTGACCGAAGGCATCGCCAACAAGCGCATGCGCGAGCTTGCGCTGGCCGGGATGGAGCGCGCGCCCGAGCTTGCCGAGTGGATCGAGCCGTCGCTGCTGGCGCAGATGCACTGGCCAAAATGGCGTGCCGCTCTGGCGCAGGCACATTCCGATCCGGACTCAAGCGCAGCCCGCAAGCGACTGGCCTATGACGAAATTTTCGCCAACCAGCTGGCGCTATTGGTCCTCCGCCAGGACAGCCGCCGAAAGCGCACCCGGCCGCTGGAGGGCGACGGCCGGCTGATCGGCGCGCTCAAATTGCCCTATGCGATGACCGGTGCGCAGGCGCGGGTGAGCGAGGAAATCCGCGGTGACATGGCGCAATCCTCCCCAATGTTGCGCCTGCTGCAGGGCGATGTCGGCTCGGGCAAGACATTGGTCGCCGTGCTGGCAATGCTGACCGCGGTCGAGGCGGGCGCGCAGGCGGCATTCCTCGCCCCGACCGAAATCCTCGCGCGGCAGCATCATGCCACCTTGCTTGGCCAGCTCGGCAGCCTCGGGGTGCGGGTCGCGATCCTCACCGGACGCGACAAGGGGCGGGCGCGGGAATCGGTGCTGATGGGGCTGGCCTCGGGCGAGATCGACATCTTGATCGGCACCCACGCCATCTTCCAGGAGAAGGTCGCCTACAAGAATCTCGGGTTGGCGGTGATCGACGAGCAACATCGTTTCGGCGTCTCGCAACGATTGCTGCTGTCGTCCAAGGCCGAGCGGCCGCCGCATCTGCTGGCGATGACCGCGACCCCGATCCCGCGCACGCTGACGCTGACCCATTATGGCGAGATGGATGTCAGCCGGATCGACGAGATGCCGCCGGGCCGCACTCCGGTCGAAACGCGGGTGATCAGCGACGAGAAATTGCCCGAGGTAATCGCCAGCTTGGGCCGACACATCGATGGCGGCGGGCAGGCCTATTGGGTGTGCCCGTTGGTCGAGGAGAGCGAGAAGAGCGATGCGGCCGCCGCCGAGGAGCGCGCGGCGGTGCTGCGCATGCGCTTCGGCGCGGACAAGGTGGGCCTCGTCCACGGGCGGATGAAGGGCCCGGCCAAGGATGACGTCATGGCGGCATTCGCCAGCGGCCAGCTTGCGGTGCTGGTCGCGACCACGGTGATCGAGGTTGGGGTCGACGTGCCCAATTCGACGCTGATGGTTGTCGAAGGGGCCGAGCGGTTCGGGCTGGCGCAACTCCACCAGTTGCGCGGCCGCGTCGGGCGCGGGGAGGGCAAGAGCATTTGCCTTCTCTTGCGCGGGCTCACCTTAAGCGAAACCGGCCGCGCCAGGCTCGCCCTGATGCGCGAGACCAACGACGGCTTCCGCATCGCCGAGGAGGACCTCCGCCTCCGCGGTCCGGGGGAAATATTGGGCACCAAGCAATCGGGCGAAGTGGGCTTCCGCGTCGCCTCGCCCGAGGATGTCGCCGAGCTTGCCCCGGTGGCGCAGGGCGATGCGCGACTTCTGCTCGACCGCGACGGCGGCTTGGCGGGGGAACGCGGGCAGGCGGCCCGCCTGTGCCTCTACCTGTTCGAACGCGACGCGGCGATTGGATTGCTCAGGAGCGGCTGAGAAAGAAAAACCCTCATCCCGACCTTCTCCCGCACGCGGGAGAAGGAGAAGTAGGATTCCTCACTCGATTCTCTCTCTCCCGTCCTTACGGGAGAGGGTCGGGGTGAGGGTTCTTACTTCACCAACAAACCGTGCTTCTTCTTTCCCAAGCTCACACGCGCCGGCGCGACCACAACCGACTGCGGATCGCTCACGGCCTCGCCATCGACCTTCACCGCACCCTCCGCGATCTTGCGCTTCGCCTCACCATTGGACGCGACGAAGCCGAGCCCGACCAGCACCGCCGAAATGCTTGCTCCGTCGCCGACGGCGAAGCTCGGCAGATCCTCCCCGCCGCCGCCCGCAAAAGCATCGCGCGCCGTCGCGGCAACGCTCGCCGCGGCCTCGTCCCCATGCAGCATCGCGGTCGCTGCATTGGCCAGCTCGATCTTGGCATCGTTGATTGACTGTCCTTCGAGTTTGCTAAGCCCATCAATGCGTTGCAGCGGTAAGTCAGTAAACAATCTGAGGAATCTGACGACATCCGCGTCTGCCGTATTCCGCCAGAATTGCCAATAATCATATGGGCTCAGCTGGTCGGCGTTGAGCCACACGGCGCCGCTTGCGGTCTTGCCCATTTTCGCGCCGTCGGACGTGGTCACCAGCGGCGTCGTCACCCCGAACAATTCCGCGCCCTCGACCCGCCGCGCCAGGTCGATCCCGTTGACGATATTGCCCCACTGGTCCGACCCGCCAAGCTGGAGTCGGCACCCCGCGCGTCGCGAAAGCTCGAGGAAGTCGTAAGCCTGGAGAATCATGTAGTTGAATTCGAGGAAGGTCAGCGGCTGCTCGCGGTCAAGGCGGAGTTTCACGCTGTCAAAGGTCAGCATTCGGTTGATGGTGAAATGCGGCCCGATATCACGCAGGAAGGGCACGTAATCCAGCGCATCCAGCCAATCGGCATTGTCGAGCAGGATCGCGTCCGTCGGGCCGTCACCGAAGGTCAAAAACCGTTCGAACACCCGCCGGATCGACGCGATATTGGCCTGGATATCGGCATCGGTCAGCAATTTGCGGCTCTCGTCCTTGCCCGACGGATCTCCGACCTTGGTCGTGCCGCCGCCCATCAGCACGATCGGCCGATGCCCCGCCTGCTGCATCCGCCGGAGCATCATGATCTGCACCAGGCTGCCGACATGGAGCGACGGCGCGGTCGCATCGAAGCCGATGTAGCCGGTGACGATCTCCTTCGCCGCAAGCGCATCGAGTCCCGCGGCGTCGGTCGCCTGATGGATATACCCGCGCTCGGACAGCAGGGTGAGGAGGGAGGAGATATAAGAGCTCATACCCACCCCCTAACCGTTCGTCCTGAGCTTGTCGAAGGACTGTCCTTCCTCCACTTTAAGCGGATGCCGTTCTACGCCTATCTTCTGCACTGCCGTGGAGGCGCTTTCTATTGCGGACACACCGACAATCTCGAATATCGTTTGGCATAGCATCAGGCCGGTTCAATCGCGGGCTATACTGCTGAACGTTTGCCGGTTGAACTCGTCTGGAGCCAGGAATTCGGAACTCGGATCGAGGCGTTGACCGCAGAGCGTCAGATCAAAGGCTGGTCCCGCGCCAAAAAGATGGCGCTGATTCGTAGTGATTGGGATTTGATTTCGAGCTTGGCGAAGGGGAAAAACAGTCCTTCGACTAGCTCAGGACGAACGGGTTTGGTGTAGAGCGCTCTCATTATCGCTCGTCCTGAGCTTGTCGAAGGGCCGTCGTTTCTTCTAGCAACAGTCCGAGATGCTCATTGTCCATCCCGACACCCCCTCGCTCGCTGTCACTGCGATCGAAGCGCAATTCTGGCACTCTGCCGACCGGTGGCACTTTCGCTACCTTGTCGAGGGCAGCCGACAACTCATCCTCCCCAATTCGGCGAGCCCCTGTCGCGCCGACAACCTTTGGCAAACAACTTGCTTCGAGGCTTTCGTCGGCGGCGAGGACGCGACCTACTGTGAATTTAATTTCGCACCGTCGGGGCAATGGTCCGCTTACGCCTTTGACCATCCGCGCGACGGAATGCGCGATGCCAGCGATCAAGTAGAAGTTTGGCTGGAAGGCGGCGAAGACTGGATCGCGGTCGAAGCGGCTGTGGCCGGTGATCTTGCCCCGGGCTCTCCCATCAACCTCGCCGCCGTCATCGAGGAAGAAGGGGGCCACAAAAGCTATTGGGCGCTCGCTCACCCATCCGGCCCCCCCGATTTCCACAATCGCGATTGCTTCATCGCCCATCTCCCGCCAGTGACGCCCTCATGAAATTCGGTATCGAACGTCTCCTCGCCGACCCCGCTTTGCGCGCGCCGCTGGAGGGCAAGCGCGTCGCCCTGCTCGCCCATCCCGCCTCGGTCACCGCTGATTTGACCCACAGCCTCGACGCGCTCGCCTCCTGTCCCGGCATCCGGCTCAGCGCCGCTTTCGGGCCGCAGCACGGGCTGAAGGGGGACAAGCAGGACAATATGATGGAGACCCCCGACGAGGTCGATGCGCGGCTCGGGATCCCGGTGTTCAGCCTCTACGGTGAGGTGCGGCGGCCGTCGGGCCAGATGATGAGCACGTTCGACGTGGTGCTGGTCGACCTGCAAGACCTCGGCTGCCGGATCTACACCTTCGTCACGACCCTGCTCTACATGCTCGAGGCCGCGGCCGAGCTAGGCAAGGAAGTGTGGGTGCTCGACCGCCCCAACCCGGCGGGTCGCCCGGTAGAGGGGACGACCCTGCTGCCAGGTTGGGAAAGCTTCGTCGGCGCGGGGCCAATGCCGATGCGCCACGGGATGACGCTCGGCGAAATGGGCCACTGGTTCATCCGCCAGTACAACCTCGACGTCGATTACCGCGTGATCGCGATGGAGGGCTGGCAGCCCGACGCCGCCCCCGGCTTCGGCTGGCCGGCCGACCGCGCGTGGATCAATCCGTCGCCCAACGCCGCCAATCTCAACATGGCCCGCGCTTACGCCGGAACCGTGATGCTGGAAGGCGCGACGCTCAGCGAGGGCAGGGGCACCACCCGCCCGCTCGAGCTGTTCGGAGCCCCGGACATCGACGCGCGCGCGGTGCTGGCCGAAATGGAACGGTTCGCGCCGCAGTGGCTGGCGGGATGCAAAATCCGCGAGGTCCACTTCGAGCCGACTTTCCACAAGCACGCCCACACTTTGTGCAACGGACTGCAATTCCACCCGGAACTTGGCTTCTACGACCACCAAGCTTTCCGTCCCTGGCGGTTGCAGGCACTGGCCTTCAAGGCGATCCGCACGCTCCACCCGGATTACGACCTGTGGCGCGATTTCCCCTACGAATATGTCTTCGACAAACTCGCCATCGACGTCATCAACGGCGGCACCGCATTACGCGAATGGGTCGATGATGCGGGGAGCGAAGCGGGAGATTTAGAAGCGATTGCGAAGGCCGACGAAGCCGATTGGCTTGCTCAAATTGCTACCTTGCGCCTCTACTAAGCTGACCCAATCACAATCCTCCACCTGCTCGATCGTTTGTAACGCTGAATTTTCCCGCCATCCGCGAGTGATTGAAGCCATCCTTCAAGAATGTAGGTTCCGCCAGAGAATCCGCTGCGCGCGAGATATTCGTCCAGCAAGGTGGATTGCTGGATCTCGCCCTCACCAGCATGATCAGCGAGAAAGGACATGAAATCACTCATCGACTCAAATGCGTCCCCCGTTTTTGCAAGCTCTTTAAGTATTTTGTCGCCGTAGAGTACTTTGTTCGCTGCAATTAGCTCGATCAGTTTTTTATATCGATCTACATCTCCGGTGCGTGCAAATATTCCCGCGAGAATCTCAATTTTGTCAAGTTGGAAATCGCCGCTGATCTGCCAATCATCCAAGAAGACGATTTCGTGCTCGCGATCGAGTTCTTCGTCGGAGGCGGTTTCTAGCCATTCATCCTTCGACGGCTCAATTTGGATCTCAGTAGCTGCGCATTCGCTCATTAGCCAGCCCTGCGCTTTTTCAGCCAGTGGCAAGGCCTGTTCCAAAATTTCCATGGTCTTGATGACATATTCGTCGTCATGAGAGTAACCTAACGCGGAAGCTCTTTTACTAAGGCGCGCTAGAGCTTTCCGTTCGAGGATCTCTTCATATTTTTCTATCACTTCGTAAGCATCAGATACAGAAAGGATGTCGTCCGTGATGGGCTTGTCCATTTCGTGAGATATGGCGCCCCGAGGGACATCTACGGATTGCGCGACTTGATCGGCAGCCTGACGCAAAAGATCTGCAACTTCGTCGTGATCAAATCCAGCTGCCAACAATATCTTGGCTGCAGATGTTACAACTTCCTCGGCAACTGCAATTTTATTGAGGCCAATGTTCACTGCGTAAGTCACCATGTTTGTCTCCAATTCAACCGACTCGTAGAGTCAAATCGGAGAACAGAACACTGGTTTAACGCTTCCTCGACAACTCCCGCATCGCATCGTCCAGCCCCGCCAACGTCAGCGGATACATGCGGTCGCTCATCAGGCGCTTGAGGAGGCCGGTCGATGCCGAATGCCCCCAAAAGGCTTCGGGCGTCGGATTGATCCATGCGGCGGCCGGATAGGTCGTCGTCAGTCGGTCGAGCCACACCATCCCGCTTTCCGGATTCATATGCTCGATCGACCCGCCGGCATGGGTGATCTCATACGGGCTCATCGCCGCGTCGCCGACGATGATCACCTTATGGTCGTGGCCATATTTGTGCAGGATGTCGTGGGTCGCGTGGCGCTCGGTGAAGCGTCGCCGATTATCCTTCCACACGCCCTCGTAAATGCAGTTGTGGAAATAGAAATGTTCGAGATGTTTGAACTCGGTCCGCGCCGCGGAGAATAGTTCCTCGCACGTCCGCACATGCCCTTCCATCGACCCGCCGACGTCGAGAAATAGCAGCAATTTGACCGCATTGTGCCGCTCGGGGCGCATATGCACGTCGAGCCAGCCCTGCCGTGCGGTGCCGTCGATGGTCGCATCCATATCCAGCTCGTCCGCCGCCCCTTCGCGGGCGAAGCGGCGCAGGCGGCGGAGCGCGACCTTGATGTTGCGGGTGCCAAGTTCGCGGCTGTCGTCGAGATCGCGAAATTCGCGCTTCTCCCACACCTTGATCGCGCGGCGATGCTTGCCTTCCCCGCCGATGCGAATGCCTTCTGGATTATAGCCGCCATTGCCGAATGGCGACGTCCCCCCGGTCCCGATCCATTTGTTGCCGCCCTGGTGCCGGCCTTCCTGCTCGGCAAGCCGCTGCTTCAGTGTCTCCATGATCTCGTCCCACGATCCGAGCGCCTCGATCTTGGCCATTTCCTCGGGGCTCAGATATTGCTCGGCGACTTTGCGCAGCCATTCCTCGGGAATTGCCTGCTTCGGGTCGCTGAGGTCGACGATGATGCCCTTGAACACTTCGGCGAAGATGCGGTCGAAGCGGTCGAGCTGGCTCTCGTCGTGGACGAACACCGACCGCGCGAGGTAGTAGAATTGCTCGGGTTCTTGCGTAATCACTTCGGCGTCCATCGCCTCGAGCAACAGCAGATGCTCCTTCAGGCTGGCGGGAATCCCGCCGCGCCGAAGCGCGTCGACGAAGTTGATGAACATCCTCTCCTTTTGCCGCTGGTGTCGAGCGAAGTCGAGACACGTCCCTCGACTTCGCTCGGGACAAACGGTTTGGGCTGACGCTGTGGTTAACCGACTGGTTACACCTTGCCGGTAAGCCACCTTCACGAAGTTCAACGAGGGTAAGCGCATCATGGCGACGGCGGGTATCGAAGAAGTCACCGAACATGCGATCCGCGCGGTGGCGCGCGATTGCGGTTCCCTGTCGATCGAATGCAGTGACGTCGCCGGCTATGTCCAGGATGTGTCGGACAAGATCAGCCTTCACCTGAAGACGCTCGACACGCTCGAAGAAGTCACCACCCATTTGCTCGCCGACCAGGCACGGGTCAGCGATTCGACCGACGAGGCGCGCTTGCTGTCGGAGCAGGCCAAGGCCAAGCTCGACGCCGGACGCGAGGCGATCGAGGGGACGATCGACGGGTTCAAGGGATTGACCGACCTGGTCGTCCAGCTCGGCGAGCGGATGGCCGGTTTCGCCACCGCGATGAACCAGGTCCAGATGGTTTCGTCGACGATCGAGGTGATCGCCCGCAAGACCAATATGCTGGCCCTCAATGCCACCATCGAAGCAGCGCGCGCCGGGGATGCTGGCCGAAGCTTTGCGGTGGTTGCCGCCGAAGTGAAGAAACTGGCCCATGACACACGCTCGGCGACCAGCCAGATCGCGCTGACCATCGGCGAACTGACCCGCGAGGCCGGCGCCGTGACCTCGGAAATCAAGACCGGGGTCGAGCGCAGCCGCGCCGCCCAAGCCGGGTTTGGGCAGATCAGCGACACGGTGCGCGAAGTCAGCGAAATCGTCGGCATGGTCGACCGCCAGACCGAGGGCATCGCCCATTCGACCAGCATGATCCAGACCAGTGTCGACCGCGTGAAAGCCGGCCTCACCGCCTTCGCCGGCGACGCTCGCGATAATGGCGGGCAATTGGTCAAAGCGCAGAAGCGCTTGGTCCACCTGGAACTGCTGTCCAACACGATGCTCGACACGCTCGCCAATTCGGGCGCCGAAATCGACGATACACCGATGATCCTGCTCGGCCAGGAAGCGGCTCGGGCAATCGCCGCCGCAGTCGATGCCGGGATCGATGCGGGTGAGGTTGCGTTCGACGCGGTCCATGATCGCAACTACTTGCTGGTCGAAGGATCCAATCCCCCGCAATATGACAATGGTTTCGCCGATTTCGCGTCAGAGGTGGTGCGGCCCTTGCTCGACCGCTTCAAGCTGCGCGACGGGCGAATCATCGGCTCGGCGATCACCAATTGCGACGGCTATCTGCCGACCCATCTGTCGGAGCGCTGTCACACCCCCGGTCCCGATCCGGTGTGGAACGACGAACATTGCCGCAACAAGCGCATTTTTATGGACGAGACGACCCGCAACGCCATCAACTCCGACCGCCCGGCGATGCTCGCCACCTATCGGATGGAGCTGGGCGACAAATATATCCCGGTCAAGAACGTGTTCGTCCCGCTCTATTTCCGCGGCAAGCGCTGGGGCAATTTCGAACTCGCCTACCGCGACGAGTGAGTCGCCGCGATCGCTTGGCTTAGGTCGGCGATCAGGTCGGCGGGATCTTCCAGCCCGATATTGAGCCGCATCAGCAAGGGACCGGACCGAGCGTCGGGCCGGTCGAGATCGTGGTACGTGACAGCCAGGCTGTTTGCGCCGCCCCAGCTGAAACCGATCGGGAATAATCGAAGCGCCTCGACGAAGCGTACCACATGGTCGCGCGACCAGTTGCCGAAGACCACCGAGAACAGACCCGCGCTGCCGGTCCAGTCGCACTTCCAATGCTCATGCCCGGGGCAGTCGGGGAAAGCCGGATGAAGCAAGGCGGTGACCTCGGGCTGCTGGGCGAGCCATTCGGCGACCAGCATCGCGCTGGCCCCGATCCGCTCGAGCCTGAGAGGAAAGGTCTTCAGGCCGCGCAGGACCAGCGCGCAATCGTCGGGCGAAACATTGAGGCCGAGCAGGTTGAAGGTCATTTCGATCAGCCGGGCAAGCGCCGCATCGCGGGTCGCGACCGATCCCATCAGCACGTCGCTATGCCCGCCCTGATATTTGGTCAGCGCCTGGATCGACAGGTCGCAGCCCGCGGCAAAGGCATCGAACAGCACGCCCGCACCATAGGTATTGTCGATCGCCACCGGGATGTTCCGCGCTCGCGCCGCGGCGGTGATTGCCGGAACGTCCTGCACCTCCATGGTGATCGAGCCGGGGCTTTCGCACCAGATCAACAGCGTCTCGTCGCGGATCAGCTCGGCGATCCCGCCGCCGATCATCGGGTCGTAGATGGTGCACTCGACGCCGAACGCCGCCAGCCTCGTTCGCGCCAGGTCTAGCGTCGGACCGTAGGCACTGGCGGGCAGCAGCATGTGCCCACCCGCCTTGGCAAAGGTAAACAGGACCAGCGCAATTGCCGCCAGTCCGCTTGGGGCCAGCTGGACATGCTCGGCCCTCTCGATCTCGCCCAGCTTGGCGGCAAGCGCGCGGTGGGTCGGTGTTCCTTGCAGGCCATAGCGATATTGGCCGGGCCGTGGATGCTGGAAGGCATCTAGGTCGTCGAACAGGGTGGTCGACCCGCGGTAGGTCGGGACTGCAAGGGATCGGAAAGCATTGTCGGCGGATTTGGGGGGCGACACCAATCGGGTCGACAGCGCCTTGGGGTCGCTGTCCTTGGCCATTCAGCCGTTGCGCCGCGCCATGAAGGCCAGTTTCTCGAACAGCATCACGTCCTGCTCGTTCTTGAGCAGGGCGCCGTGGAGCGGCGGGATGGCCTTGGTCGGATCGCGGTTCTGGAGCACTTCGAGCGGCATATCCTCGTGCAGCAGCAGTTTCAGCCAGTCGAGCAATTCGCTGGTCGAAGGCTTCTTTTTAAGACCCTGCACGGCGCGAACATCGTAAAACAGGTCGAGCGCGCGGCTCACCAGGATTTTCTGGATGCCGGGGAAATGAACGTCGACGATCTTTTCCATCGTCGGGCGGTCGGGGAACGAGATGTAGTGGAAAAAGCAGCGGCGCAGGAACGCGTCGGGCAATTCCTTCTCATTGTTTGAGGTGATGACGACCACCGGTCGCTCGACCGCTTTGACCGTCTCGCCGGTCTCGTAAACGTGGAATTCCATCCGATCGAGCTCCTGCAACAAATCGTTGGGGAATTCGATGTCGGCCTTGTCGATCTCGTCGATCAGCAGGACGGGCAGGCGGGGCGAGGTGAAGGCGTCCCACAATTTGCCGCGCCTGATGTAATTGCCAATGTCGTGCACCCGCTCGTCGCCGAGCTGGCCGTCGCGAAGCCGGGCGACGGCGTCATATTCGTACAATCCCTGATGGGCGCGGGTGGTCGACTTGATGTGCCATTCGATCAGCGGGGCATCGATCGCGGCGGCGATTTCATGGGCCAGCACGGTCTTGCCGGTGCCGGGCTCGCCCTTGATCAGCAGCGGACGGCGAAGCGTGACCGCAGCGTTGACCGCAACCTTGAGGTCGTCGGTGGGGATATAGTTGTCGGTACCGGTGAAGCGCATGCCATCCGCCTAACCGGCGGGGCGATGCGGGGCAAGCGTGCGGTCCGGCTGCTTAGGCTCCGCGGGCGTGGGCCCTGGCCTCCATCAGGTCGAGCAGGCCGCGATGCTGGAGCAATAATTGCTCGGCGCCGAAGCCCAGTGCTCGTTCGCTGGCCATACCGTCGGTGCCGGCGGCAATTGCACCGGCGAGGCTGTTGTCGGAGGGAAGCGTGCAGGCCGGGCATTCGATTCCGGCGCGGTTGGCGGCATGATCTAGCACGGGGCGAAACGAGCGCCAGTCCTGGACCAGCGCGGTCGCGGCACCGAGCGCGCAGCCTCGGCGTTCCGACTTGGCGAGGGTCTCGATCGCATGGCGCTGGGCGAGCAAGGCATTCTCGGTCTGCATTGCACCGGGGGTCGAGGGCATCGGTCCGATCGCCGAGGTCAGCCGGACGAGATAGAGCCGCTCCCGGTCGAAGGCATCGGCGGCTTCGCGCAGCCAGTCTCGTGTACCGCCAGCGGGGGAGGCGGCGAGAGCGAGGTCGGTCAGCCCGGGGTGACGGCCGTGAATGGCACACAAAAGGTGGATGGCGTCGGAGAGATCGCGGGAAGCCGCCGCACCGCTCGCCGTCAGCAGCGCGGCGAGGTGCGGATGGCGCGACGATCCTTCGGTATCGACTCGCGCCAGCTGCGCCTCGACGACGCTCGCTACCTGCTCCTCGACTGCCGCCTTGATCGCCATATTCTTCACGCTCCGACTGCCTCGCGGCTGTGCTCTGATCGATGGCTTCTAGCCCAAGGGCGTAAAGAGCGAGTTTATCGGCGGGTAAGGAAGTGGAGAGAATGATTACGATCCGTGCCGTTACGGGACGAAACGGATCGTATCGGGTCAGGAGCGATAAATATTCGGCATCATGCGCTTCAGCGCGGTCACTTTCGGCGCGTCATGGGCAAGGATATAGGGGTGCATCGGATTGCGCTTCATGAAGTCCTGATGCGACCGCTCGGCAAGAAAGAATTTGCCCGATTCGAGGTGGGTGACGATCGGCTTGGGAAAAGCGCGGGCGGCGGACAGCTGCTTGATATAGGCATTGGCGACGCGAACCTGGGCGGGGGTCTGCGGGAAAATCGCCGAGCGATAGCTGGGGCCGGTGTCGGGACCCTGCCGGTTGAGCTGGGTCGGATCATGGGCGACCGAAAAATAGATTCGCAGCAAGGTGCCGTAGCTGACCTGCTTCGGGTCGTAGGTGATGCGGATCACCTCGGCATGGCCGGTGCGTTCGCTACTGACCTTGGCATAACTGGCATCCATCGCGGCGCCTCCGGCATAGCCCGAGACGACGTCGCGGACGCCCTTCACATGTTCGAACACCGCTTCCATCCCTCAGAAGCAACCGCCGGCGAGGACCGCGGTCTGGATGCCCGCACTGGCGGGAACATCGAGCGCCGGGGCGGGGACGAGCTTGGCGCTGGCAGCGTCGGCCGACGAGCAACCGGCGGTGGCGATCAAGGTCGCACTCATTAAAACACCCAATATGCGCATGATAATCTCCACTGGTACTTGAACGAAATACGTTGAAATTCATCGGAAAGTTGCACCACTTCGCCTGAACATGCTGTGCACGGCGATAGCATCGGCTAGGCTGCCGCCGAGCGGAGGCTAGCATGTCCCAAACTTATCCCGTGCCCGACCAATGGGCGGCGAACGCGCTGATCGACGAAGCACAATATCACGAGATGTACCGCCGCTCGATCGACGATCCCGACGCTTTCTGGCGGGAGGAGGCGAAGCGGATCGACTGGATCAGGCCCTTCACCACGGTCAAACAGAGCAGCTTCGACGAAGCCGACTTCGGCATCAAATGGTTCGCCGACGGGACCCTGAACCTCAGCGCCAACTGCCTCGACCGCCACCTGGCGGAGCGGGGCGAGACGGCGGCGATCCTGTGGGAGCCCGACGACCCCGCCGAGGCCAACCGGGTCATCAGCTATGCCGAACTCCACCGCGACGTGTGCCGCTTCGCCAATGCGCTCAAGGCCGAGGGGATCGGACGCGGCGACCGGGTGACGATTTATTTGCCGATGGTGCCCGAGGCGGCGGTGGCGATGCTGGCCTGTGCCCGCATCGGGGCAATCCATTCGGTGGTGTTCGCGGGTTTCTCCCCCGAAGCGCTGGCGGGGCGGATCAGGGATTGCAATTCGACGTTGGTGGTGACCGCCGACGAAGGGCTTCGCGGTGGAAAACGCATTCCGTTGAAGGCCAATGTCGATGCGGCGGTCGAACATTGCCCGTCGGTGCAGCGGGTGATCATGCTGCGGCGGACCGGGGCCGAGGTGGCGATGGCGGCGGGTCGCGATCTCGATTGGGCCGATGCGGTGGCGGATCAGTCCGAAATCTGCCCGGCGGAGGAAATGGGGGCGGAAGATCCGCTGTTCATCCTCTACACCTCGGGATCGACCGGGCAGCCCAAGGGCGTGCTTCACACCACTGGTGGCTATGCGGTGTGGACCGCGATGACCCACGAATATGTGTTCGATTACCGGCCGGGGCAGATTTACTGGTGCGCGGCTGACGTTGGCTGGGTCACCGGGCACAGCTACATCGTCTACGCTCCGCTGATCAACGGCGCGACGCAGGTGATGTTCGAGGGCGTGCCCAACTGGCCCGATCCGTCGCGCTTCTGGCAGGTGATCGACAAATATCGGGTCGAGATTTTCTACACCGCGCCGACCGCGCTGCGGGCGCTGATGCGCGAGGGTGACGATTGGGTGACCAGTACCGAGCGCTCGTCGCTGCGGTTGCTCGGGACGGTCGGTGAGCCGATCAATCCCGAGGCGTGGGAGTGGTATCATCGCGTGGTCGGGGAGCGGCGCTGCCCGATTGTCGATACCTGGTGGCAGACCGAAACCGGGGGGATGATGATCAGCCCCTTGCCCGGCGCGACGGCGATGAAGCCGGGGAGCGCGACCCGGCCCTTGTTCGGAGTGCGGCCCGAACTGCTCGACGGTGAGGGCAAGGTCATCGACGGGGCGGGCGAGGGCAGCCTGGTGATCGCCGACAGCTGGCCAGGGCAGATGCGTACCCTGTGGGGCGACCACGAGCGCTTCTTCCAGACCTATTTTACCCATTATCCGGGTTATTATTTCACAGGTGACGGATGCCGCCGCGACGACGACGGATATTACTGGATCACCGGGCGGATCGACGATGTGATCAACGTCAGCGGCCACCGCATGGGCACCGCCGAGGTCGAGAGCGCATTGGTCGCGCATCGCGACGTCGCCGAGGCGGCGGTGGTCGGCATGCCGCATGCGATCAAAGGGCAGGGGATCTACGCTTATGTCACGGTCAACGCCGACGTCGCGGCCAATGCGGCGCTGCACGGCGAACTGGTGGCTTGGGTCCGCAAGGAAATCGGCCCGATCGCAACGCCGGACGTAATCCAGTTCGCCCCGGCCCTGCCCAAGACCAGGTCGGGCAAGATCATGCGTCGCATTTTGCGCAAGATTGCCGAGGGGGATGTCAGCAATCTGGGCGACACATCGACGCTGGCCGATCCCGGGGTAGTCGATGATCTGCTGGCGAACCGGCCGGTGGAAACGGGCTAGTTTTCCTGTCTGTCTCGAGGCGAAGTTGACTCGGTTGACTTAGTTTCGCGATTTCGTGGGCCCCGGTTTTGCGGGCGCGAAATGGCAAGCGGGCGTGCCGCCGTGTGGATCGACAAGTTCAAAGAGCCTGACACGATTCGGTCGTTGCCGATCGCATTCTGATCGGGGGCAGCGGAGCAGAGCAGGCGAAGTCCTATTTTGAAAGCTTTTATTGTGAACGTGATTAACTGAGGGGGCACTGGCGATAATGTCTACTTTCGAACCATTGCGGACATTGGCTATCGCGCTAAGTTGAAGCCGGGGGTCCTATGTCCTGGCAGCTAGCTCTACAGATTATCGAAACTTTGGCCGTGGTCATCGGGGTTGCATTTGGACTGATGCAATTGCGTCAGCTGCGCCACCAGAGAGAAGTTCAGGCTGGCCTAGAGCTGTTAGCGCCGCTGCAAACTCCTGAAAGCGCCGAAGCGTTGCTGATTGTTCACGATCTCCCAAACGATCTATCTGGTGAGGAGCTTCGGAAGCGGCTGGGTGCTCAATACAAGTCTGCAATGGCGACATTGGCACTGTTCGAAAGCTTGGGACCGATCGTTGCTCGCGGTCACGTCCCCATCGATATGTACGCGGAGTTTTACCGCGGGCCGACTGTTCTTTGCTGGCAGAAGTTTGAGCGGCATATCAAAGAGGAACGGAGCCACGGATGGCCCAACCTGTTCGAATGGCTTCAGTGGCTTGCCGAGCGAATGGAGCAATACGCGCCCGCCGATGGCGATCTTCCTGCTTACCAGCGATACGCAAGTTGGAAGAACAGCTCAGATTATCGCCGATTTGCTAACGCCGAACGGCCGAAACTCTGACGTGTGCCTTCTACGCAGGGGAACATCGATCTGAAGTCCGCTTTCGACCCATTGCTGCCGTTCGGATAATGCTACCTTTTGAGTCAAAGCATACGTTATCCGGGCGCATGAATTCGGATGGAGCTACACAGAGGCGTAAGTCAGGCATCAGAAAAATTGAAATCGAGCCGGGTCGAATAGCCCTCGTCATTGTGCGTCGCCGTCATTGTCCCTTCGAGCTGGCGAACTGATGCCCTGAGAATTTTGAGCCCGATCCCTGCGCGTCCGCCTAGGTTGGTTGCCTCGACTGCGCGCGGCTCGGCATCGTCACTGCACATTAGCCGATAGCCAGCTTCGGCCACGCGCTTGCCATTCAGGATGATTGTTCCGGACGACCGCGCGAATGAATGCTTTGACGCATTCGCCGTAAGCTCGTTGACGATCGTCGCCACGATCGATGCCTCGCGCGGAGTGACCTTCACATTTTCGAAGCTGCCCTGGACCGAGATATCGCCCGGGAGGGTCGAATCGATAAGGCTGACCGCCTGGTCTAGATAGGGCCCCAGGTCGATCAGGTCGGCATTGCCGGCGATACCAAGATGCTCGTGAAGTGCGGCGACGACCTTAATTTGCCGCTCGACCCGCCCGAGCGAGGCGCGGGTGTGATCGTCGTCCGATGCGCTCCGTTCAAGCGCGACAAACGCGCCGACCACCTGCAGCGAGTTTTTGACCCGGTGATCAATTTCGCTTCGAAGCACCGTCTCGTTGGCGATGACCGCCCGCAAGTCGAGCTGCGTCATGACTTGGTGCGCAAGGATTCGCAGAGTCTCGCGCTGCAATGCGTTGAGCGTCCGCGGCTGATTGTCGAGGACGCATAACGTGCCGATCGGATAGCCGCCCTTCGACTTAAGCAACGCTCCTGCGTAGAATCGCAGCCCTGGGTCGGCGAGACACAAGGGATTGTCCGTCATGCGTGCGTCGGCCAGCGTATCGGGGATTTCGACGAACTCATCTTCCAGAATGACATGGGCACATAACGACGTGTCGAGCGGCGTTTCACGGACCCCAAGGCCGGTTTCAGCCTTGAACCATTGGCGATTTTCATCGATCAAATTGATGACGGATATCGGGACGTCGCAAATCCGCGAGGCAAGCATTACGATTTCGTCGAAATCGGATTCTCGCGGCGTATCGAGAATATCATAGGCGCGCAGCGCAGCCAGACGAGCGGGTTCGAACGGATGATACTGGGCTTTCATGCGCATTACCGAGCGTAACCTGACCCAAAACGCAAGGGCGCTGGACGAACGGCAGGAATTGCCGCGTCATCATCGAAGCCGGACGGTCCGCAAGCGGCCAATGCGAGCCTTATTGAGACCGCACCATAATGTCCGCTTTCCACCCAAAGCAGACATTAGGGCCCAATGACTGCTGTCCACCCATGGCGGTCATTAAACGTCTGTCACCAGGCTTACCCATTGGCCCCGGAGTGGTTTGGTGCCCCCGATCCCCTAACGCTGCGGCCAATCGTGCCGGGGTGAGGTTGACGCTGCGGGCGACCTCGCTATACGCGCCGCTTCGTCACGGTGTGGATCGGTAGCTCAGTTGGTAGAGCGTTCGACTCTTAATCGAATGGTCCTCGGTTCGAGCCCGAGCCGATCCACCATTTCTCCTTAGCATCGCGCACTGAAGCGTCCGCTTAGCCTTCGAGCCGCGACTGGCTGCGTTGCTGGCGTTCCAGGCTCATCATGATGCCGATGCAGATCATCACCGTCATCACCGCCGATCCGCCGAAGCTGACCAGGGGTAGCGGTACGCCGACCACCGGGGCGAGACCCATCACCATCAGCAGGTTGATCGAGGCATAGAAGAAGATCGTGCCCGACAGGCCGGCGGCGGTGAGCTGGCCGAAGCGGGTTGGCGCGCGTTTGGCGACGTTCATGCCCCAGCGAATGACCAGCCCGAAGGCGAGGATCAAAATGGTGCCGCCGACCATGCCCCATTCCTCGACCAGGCTGGCGAAGACGAAATCGGTATGTCCTTCAGGGAGATACTGGAGATGGCTCTGGCTGCCATTGAGGTAGCCCTTGCCGAAGATTCCGCCCGAGCCGATCGCGATCTTGGACTGGCTGATATGATAGCCGGCGCCGAGGGGATCGCTTTCCGGATCGAGGAAGGTCAGCACCCGTTTGCGTTGATATTCGTGCATCAAAGCGAACGCCACCGGCATGGCGGCGGCGACCGCGATCCCCGAACCGACGAAATACCACATCGGCAGCCCGGCCAGGAACATCACCGTAATCCCGCAGAACACGACCATCAGGCAGGTGCCGAGATCGGGCTGGACCAGGATCAGCCCGGCGGGGATCCCGAGCAACAACAAAGCCGGCCACAAGGCGCGCCATTTGCGAATTTCGCCCGCCGGCAGCAATTCGTAAAAGCGGGCGAGCGTAAGGACGATCGCCGGCTTCATGAATTCCGACGGCTGGAGTCGGATGAAACCGAGATCGAGCCAGCGCTGCGCGCCCTTCGTCACGAAGCCAAGGGCCTCGACCCCGACCAGCATCACCACGATCGCCGCATAGGCCGGAAAGGTCAGCGCCTTCATGGTCGATTCCTTGATCGTCGAGATGACGATCGCGACCGACAGGAAGAACAAGATGACCATCGCCTGCTTGTTGGCCCAGGGCGCGAAATTGCCACCTGCCGCTGAGTAAAGGACGATCAGGCCGAATCCGCAGATTCCCGCGACCATGAAAATCAGCCGCCACGGCAGCCGCGCGAGGGGGGTAGGCAGGATCGCCGAGGTGATCATGGCGCGGGTGCCCGAGCAGCCTTGGCCGCCGCAGTTGCAGCAGCAGCCGTTGCTTCAACCGCGGCGGCGCGTCGGGCGTTGCGCTCAAGCAATGTGCCGCCCCAGCCGGCTTCCAGCTCGGCCAGGCGGGCCATCGCCTTGGGCTTGTCGAACAGGAAGGTCAGCACGTCCTTGGCGACCGGCGCGGCGGCGCGTGCACCGCCAAGACCATGTTCGATCACCACCGCGCCGGCATAGCGCGGGTTGGAGGTCGGGGCGAAGAAGACGAACAGGCCGTGATCGCGATACTTCCAGTCGCCCGACTGGCCGCGCTGGGAACCGGAAATCTTGCGCACCTGCGCGGTGCCGGTCTTGCCGCCCATTTCGATGCCCGGGATCATCAACCGGCTGGCGCCCGCGGTGCCGTCGCCATTGACCACTTCCCACATCCCGCCGCGGACGATCTCGAGATGCTTGGGATCGAGCCCCATCAAGGGCGCGGGCTTCGTATGCGCGCCGATCAGCGTTGGCTGGACATCGCGGCCCGAGGCAATCCGCGCTGCCATCACCGCCAGCTGGAGCGGGTTGAGGATGAGATAGCCCTGGCCGATCGAGGCGTTGAGCGTGTCCGACGCGGTCCAGTCAGGGCGCTCGACGATCCGTCGCGGCTCATTCCACTTGCGCAGTTTCCAGGCGCTGTCGGGGACCGTGCCGTAATTCTGGCTGACGACCGGCAAGTCGAATTTCTGGCCCAATCCCAAGCGCTTGGCCATCGGTGCGATGGCGTCATAGCCGATCTTGTGGCCCATCGAGTAGAAATAGGTGTTGCAGCTCTTGGCGATCGCACGGCGCATGTTGACCGTGCCGTGGCGGCCCAGGCAGCGGAAGAAGCGGTTGCCGAGCGCATAGCCACCCGGGCAGTGGACGGTGGCGTCGGGGTCGATTCCGGCCTGCAGGATGGCCAGCGCCCCCATCGGCTTGATGGTCGAGCCGGGCGGGTAGAGCGCGTTGAGATTCTTGTTGAGCAGCGGTTTGCGCTGGTCTTCCGACAGCATCTTCCATTCGATCCGGCCGATACCGTCGGAGAAACTGTTGGGATCGTAAGCGGGCATCGAGGCCATGCACAATATGTCGCCAGTCAGGCAGTCGATGACGATGCAGCTGCCCGATTCCTCACCCAGCCGGCGGGCGGCATATTCCTGCAGGCCGGCGTCGATCGCGAGCTGGGTGGTGGCGCCCGAGCGGTCGGGTTTGGGGGTCAGTTCCTGGACCAATTTGCCGCGCGCGGTGACTTCCACCCGCTGCCCGCCCGGAATACCGCGAAGGTATTGTTCCAGAGTCTTTTCAAGGCCTTCCTTGCCGATCTTGAAACCCGGTGTGATCAGCAGCGGGTTTTTTTCTTTCTCATATTCCTTGGCATTGGCAGTCCCGACATAGCCGGTCAGATGTCCGACCGCGGGACCGGCGGGATAGAAACGCGAGAAACCGCGCTGGGGCACGACCCCGGGCAATTCGGGCAGGCGGACGGTGACCGCGGCATATTTTTCATACGGCACATTCTCGGCCACCTGGACCGGCTGGTAGCCTTTCGAGGCCTTCAGTTCGCGGATGATCCGATCGACTTCGTCGACGTTGAGCACAAGCAGCCGGGCGAGCAGGCGAAGCGTCGCCTCGGGCTGTTCGAGCTGCTCGGGAATGATGTCGATCCGGAAATCGGAGCGGTTGATCGCGATCGGCTTGTTGTAGCGGTCGACCAGCCAGCCACGACGCGGCGGGACCACGATCAGCTGGACGCGGTTGCTCTCCGACAGCAATTTGTAATGCTCGTTCTGCGAGATGGCGAGATAACCGAGCCGCCCGACCAGCACTGCGCCGACCGCCGCCTGCGCGCCGCTGACCAGCAGCATGCGCCGCGAAAAGGCCAGGCCCTGGTGCGCGCCGGTCAGGCGCCGCCCACGCTGGGGGCCAAGGATGCTCATCGCCCGTGCCGCCAGCGATCGAGCCGCGATACGATTATCGCCGCGATCGGAAAGGCGAGCACGCTGATGGTGATCGCGGGGACGACATGGAGGAACGGCACCGGCGCCCCCATCAGCCCGGCGACCTGCCAGTCGGACCAGCGGTCAGCCGTGATGAGCAAGGTGGCGATCGCCCATTCGACCCAATAGTCGCGCCACTGGGTGCGCTGATCGACCCATTCCATCGCCAGCATCGCTGCCGTCCACATCGTTACCGACAACCCGATCGGCGCGCCGGTCAGCAGGTCGTTGGCGAAGCCCATCGGCGCCGCCCACCACGCCGGCCAGGGATCGGCACGCAGCAGGCGCCAGGCAATCAGCATCAGGAACCCGAAATTCGGCCACCAGCCGGTGAGCGAGACGATTGGGAGGGTGCCGAGCAAGGAGGCGGCGACGACGGTAGCGGCGGGGATGTAGGAGGCGCCGCTGACCGACCCGCCCTTGAACGCGCCCTGATTGTTGGACAGGCCGGCACGGACCATCAGCGGTCCCCGGGCGCGGCGGCGGCGGCGAGCGCGGCGGGCTCGAACGCGCGCTCGACGATCGCGAAGCTGGACCGGGCGGGATCGGCGAGCGGAACGGCGAGCGCGCCATCGTCGTCGAGCCGGATGATCCGGGCGATCGGGACGAGCGGGGGATAGAGGCCGCCGGTGCCCGAGGTGACGATGATGTCACCGCGCTTGAA